>DATJSQ010000324.1:0-6500 GCA_035503995.1 Verrucomicrobiia bacterium | reverse complement strand
GTGGTGCATTTGAAAGACATCGTCAAGGGCGGCCTCTCCGACCGGTTCAAGCGTTTCCGCGCCATGGGAATCCGCACCGTGATGATAACCGGCGACAACAAGCTGACGGCCGCCGCCATCGCCCGCGAGGCCGGCGTGGATGATTTTCTCGCCGAAGCCAAACCGGAAGACAAACTCGCCCTCATTCGCCAGGAACAGCAAGGGGGCCGGATGATTGCGATGATTGGCGACGGGACGAACGATGCGCCCGCGCTCGCCCAGGCGGACGTGGGCGTAGCCATGAATACGGGCACGCAGGCGGCCAAAGAGGCCGGCAACATGGTGGACTTGGACAGCAATCCGACCAAGTTGCTTGAAATCATTGAAATTGGAAAACAATTGCTCATCACCCGCGGCTCGTTGACCACCTTCAGCATCGCCAATGACGTCGCGAAATACTTCGCGATTATTCCCGCGATGCTGATGGCGACGTTCCCAGTCATTGCTCCGCTGAACGTCATGAAATTGCACAGTCCCAACAGCGCAATTTTGAGCGCGGTGATATTCAACGCGCTCATCATCATCGCCTTGATTCCGCTGGCGCTGCGCGGCGTAAAATTCCGCCCCTTGGGCGCGGCGCAAATCCTGCGCCGCAACCTGCTGATTTACGGCGTTTGGGGCATCATTCTGCCGTTCATCGGCATCAAGCTCATTGACCTCGTCATCGCCGGCTTGCATCTCGCTTAAATTTATGAAAACCATCCTTGCTGAATTCGGACGCTCGATTATCGCGACCATTGTTTTTGCCATCGTTGGCTGCTGCATTTACCCGCTCATTGTCTTTGTCCTGGGACAACTGATGTTCCCGCACCAAGCCAACGGGAGTTTGCTGGTGGGCAAGTCCGGCGTGGTTTACGGCTCGGAGCTGCTCTGCCAAAACTTTACCGGCGAAAAATATTTCCACCCCCGGCCATCCGCGGCGGGAAACAACGGCTATGACCCCACCAGTTCCGGCGGCAGCAATCTCGGCCCGACGTCGTCCAACCTGGTTGCCAACATCACGGCGAATATCGCGGCCTACCGCGCGGATAATAACATGCCCACAAACGCGCCCGTGCCTGCCGACGCTGTAACCGAATCCGCCAGCGGCCTGGACCCGGACATTAGCCTGGCCAACGCCGAATTGCAGATTCCGCGCGTGGCCAGGCAGCGCGGCATGACCGAAGACCAGGTGCGCAAAATTGTGGAGCAAAACACGGACGGTCGCGACCTGGGCATATTCGGCGTGCCGCGGGTGAACGTGATGACGTTGAACTTCGCGCTCGACCAGCTCGGACAAAAATAGTTTCTTGGCGGGCATGGATGCGCCCGCGCGACCCAGGCCGGAAGATTTCCTGCGGCTGATTGAAAAAAGCCGGCTCGGAAAGCTCAAGATTTATCTCGGCCACGCGGCTGGCGTCGGAAAAACCTACGCCATGCTTGAAGAAGCGCATCGCCTCAAAAAAGCCGGCGTGGACGTGGTCATCGGCTGGATAGAAACGCATGGGCGGGCGGAAACCGAGGCGTTGTTGGAGGGCCTGGAAATCATCCCGCGCAAAAGTGTTCCGCACGGCAACAGCACTGTGGAGGTGCTCGACATCGAGGCGATTTTCAAACGATACCCAACGGTTTGCATCATTGACGAGCTGCCTTACTCCAACGTGGACGGCTCGCCGTATCCAAAACGCTACCTGGAAGTCCACGATTTGCTGCTGGCGGGCATCAACATCATCACCGCGTTGAATATTCAGCATCTCGAAAGCCTGCACGACACCATTCTGCGGGCGACGGGTGTGGACGTGCGTGAGCGGGTACCCGACCGGTTTGTGCTCGAGGCCGATCAAATCGTGAATGTGGATTTGACGGCGGAAGAACTGCGCGAACGGCTGCGGCAGGGAAAAATTTATGCGGGAGACCGCGCGCTGGCGGCGCTGGAAAACTTTTTTTCGGAAGATAATCTCAACACTCTGCGGGAACTGGCCTTGAGAGAGACCGCCAGCGCCCTGGACCGCCGGCCCCGCCCGGGTGCGCTCCAAAACCCGGGCGTCAGCGAAAAAATCGCCGTCTTTGTCAGCACGAATCCTGAAACCACGGCCCGGTTGTTGCGCGCCGCGTCGCGGCTGGCGGGACGGTTGAATCGAGAATGGATTGCCGTCTATGTCCGGCGCAAAATGGAGGACCCGATGCGGATTCCCGCGGATGTGCAGCGAAAATTCCTCCAAAACGTCCAACTGGCCACGGAGTTGGGCGGCAGTGTGACGGTTTTGGAGAGCGAGAATATCTGCGACGCGTTGCTCAAATTTTGCCGGGAGCACGATGTTCACCTGGTCATCCTTGGCACCACCGAACGGAAGTGGTGGCAATTCAGCCGGCCCGACGTTCTGGAGTTTTTCCTGCACCACGCGCCGGGGATTGATTTGCATATCGTTGACCCGAATAATTGAGAACTTCCGGTTTAAAACAGCATGGTTTATCAACGCGAAATCGTTATTCAAACAAGCGGGCACAGGGAAATGCATGACCTTGCCGGCGAAGTGGCGCGAATCGTCAGAGAATCGAACGTGCGCCACGGCATCGCGCACATTTTCAACGTCGGCAGCACCGGCGCCATCGGAACGATTGAATTTGAGCCTGGGCTTGAAGCAGACCTGCCGGAGATGTTGGACAAGCTGATTCCGCCAAGCCAGAATTACGGCCACGAACGCGCCTGGCACGACGGCAACGGCCACTCACACCTGCAGGCGACGCTGCTTGGTCCATCACTCACGGTTCCCATTAAGGACGGCAAGCTGCTACTGGGTACGTGGCAACAGATTTTCCATCTGGAATGCGACGTCAAACCTCGTCATCGGACGGTTGTGATCACCGTGATGGGCGAGGCTTGATCCGCCAGACCTGTGAATAACTTTCTGTTGCCGCCACCGCAAATGATGGCAGATTTTCAATGCGCGACGAATGTACCTGGGTCCGAATACCGGCTTCGAGATCATTGTGCCGGGGCGTCAGGACGTGTTCGCACTGCGAACCATGATCCCGCCTGCGGGAGCGCCCATCTTCATTAGGACTTCGTCGCGCGTTTGTTATTTTCGGAACGTGGTCAGGAAGCCGGGATTTCACTTAACGTTATTACATTTGTGACTACATGATTGCTGGAATCCGCGTTCGCCGAGCCGCAAAATCTTTGCCTTTCCCCCACCCTGCCGGGACCGGCGCAATTCGGTTCACGGAATCAGCCCAATGGAGATTTTCATCATTTTTTCCATTTTTGATCATCAAATTTGCAATAGTACCAAAATCAACAGGCTGAATTGGCGACAAGAAGATTCTGGCATGGGATAAGGCAAAGTGCCATCCCTCGAATGGCGTATCCCAATTGTTTGATTATCTTTTCGACAGTTTTCCTCGGTTTTTTGTGGTTTTCCCTGATTTTTCGCCCACTTTACGCCTGACCCAAAACTGAACCGACATGTCCCATTAGACCATAGATTCATTTCCACTCTTGGCGTATAACGTATGCATTCCCTTTAGGGGAATTTAGTAGTGGTCTGACGGTCTGGTGAATTAATCGAAAACATAACGTGAGACATACAACAAAAATTTTGGTCGCAATTGGATTGCCAGTCGTAATGATGGCGTCGCAGTCATTCGCGGGGTTGACTGTCAATTTGTACACCCAGGGCGATGGCCAGCCGACGGGTTATCGCGACCCCGGTGCCTATGGTGGCGAATTCACCGCCGTCCTTTCCGGAAACTCCGCCCTCGAAACCTACGTCCTTGACAATTATTCGTCCAAAGCAGAGGCCACTCTCAAAAATGGGACAAAGGGCTTTGAGACGTTCTGCATCGAAGTAAATGAAACTTTTAGTCCGGGCACCACGTACAATGCCGCTATCAGCAGCACCGTCTCCCCCGGCGGACCTGATACCTATATTACCCTGGGAACCGCCTATTTGTACAGCGAATTTGCCCAGGGAGATTTGTCCGGCACCGTCGGGAGCCTCACCGTGTCCTATGACTATGGCAGCCTGACATCAGCCGGTCGCGAGCTTTCCGCCGATGAACTTCAGGACGCCATCTGGTATTTGCAGGGGGAAATTACCACCAATGGCGACATCGCCACAGGTCTCAAAAGCGAAGTCAGCAATATCAACACCACCCTTTACAAATTCAATGCCTCAACCGATCCATTTGTTTTGTTGGCTGAAGAGGAACTCGAACATTCGACAAATGCCGCGGCCCTCGCCGCAATCGAATGCAATGCCAACGGCGCTTATAACGTGCTGGCCCTCGACCTCAGTTGCACCAATAATAACTCCCCAGCCCAGGACCAGTTGGTTTATTGCCCCGTCCCGGAACCGGGCACCGTTGCCGCCGGCGGTTTGCTCCTGATTCCACTCGTGTTGAGCGCCCTCCGCACTCTTCGCAAAAAGGAATCGGCCGCACCTGACCCACTTTCAACAAAAGGAACCCTATGAAAACACAAAAAATAATGATACTGGCCGTTCTCGCCGCCGTCATCGCCATCAGCCGCCCGGCCCAGGCCGGCCTTGTCCTCGGCCCGACCTCCGTCGAATTGCCGGGCGCTGGCGCCGCCCCCGATTTGTCGGTTGACTATTTCGTCACCCTCTGCGGCGGCACCTATACTTATTACTTCGTCTTGACACCCCCGCCCGGCGGTTGGGGCGTCAGCTCTTTTACCGTGGATATTGCGGACACCGCAATCGTGAGTGACATCTCCAGCACCTCATCCGCCTACGTTCCCCCTCCCGTCGTTGACAATGGCGTGTCGGTCACCTGGAATTTTAACAACCTCCTCACCGGTGTTGCCACGAATTCCTTCCAATCACAAGTCGGTCCCGGCGACATCGGCATGAGCAGCGCAACCAGCATCTCCGGTTCATGGGTTGATGCGCCGCCCGCTACCGCCGTGCCCGAGTCCTCCACCATTATCGCCGGTACGCTGATGCTTTTGCCCCTGGGTGTCGGGATTTTCCGCGCCCTCCGCAAAACCCGCGACTTGAACAATTTGCGCCTGGCAGCCGTGCCGGGACTTCCCTCGCCGCTTTGGGCCAATGTCCCAAATACGAGCAAAGATGTCCCGCCCGCTGATAGACGCGAAAGTTTTCATGTGGTATAAAAACATGAAAATTAAGGACAGTTAACCAAATAAACAGAAACAAACAGAAAGAACGAAAGGAAACAATACGAATATGAAAAAATTAATAACTACGTTGGCCGCTGCTGGCGCTCTGGCGTCCACTGTCGCCACAAGTCAGGCACAAATAGTCGTTAATGGCGGTCCTCTGACGCCCGTTGCGACTCCGACTTCAACAGGTTCCGGAGCTACCGTTGCCTCTCAGTCACCGACATTTTCGACTGGAATTCAGGACGGCTCCCTGTCGTCAACGGTCCTTTCAGGCGATTTACTCGCGCCCGTTGGCTACACTGGCTATACCTTTGTATATCAGGTCTCGGAGACCGGCAGCACTACCGTGAATACTATCTCGCTTGATGGATACGCTGGGTTGGGAAGTGTATTCGTCTCAATTGTGCCTGGGACCGGCGCCGGTGTGCCGGATTACGCGCAACTCGCTGGCGACACGCTGACAATTGACCTCTTTCCGAATACGCCCACTGGAGGCTCAAGTGATCTGATCTATGTCTTCACATCCGCTGATTCGTATGGTGTTAACGGCGCCACCGCGGACGATGGTGTGTCAGCCAACACAACCGATCTCGCGCCCGTTCCTGAACCCTCGACGGTCATGGCCGGCGCGCTCATGATCCTGCCGCTCGGCTTCGGCGCCTTCCGCGCCCTGCGCAAAGAGCGCATCGCCTAAACGAAGATAACAATTCTTTCTTTTGTCTGTTTAATCAGGCCAATCGCCCGGATTGGCCTGTTTTTTATTTTTAACGTCCAAACGATCGGGATATTTCCTGCGTTGATAATACGGGGGCTTTTTTTACGGATCGTCGCCTTGTGAAATATGCTGAAATTCGCAAGTGCCATAGCCAGAGCATCTTAGCATCATACAACCCCTGCATTTCAGCTTATTTCAGATATTTTAGGGTTCTGGAATTCATCAATAAAATATCGAAATTTGCAAAAAAAAATTGAAACAAACCAATGCACGAAATAAACTTTGCCGGTTGTATCTAATGAAACCATATCCCCTGGCTCTATTATTCGGCGCTTTGTGTTTGGCAATAAACGCGTTCGGCACAACTCTTTTTACCAATCTCCATGATTTTTCGCCTCTCGTTGAAACCAATGCCGCCGGCATTCTCACCAACTCTGATGGCGCTAATTCCCACGCCGTATTGATCATTTTCGGAAATACCTTATACGGAACCCCCACCCTGGGCGGCACAAACGACTCCGGAACCGTCTTCAAAATCAATACGGATGGAACAGCGTTCTACGTTCTCCACGAATTCAATGACGGCGGCCGACCGGCCGCAAACCTCGTGTTTTCAAGCAA
>DATJSQ010000323.1:0-13046 GCA_035503995.1 Verrucomicrobiia bacterium | reverse complement strand
TTAAAACCGTTGCCGGACGGGCGGCTGCGGATGTGCGCGGACAACGGGAAGTTGCGGAAAAAACTTCAACTTGGAGATTTGCTAAGTTAGTCTTAAATGATAAACTGCTCAGATGCAGCAGCTTCGGAACATCTGTATTATTATCGCATTGGTAATATCTTTCGGGCGGGTTGACGCCGGAACGCTCGTGCAATTCCGCACCGCGTTGGGAGACATCGAGGTGGAGCTTTACGACCAGGACAAACCGGTGACGGTGCAGAATTTCTTGAATTACGTCAAAAGCGGTCTTTACCAAAATGAATTTGCGCACCGGTTGGTGCCGGGCTTCGTTCTTCAGGGCGGCGGATTTGAGATCACCAGTAATACGATCTATGCCATCCCGACATTCCCTCCGATTGTGGACGAATACGGTGTCGGCCCGCAATACAGCAACGTTTTTGGCACCATTGCCATGGCCAAGCTCGGCGGCGACACCAATTCGGCAACGTCGCAATGGTATTTCAACCTGGCCGACAATTCGTTTCTCGATGCGGACGACACCAACGACCTGTTTTGTGTGTTCGGCCGCGTGATTTCCGGGACAAATGTCCTGAATGAGTTCAACAATTTCGTGAACTGGGACAGTCTGCCCGCGCCATCGCCAACCAATCTGGTATTGAACGGTTATTACAGCTCGCCGCTGGATACCCTGCCGGTGCTGTCGTCCAACTTTCCGCCCACGACCAACAGTTTTGTATTTGTGGACATTTCACTGATGCAAATCGGCATCCAGACGGTCGGAAGCAGCAAGCAGATTTCCTGGAACAGCGCGACGGGCCTGACAAATATTGTTGAATATACCACCAATTTTTCGAGTTGGAACACATTGATCACAACGAATGGCACCGGCGCTCGAATGACAGTGACAGATCCCGCGGCCGCGCCGAACAGGTTTTATCGCGTGCAGGTCATTGATTAGCGCCCGCCTCCGGCGGTAAGAAAGATTTTCAACTTCTCCAATGCGCGAGCGCGGTGGCTGATCTTGTTTTTCACCGCGTCGCCAAGTTCGGCGAAGGTTTTCGCCTGGCCGTCTGGAACAAATAATGGGTCGTAACCGAAACCATTTTTTCCGCGCGGCCCGAAGAGGATTTTTCCCGCACACGCGCCGCTGAAGGCGCGCGTTTCAAGATCGTCGGCGTAGCAAACGGGCGAAGCGTTTTCCCTTCGCTCTTCGGGCACCCGGGTTAGCGCAATGACACAGCGAAAACGCGCGGTCCGTTTTTCGGGCGGAACATCCTTGAGCAGGCGCAAAAGTTTGGCGTTGTTATCGGCGTCGGACGAGTTGCCGGATGCGCCGGTATCCAACGCGGCAAATCGGGCGGAATGAACGCCGGGGGCGCCACCGAGCGCGTCCACTTCCAAACCCGAATCGTCGGCCAGGACAAACGAGAGAGGAGAGAGCAGCGAGGAGTGAGGAGCGACGGGCGAAAGCGACCTGGCAAGTTCAACGGCCTTTTTCACGGCATTACCCTCAAAGGTTTCGGCGTCTTCGATGACTTTTGGCGCCCCGGGAAAGTCGTCAAGGGCGAGAAAGCACCACGGTTGGCCGAGGATGGCGCGGATTTCGGCGACCTTGTGCGCGTTGCGCGTGGCGATGAGGATGGTTTTAGTCATCAAACCCCGATCAAGGCCGCGCCAATGACACCGGCGGAATCGCCGAGTTGGTGTTTGACGATGGGTGTTTCCAATGAATCGCTGAAAATATATTTTGCGACCTGGGCAACGCCCTGGCTGTAAAGGGCGTTGAAATTGGAAACGCCGCCACCGATGACAACGATGTCCGGGTCCATGATATCAATCAGGTTGGCCACGGCGCGTCCGAAGTGGGCAAAGAACGATTGCATAAATTCGACGGCCTTTGGCTCATTGGCATAAAACTCCCTCTCGATTTCCCGAAACGGTTTTTTGACGCCGAATCGTTCCTCATAGCGCGCTTCCGCGCCGCCGCCGCTGATGAAAGACTCCACGCAACCGCGCTGGCCGCAATAGCAGAGGGGCCCGTCGGGAGTGATGCTGGTGTGTCCCCATTCGCCGGCGATGCCCTGCTTGCCCACAAGGACCTCGCCTTTATAAACGATGCCGCCACCGCAACCGGTGCCCATGATGACGCCGAAAACGAGATTGTTTCCCTTGCCGGCGCCGTGCAAGGCTTCGGCCATGGCGAAGCAATTGGCGTCGTTCTGGATTGCAAATTTGCGGCCGAGGAGTTTTTCCAAATCCGTTTTCAGCGGCTGTCCGTTGAGGCAGGTGGTATTTGAATTTTTCATCAGGCCGGTGCGGGGCGAGACGACGCCCGGCGTGCCGATGCCAAAGGTATGCGGCTGGTTTTGGGCCTGGGCGGCCAATTCGCCGTGAAAATCCTTGATGCGGTCGAGGATATGGCGATAGCCATTTTCCTGCTGCGTGGGGATGCGTTTGCGGAAGATTTCGCGGCCGCCGTCGTCCAGGACGATGCCTTCGATTTTGGTGCCGCCGAGGTCCATGCCGATGCGAAACATGATGTTGAAATTCTGGCAGTGGGCGCTCAAATGAAAAGGAAAAGCTGGCCCGGATACGGTCGGGTCAGAGGGGGGAGCGCCAAAACTGAATGACCTGCGTCCAAAATACCGATTGCGCGCCGGTGATCTGGCAATGGCCGGCATTGGGAAATTCCCAAAGTTTTTTCGGGCCGTCGTAGCCGTCATACAGGCGCCGGCCAAATTGTTCGGGAACAATGTCATCGCCGCCATCCACCGTAATTCCGACTTTGCCATGATAATTTCGCAGGTAATCTTCCGAAGGAAACCGGTCAACGAGCAAAAGGCCGACGGGCAGGATTGGGTAATGATATTGCGCGACGTCGGCCAGACGATTGAATGGGGAAATCAAAAGAACACCGGCGACCCTGCCCGGAAAAGTTCCCGCCAAATACGAAACGGTGCCGCTGCCGAGCGATTCGCCGACCAAATAGATGGGGCGATTGCCGGGAAGGGAATTAAGCGCGTCGGTTCCCGCCTCGAAGAAGCTCTTTTGGCTCGGCGAACCGGGGCGATCTTCGTATCCGGGATATTCCAGGATAAAAACATCGAACGGGGCGACGTTTTGGATGTCATCCGCATAATGAGCGCTGCCGGTGGCGGTGCTTCCGTTGCCGTAGGCGATCAAGATGCTTCCGAGCGCCGGTTGCCGCGGAGCGCGACGCATCAATCCGATGGGTTGCCCGGCGGAATTGGTCCAGCGCTCCAGGTTTGCCTCCCGCGCCATTTGATCCACCTGCGTGGAAGAATACTTCTTCGGAAAATAAATGAACGAGCGTTGAAAGGCGGCCATTCCCATACACAGAAGAAAGTAGCATCCAAAAATCAAAATGAAAAACAACTGCACGACGCGGATTGCGGATATTTGTTTTGAGACTTGGCGCGTCATGGGGCGGGGAGCATTGAAGCGGGTTTGTGGAAGAAGGCAAACGAAATTCTCTCGCGGGTTGGGAACTTTTAGGCATTTCCCGCTTCTTAAACGGGTCACCGAACAGCTGCAATTTTTCTTTTAGAAAGCGACAACGCGGTGGAACTGGTTGGTTGCCGAAATCAGAAAGAGCCAGAGGACTGGCGCAGTCCACGACGCTATCGCGGTTAACGGAGCATTTGGCAGGTTGATGGCCACAATGCGCGGCAAATTGGCCGTGGAGGCTCCCCATGAATCCCGGGGACCCTCCCCCCCATCTGATGGGAGCGGAGAGGGAATCCGCCTTCGTTGCGCTTCGGCGCGACAAGCAGCGTGCGGATGCCAACTTTCGCATGAATGTCCAGCCATCGGCGGCGGGTTCATGGGACCAATGCGCGATTTTTTCGGGGAATTCTCTCCCGGATGGAGGAGACAACCCGGACGAGGACAATCGTTTCACGCACGTTTCCCCTTCTCTCAACTCCCGACTCGAACTCCCCTCACCCGTTCCGGCTCACCGAATTTCTTGCGCATCTTCGCCGAAACGGTTACGATTTGGAACTCGCAACAAACCTTGGGGCGGATTGGCAATGTGATAGACACCGTAGAAAAACTCGCTGCGTTTCTTCCGAGATTGCGGGGCGCCGATTGGGTCGCGCTGGACACCGAAGCGGACAGCCTGCACGCCTATCCGGAAAAGGTCTGTCTGATTCAAATCAGCATTGACGGCCATGACCGGCTGCTGGATCCGTTGGCCGGACTGGACCTCGATCCTGTGCTCGACGCCCTCAACGCCCACGAACTCATCATGCACGGCGCCGACTACGATCTGCGCCTGCTCGAAAAACACCATGAATTCATCCCCTCCGCCATATTTGACACAATGCTGGCCGCGCGGCTGCTGGGCGAACGCCAATTTGGACTGTGCTCACTCGCCGAAAAATTTCTCGGGGTAAGACTGGATAAAAGCTCGCAAAAGGCCGATTGGGCGCGGCGCCCGCTCACGGAACGCATGGAGCGATATGCCCGGGCCGACACGCGCCATCTCAAAACGCTTGCGGACAAATTGAAAGCCGAGCTCGCCGCCAAAAACCGGCTGGCCTGGCACCAGGAATCGTGCGCGCAACTCATTCAAAATTGCACGCGACCGCAGCCGGTTGACGGGGAAATGGTCTGGCGTCTCAAAGGCAGCACGCGGCTGAGCCGGCGGGGCCTTGCGGTGCTGCGCGAACTATGGCATTGGCGCGAAGGGGAGGCGATCCGGGCCAACCGCCCGCCTTTTTTTGTCCTGTCGCACGAAAAACTGGTGGACATCTCCGCCATTGCCGCCGTGGACCGCCCGATTGAAAATATATTGCCCTTGAAAATCTCGCCGCGCCGGAAAAAAAACCTGTTGGATGCCGTGAATAAAGGTCTGGCCGTGCCCGCGGAAAGCCAGCCGGATATTTTAAGGCACCAGTTTCAACGCCCGACGGATACCGAGTTCCGCCGTTACCGCGAGTTGGAAAAAATCCGCGATTCCCGCGCGCGCGAATTGGGCATTGACGCCACGCTCATCGCCAGCCGCGCGACGCTGGGCGATTTGGCGCGCGACTGGGACAAGCACGCGCCGGAGCTGATGAACTGGCAGCGCGAATTGCTCCAATGAGCGCCGCCCTCGAGTTCCTCGGAAACACCGAATGGAGGGACGCCGCCCTTGAACCCATCACCGGCGACGCCTCGCCGCGAAGATATTTTCGCCTGCGAAAAGCAAAGGCAACCGCCATCCTCATGGACGCCTCGCGCGTCAGGGAAACCGTGGCACCGTTCGCCGAAATTGACGCGCATTTGCTGCGACTGGGCTTCAGCGCGCCGAAAATTTTCGCCCGCGACGTCGAGGCCGGATATCTGCTGCTGGAAGATTTTGGCGATGAAACCTTTCCCCGGCTTTTGGAAAATCATTTCGACCCGGAAGAAATGTTCGCCATGGCGACGGACGTCCTGGCCGCCCTGCACCAGCGTCCCGGAGCCGCTCCGGACCATTTGCGGGTTTATACTCCGCAACAGATGCTGGCCGACGCGGTATTGTTTCTGGATGTCCATGAAATTTCCGGCGGGGGTGAAAAGGAATTTGCCAAAGCATGGCTGGAGGTCCTGCCGTTGGCACACGAGGTGCCGGCGTCGTTGTTGTTGCGCGATTATCATGTGGCCAACCTGATGCGGTTGCCCGGGCGCAAAGGAATTCGCCGGGTGGGATTGCTGGATTTTCAAGACGCCTATCGCGGGCCGGTCACTTATGATTTGGTTTCGCTCCTGGAAGACGCCCGCCGCGACCTGCCGCCTGGCCTTAAGGATAAGATGATTTCACGCTATTTCAGCCAATTTTCGGGTTCAGTTGATTTGGAAACATTTCAAACATCTTTAACCATTCTCGCGGCGCTGCGGCACACGCGGGTGCTGGCCGTCTTTGAGAAATTGAATCGGGAAGGAAAATCGGATTACCAACGGCTTCATTCGCCGCGCGTGAAACGCCTGTTGCATCAGGCGTTGCGCCATCCCAAATTGGCCGCGTTGAAAAATTGGTTCGCCAATTATGCCACATAAAATCAAGAGAGCCATGGTGCTGGCTGCCGGTTTTGGCACGCGGCTGCTCCCATTGACGGAACGGATGCCCAAACCGCTGGTGCCGGTCGCGGGCAAGCCGATGATTGAATACGCGCTGGATCGGCTGGTCGCTCATGGCATCGAAGAAGTCGTCGTCAACGTCTCGCACCACCGGGCGCAATTGATGGAATATTTGTCCACGTTCAAATGTTTGAGCATCAAAATCTCCGAGGAAGCGGAGCCGTTGGAGACGGGCGGCGGATTGAAGAAAGCGCTGCCGCTGCTGGGCAACGAACCGGTCTTCACCATCAACAGTGACATTCTATGGTTTGACGAAGGCCGCAGCGCGCTGGAACAGTTGGAGCAATGCTGGGACGACACCCTAATGGATTTTCTCCTGCTGGCGCAGTCAAAATCCAAAGCCGTTGGACATGACAAAGGTGAAGACCGTTTGTTCATCAAGCGAAAGAACACCATCGGCTGGAATGAGCAGGACGCGCCATACATCATTGCGGGGATCGGAATTTTTCATCCGCGCGTCCTGCAAAACGCGCCGGACGGCAAATTCACGGTGAAAGTTCTTTGGCACGATGCGATGAAACACCATCGGTTGAAATGCCTGCCCCATCACGGACGATGGTTCCAAACAGGGACGGTGGCGGATATCCGAAAAACGGAGCGGATTTTATCCGACATTATCTCACGACCTCAAATGCGAAGCCCTTGAGATATTCCGTCTCGGGAATCACGGGAATGACCGGATGGTCCGGCGATTGCGAATAGGTCCCCACGCGGCGCAGGATTCTCCGGGTGTCGTAAGCCGCCGAGAGGAGCGTGTCCTGGAACAAGTCCGCGTTGACGTGGTGCGAGCAGCAAAACGTCGCCAGCGTGCCGCCAGGTTTCAACAATTTCAACGCGCGCAGATGAATTTCCTTGTAACCGCGCAAGGCATCGGGCACGGCGGCGCGATTGCGAGTGAACGACGGCGGGTCCAAAATGATTAAATCGAACCGCGGAATGACGCGCTCGTGCGGCTTTACGGCGGTGTTCGCCTTAAGCCAGTCGAAGACATTCACGGTTTCAAACGAACATTTATCGGCCAGGCCATTCGCGGCGGCATTCCTCTTTGACGCTTCAATCGCTTCCGCGCTTTGATCCAGCAAATGAACATGCGCCGCGCCCGCGCGCGCGGCGTGCAGGCCAAAGCCGCCCAGAAAACTGAAACAATCGAGGACCTGCGCGCCTTTCGCGAATTGTGAGACCGCCAGATAGTTCGCTTGCTGATCGAGATAGAGGCCGGTCTTGTGGCCGGCAACCAAATCAGTTTCAAATTTCAAGCCGTTCAAGTTTACCGAAACCGGCCCGCTCGATTCGCCGGAGAGGATTCCGTTCATCTCGGCCAGGCCCTCGAATTTGCGGGAGGCCACGTCGCCGCGCTCCAAAATCGCCCGCGGCGAGAAAATTTTTTGCAGGACGGCGACAACTTGCGTTTTCCGCTGGTCCATACCCAACGAGGAAAACTGCGCAACGAGAACGTCCTCGTATTTGTCCACAATCAAGCCGCTCAAAAAATCGCTCTCGGAATTCACCACGCGGAACGACGTGGCATCCGGCAAATGCCTCTTGCGGACGGCCAGTGCGGCGCGGACGCGCTCCTCGAAAAAGTTTTCGTCCATGACCGGCCTTTCCGGTGAAAGGACGCGCACGGCGATTTTTGATTTGGAATTGAAAAAGCCAACGCCGAGAAACCTTTGACGGCTGTCTTTGACCTGGACCCATTCGCCGTCGGCGGGTTTTTGGGTGACGCGCTGGATTTCGTTTGCATAAACCCAGGGATGGCCGGCGACGATGCGGTCGGCTTCACCTGGCTTGAGAAGGACAGTAGGCAGCGATTCCATAACAATTGTAAACAGTCCCGGATATTATGCCACGGCCTGTGCTCAATAGAAATTAAATCCTATTGTTATCCCGGAAAGACCGACGCATCGAATCGCCTTTTTGCATATATGCCTCGAACAACGGCTCAAATTCCTGAAGGTTTTCTTCGATGGTCGAAAATGCCGCGGCGGATGCGAAACAATCCAGCCCCACCAGCGCGTTGAGGCTGGCATCGCGCGGATTGATGCTTAACAGGCGTTTGGTGAAACTTTGATTCACGGTGGCAATCGCTTCGTAAATCTTCGCAAAATCCTCCAGCTTCCAGTCGGGCGTTCCGCCGTCGCGCGCGCGGAAGTATTGCGCGAATAAATACATGGACGCGGCCCGATACAGGGTTTCTTCCAACGACGAAAATGGCAGATGCGTGTAAACCATCGGACGAAGCTTGTCCATGATGGGGCAGCCGCTGGTGACCATATACAGGCCCATGAGCGACCCGATGCCGTATTGCACGGTCGAACGCTTGTGATATTCACGCGACTCGCTGCGAATGATGATCTCTGCCTCCTCGATGGACAGCGAATCCTTGAACGACTCGATGACATCCACCAAGTTCAAGGCAATCGGGCAGTGGTGATGCGTCTCCGGCGAAAGCGGACAGTTGGGGCATTGATGGTGCGTCAGTTTTGTCCAATGACGGACCATCGTCGTGTGTTCGGTGATGAAGTGCAGCGAAGGTTTTTGCAGGCGCACGAAAAACTGCTTCGTCGTCCCATCACGGAGCTTGAATTCGTATTCAATGGTTGATTGCCCGGCCTGCAACATCTTGGTCTTAACTTTAATCGTAATCGCAATCCACTTTCCAGTGAAAATAAAATTGTCCGTCCGCCGTTTTCAAGGCAAGCTAGGCGTTCCTATGCAGCAGGTGAACCTTGGCATGATTGGCGGCGGCACCGTGGGCAGCGGCGTGTTTCACGCGCTCCAGCACAACGGCGGCCTCCTGTCTTCGCGCATCGGCGTTCACGTCGCTCTCCGCAAGGTCGCGGTCAAGGCATTCGACGAACCGCGGCCCTACGTAATTCCCCTCTCGGCGATGACGACCGACTGGCGCGAAGTCGTCAATGATCCGCAAGTCCATGTCGTCGCCGAGCTCGTCGGCGGAACGACATTGGCCAGGGAAATTATTCTGTCCACGCTCAAACTTGGCAAGCCGGTCATCACGGCAAACAAGGCATTGTTGTCCAAGCACGGGGAGGAGCTTTTTACCGCCGCAAAAAAATGCGGGGCGAATTTATATTACGAAGCGAGCGTTTGCGGAGGCATTCCAATCATCAAATCGCTGCGCGAAGGTTTCGTTGGCAATCGCATCCAGGCGCTCTACGGAATCGTCAATGGCACCTGCAATTACATCCTCACCCGGATGAAGCTGGAAGGAGCGGATTTTTCCGAGGTGCTGGCCGACGCGCAGAGACAAGGTTACGCCGAGACGCCACCGGACCTGGATATTGACGGGTGGGATTCACAGCACAAAATCGGCATTCTGGCCTCGCTGGCGCATGGGTTCTGGGTGCTTCCCGAAAAAATTTACATCGAAGGCATCCGCCACATCAGCGCCCTCGACATTAAGTTTGCCGGCGAGTTGGGCTATACCATCAAATTGCTCGGTATCGTCAAAAAACTCGAGAGCGGCTGCCGGGTGCAGGCGTCGGTTTATCCCACGCTCATCCCGGACACGCACGTGCTGGCCAGCGTGAACCATGTTTTTAACGCGGTATTTGTCCGCGGCGATGTCGTGGGCGACACGTTATTCTATGGCCGTGGCGCCGGGAAAGACGCCACTGCCAGCGCGGTTTTGAGCGATCTGGCCGATGCGGCGTTGGACTTGAAACTCGGCACGCCCAACCGGGTGCCGCCGTTTGTCCCGCATGAGTGCAAGGGCGCGGTGGCGCCGATTGAGGAAGTTATTTCGCAGTATTTCGTCCGGCTCAACGTGGTGGACAAACCGGGCGTGCTCGCCAAGATTGCGACGATCTTCGGCCAGTCTGACATTGGCATTTCCTCCGTGATCCAGCCGGAAGGCCACGAAGGCGCGAGCGTGCCATTGATTTTTATGCTGCATTACGCGTCGAACGGCGCGGTCCGGCACGCGTTGAAAAAAATCGGCGGGCTTCCGGTCATTAAAGGCAAGCCAGTGATGCTGCGTGTGGAAAATTTCGAGTAAAATGGCCCTTCTCTTTCGCAGCACCAACGGACAGTCGCCCCCTGTCAATTTGCGGGAAGCGTTCCTGCACGGCATCGCGCCTGACGGCGGCCTTTATTTCCCGGAAGCGTTTCCAAAACTTTTGCCCGACGAAATCGCCGCCTTTGCGCAATTGCCCTATCACGAAATCGCCCTCCGCGTCCTCGCTAAATTCACCGACGGAATCATCTCCGTCCATGATTTGACCGGCATCTGCCGCGATGCCTATAATTTTCCGGTTCCGTTGGAAAAAGTTTATGAGCGCGTGAACGTGATGCGGCTCGACCAGGGACCGACGGCTTCGTTCAAGGATTTTGCCGCGCAATTCATGGCGCGGCTGATGGGCAGATTTTTGCGGGAGGAAGGGCGCGAAATCACCATCCTCACCGCCACCAGCGGGGACACCGGCGCGGCCGTGGCGCACGCCTTTCATAACGTGCCGGGCATCCGCGTCATCGTCCTCTTTCCGATTGCGGAAGTCAGCCTGTCGCAACGCAGACTGATGACGACGCTGCGCGAGAACATCCGCACCGTGGCGATTGACGGAAAATTCGACGACTGCCAGGCAATGGTGAAACGGGCTTTCGCCGACCCGTCGTTGAAGCACATCCCGCTGTCCTCCGCGAATTCCATCAACATTGGCCGGTTGCTGCCGCAGAGTGTTTATTATTTTTACGCCGCGTCGCGCCTGGCCCGGACAGGCGAGCCAATGGTTTTTTCCGTCCCCAGCGGCAATTTTGGCGACATGATGGGGGGAATTGTCGCGCGCGAAATGGGACTGCCGATCCGGAAAATCATCGTGCCGGTGAACGACAACGACGCCTTCCCAAAATTTCTTGCCAGCGGCAGTTATCAGAAAATATCACCTTCTCGCAACTCGGTTTCCAACGCCATGAATGTCGGCCATCCCAGCAACCTTTCGCGGCTGGTGGCCGTTTATGGCGGACAGATGGATGAGACCGGAAAAATCCATCGAATGCCCGACCTGGCCGCGATGCGGCGCGATATATTCTCCAGCTCGATTTCGGACGAGCGCACGCGCGCGACGATCAAGGCGGTTTGGGACAAGTATCGGCTGTTGCTGGAACCGCATGGGGCGGTGGCGTGGCGCGGATTTGAAGACTGGCAGCAAACGGAAACCTTGAACGGTTTGCCGGCGGTTGTTTTGGAGACTGCCAATCCCGCGAAATTCCCGGAAGAAATTGTAAAAATGATGGGGTGGTCGCCGGACATTCCCGCGGCGATGGAGGTCGCGTTAAAATTGCCGGAGGATTTTGACCGGATGGACGCGGACTACGAAAAATTCAAGGCGTATATGTTGAAGCGACATTTATGATTGATTTCAGAAGCCTTTGGCATTTTCTTCTGAATGAATTTGAAATGACAGACCGCGACAGAAAAATTGATAATACGCTGAAATTAACTGAAATAGCTGAAATAAGCTGAAAAACGAACACAAAAACAAAGCGCGAAAAACAACCGCAAAAAATACATAACATATGGCCTATCAAGACGTTACACCGCCTGCTGGCGGAAAAATCTCCATTACCAACGGCAAGCTCACGGTGCCGGACCAGCCGATTATCCCGTTCATCCGCGGCGACGGCACCGGACCGGACATCTGGGCCGCCAGTGTGCGCGTGATGGACGCCGCAGTGGCGAAGGCCTACGGCGGCAAAAAGAAAATATCCTGGTTCGAGGTTTTTGCCGGCGAGACGGCGAAAAACAAGTTCGATAACTGGCTGCCGGATGACACCGTCGAGGCCTTCAGGGAATTCCTGGTGGGCATCAAAGGCCCGCTGACCACGCCGGTCGGCGGCGGCATCCGCTCGCTCAACGTGGCGTTGCGCCAGATGCTCGACCTCTACGTTTGCCTGCGTCCAGTGCAGTATTTCACAGGCGTCCCGTCACCGGTGAAGCATCCCGAAAAGGTGAACATGGTCATCTTCCGCGAAAACACGGAGGACATATACGCGGGGATTGAATACGCGGGGGGCACGCCGGAGAGCCAGAAGATACTGGATTTCCTGGCCCAAAATTTTCCAAAGGAATTCAAAAAAATTCGTTTTGGCACCCAGGAAGCGGCGGCGCAATGGCTCAAGCATTTGGAGTCGCTCGGCGCGCCGGCGCGCCCGGCAATGGTGGACGTGGGCATCGGCATCAAGCCGGTCAGCTATTTGGGGACCATCCGACTGATTCATGCCGCCATCCAATACGCCATCATGAGCCACCGAAAGAGCGTGACGATTGTCCACAAGGGCAACATCATGAAGTTCACCGAAGGCGCGTTTCGGGATTGGGGCTATAAGATCGCGAAGGAACGCTACGGCGCGGTGGAGATGGACGGGGGACCGTGGTGCAAAATTCCCGAGGGCAAGCCGGGCGCCGGCATTGTCATCAAGGACGCCATCGCCGACATCACGCTCCAGCAGGTGCTCACGCGCCCGACGGATTTTGACGTGATCGCCACGCTGAATTTGAACGGCGATTATTTGAGCGACGCGCTGGCCGCGCAGGTCGGCGGCATTGGCATCGCCCCCGGCGGCAATATCAATTACATCTCCGGCCATGCAATTTTCGAAGCGACGCACGGCACCGCGCCCAAATACGCGAACAAAGACGTCGTAAATCCGGGGTCGGTCGTATTGTCCGGCGAAATGATGCTGCGCTATATGGGGTGGACGGAGGCGGCGGAATTGGTATTGAAGGGGCTGAACGGGGCGATTGGCTCCAAGCGGGTCACCTACGATTTCGCCCGCCAGATGGAAGGGGCGACGGAAATCAAATGTTCAGCGTTCGGCGACAATATCATCGCGCACATGTGAGCAGCCGTCGCTTGGTTTCCCGAATCAGTCGCGAAGCGACGGAAATATCGTTTCCTTTG
>DATJSQ010000322.1:0-3689 GCA_035503995.1 Verrucomicrobiia bacterium | reverse complement strand
CTGCGTCGGTGGCGGGGGAAAGACCCAGTTGCCTGCGCCAGCGGTTCACGTTGGCGGTGACCCCGCCGCCGTCACCGGCCAATTGCGCCACGTTCACCGTCGCCTTGGCGCCATTGGCGTCCGTGATGGAATACTCAGCCAGCAGGAATTCCTCGGGGGGCACGGATTGCCATCCCGCCGGAACCGTCCAAGTGGGTGTGCCGGGGCTTGCCGCCTGCGGCTGGCCCAGGTCAAGCGGATGGGGAGGGACTACCGACTGATCAGAAAACGAAACGGAGTTCAAAAACTGGATGAAATTGGACTTTTGGGACGTGACGAACGCTTGATCGCCGGTCATTTTGAAAAACCAGCTCATTTGGCCTTGGGTCAATTCGGCGACCAGAATTCCGGCGCGGGCCTTTCCATTAATGATTGGCTGGTCGCTGGCGAATTCGAACAATTTACCCTGATTGCCGGCGATCGTCACCGGCGAGGAAGCCTGGTCGGCGTCGGCTTGGGTGGCCGGAGGCAATTGCACCTGTTGGCGCCACATGTTGACCAGTTCCAGTTCATGTCCGCTGATTGGCAGGGGAATGACCGAAACGTCCGCAGTTTGGCCGTTGGTTCCGGTGGCGGTGAAACTGGCGGCGCGCATCCCGGTGGCCGGTTTTTCCTGCCAGCCATCGGGAAGGCTCCAAGTCAATTTGGGCAAACCCGCGGGAGCGCTCATGTCCGGCGGCGGCAATGGGGCATTGACTGGCTGGTCGGGCGCGGCGGCTTGCGCCGGAGGCGGCGTTTGCGTGTCCTCCTTGGGGGCATAATATGTCTGGCTGTTGTCTTGTTTGCAGCCGGCCAGGGCCAGGCCTAGGATGCCCGCGGCGCAGGACAATCCGCAAAAATATTTGAAATGATTCATTGTTAAATCCTGTTAATGTTCTACTACAGGGCGGGAACTGGCGCACGACATTCCTTGCCATTCACTCACCATCAATTGCTAACACTACAACAAAATATGGACAGCCGGAAGGCCAAACCATTCATTTCGCAGCCGGCGGAATCCTCCGGCAAAACGCGCCGCCAGACGGTCAAACGTTATTGCGCAAAGGTCGCCCCGTTGTGGCACATCACGCAGGAGGGGTCCGTGTAGGTGGAATCAATGTGGAAAAAATCGTAGCCGTGGGCGTTGAGCTGGTCCAATTGCGCGCCGCTGCCTTGCGCCAGAATGATGTGGCAGAGATTGCAATCGGCTGAGATCGTCTGCTTTCCGTCCGCCGTGGTATGGTTGCCGTCGTGACACCGGAAACAGCCCGCGAAAATTTTGTGCCCGATATTGTCCGGGTGAACGCGCCAGTCGGTCTTCATTTCCGGAAAAAAGTTCTGCTGAAAAATGTCCTGCGCCACCGTCACGATGCCGTTAATGCTTGCCAGTTTGGGATACGTGGCCCGGAGGGTGGTGGCGATTTCGTTGGTGGCCTCATCGGTGGATTGATAGGGACGAATCAGCACCGCCACCAGGTTGGATTTTATCCAGGGAACCGAGGCGTCCACCTGTCCATCCGCCAGTGCCGTGTCCACGGCTTCATCCGGCGAAAGAAAGCGGTGTGAGGGACGGGTATGGCAATCCAGACAGTCCATCGTGCGAATCGGCGATGCCCCCAGGTTGCCGTGAAAGCTCGTGTCCTTGAAAACCGTCGTTTGCATGGTTGTCAAATCGGTGACGCGCACCCATGGAATCGTTTGCCGCTGGGGGTCGGTGGCGATGTATTCCACCTTGAAATTCTTGCCGACATGCCAGTGAATGCCGCTCATGGTGCCGTTGGGAACTCCGCCGCCGACTTTTATCAGCAACCGCACGGAAAAAGGCGTGTTGGTCTCGTCAGCGAGGAAATGGCGATACGTGCGGTCAATGTTTCCGATGAACCGTTGGGGCCAATGGCATTGCTCACAGGTCTCGCGGGCCGGACGCAGATTGCCCAAGGGTGTCTCAATGGGTTTGGGGATGCGGTTAAAGGTGACGTCGAAAAGCTGGTGAATCCCGTTGAGCTTGGAACGCACATACCAACTGGCGCCGGGGCCGACGTGGCAGTTCACGCAGGCAACCCGGGCGTGCGGTGATTGGAGATAGGCGGTGTATTCCGGATGCATCGGCACATGGCAGGCCGTTCCGCAAAATTGGACCGAGTCGGTGTATTGATACGTTTGATAGCTGCCGATGGCCGAGCAGAGCAAAAACACCGCGCCCGCCGAAATGAAAACGCCGAGCAATTTTCGGTCGCGCGGGCGCGAAAGATCCACAGCCAGGGAAAGAGCGACCGGTTTATGGCGGCGCTGCATCCAAAAGCCGGCGACCGTCAGCCCAACCCCGAAAAAGAAAAACACCGGCGCCAGGATATAAATCAGAATCCCCATGTAGGGATTGCTCCGCGGGAGAAACAATTCCGTGGCAAACAGGAAAAGGCAGGAAAAGATGCTGCCGGCGGCGAAGAGGACGCCAATTAAACTCAACCAATTACGGAAGAGATTAAACCGCGGCGGTTTGGGATTTTCATCGGGCATAAAACAATTCAACTGGCGCCTGATGCGCTTCCAGGGAAGGCGGGCGCGCCTTTTGTTCAGCGGGCTTTTCGCCCGCGCATCTCAAGCCGGAAATATTATTTCTTGAACGACCGGACCTGGCCGACAAGGGTTTTGATCTGGTCATCGGTCAGCTTTTCACCGAAGGCCTTCATTTTGGGCGTGCCGTTTTCGGTGATGCCGTTCTTGATGTCCGCGGTGATTTGGTCGTCCGTCAACGCGGCTTGGACGGCGGGATCGGTCAAATCCTTGATGGCCAGTCTTTTGCCCATCATGGTCTGGCCTTTGCCGTCCTTGCCGTGGCAGGCGGCGCAGTTGGCGTTCCACAGGGTGGTGGCGTCCTGGGCGGAAGCGGCCCAGCAGAACGCGCCGGCGAAGATCGCGGCGGCGATGAGTTTTTTTGCAGTGTCTTGTGTCTTCATTTTCATAGATGTCTCGGTTGCACGGTTAAATCGAACGCATGAAATTTAAAGTCCACGCTAAATTCTGCCAATCGTTTATTGTCCTTTTCACAGCAAAAATTGCATGGTAAAAATATTTTTACCGGCGGTCAGAAACG
This sequence comes from Verrucomicrobiia bacterium, assembly GCA_035503995.1. GTDB lineage: Bacteria > Verrucomicrobiota > Verrucomicrobiia > Limisphaerales > UBA11358 > UBA11358. The sequence continues at coordinate 577 of DATJSQ010000322.1, read as the reverse complement.
ATATTGCATGGTGGCCATCACCAGTTGCGCCTGAAAATTGCTGTTTCCGCCGGTGAGCGCGTCGTTGTAATTATAATACCCGTATTTCAGGCTCACCCGCCAATGCGGGTTCATCTGGCGGGTCAGTGTGGCGGTCACGGCATGTTCGCGCGAGCCGGCGCCGTAGGGCTCGCCCGCGCTGGCGTTGTTCACAATCGTGCTGGCGTTGTTCACATAATCGTCGGCCTGGTAATAAAAATAGTCCACGTTGAAGGTGGTCTTGTCGGACACTACGAAACTCGACATAAAATTCAGTGTCCAATAATTATTTTCCGAGTTGAGGATTTCCTGGGTGGATTCCGAGGCCGGGGTTTTGGTCGTGCTCAAGACATAATTGAATCCGGCTTGGAGGTCCAACCGGGACCACGGCATCCAACTGACGTCCGCAGCCAGAATATGGCTGGCCATGGTGGACGCCTGCACTTCGGGCAATCCGGACATGGGATCCGGCTCGGTGTCAATCGTGGAGTATTGATATTCATAGCGCGGAGTGAAGGTGACGGTTGAAAACGGCCGCCAGGTCATGCGCAGATTACCG
>DATJSQ010000321.1:0-26912 GCA_035503995.1 Verrucomicrobiia bacterium | reverse complement strand
CGCGATGTTATTGTGCATCGCCGCGCTGTCGGGCGAGATGCGCAATGCCTCCTTGAACTGCGCCAATGCCTTCCCTGGCTCGCCGGCTTTTTCGAGCGCCAGGCCCAGATTGGAATGCGCAATGTCATTGTCTCGCGTAATGGCGATGGCATGTTCGAAAAGCGTGATGCTGTTCTGCCAATACGTCAGTTGGCGTTCCGTGAGGCCAACGCACGCCGCCAGGACCAGCATCGCCGCCGCCGCCGGCACGGTGGCCCCGATATGCAACCGATTAATCAGGTCCCGCGCGCCGAAGGCGATGATGATGAAAATGCCGACGAGTGGAAAATAAGAATAACGATCGGCCATGGACGCGCCGCCAACATGGACCAGGCCGATGACCGGAACCAGCGTGCCCAGATACCAAAACCATCCGGTCAACAAATACGGGAACCGCGCCTGTTCTTTCCAGGCTAGCCACGAAACCGCAAGCAGCGCAATGGCCATCGCGACCGCCAGCACCGTCATGGCGCCATGAAGTTTGAAGAGGGGATAGATGACGGCCAGATTCACCGGCCAAATCATCTTCAGAAGATAGCGGCCATAGGAAATCAATGCGTTTTCAATGCGCGGAATCAGCGGGAAATCCTTGGCGGTGTTCACGGCCCCGGTCCCATGTTGCGACCAAAAGGTGATGCCGCAAAAAATGACCGTCAGGAGAAAGAACGGCCATTTTTCGACGATCAGGCGCAGCAAAGTTTTCGCCTGAAAAATTTTGCCTGTCGAATTACCGCTGCTAACGGACAGGCTTCCATGCACTTGTTCGGGTCCGCCTGCTGTTTCCTCTCCGCTCCCATACTGATGGGAGGGGAGAGGGTCAGGGTGAGGTGACGGTCCACAGGCTCCCAACCGGTTGAATCGTCCCAACGGCCAGAAATCAAGCAGCACCATTACAAATGGCATCGTGACGAGCATCGGCTTGCTCATCAGGCCCAGCAGGAAAAAAACCAGCGCGAACCAGTAGGACGGAGAATGGAGGATGGAGGACTGCCGGTCACTCGTCACACAGCACGCGTAGCACATCAATGCCAGTAATTCAAAAAATGTGCTCAAAACATCCTTCCGCTCCGCAATCCACGCCACCGATTCCACGTGGAGCGGATGCCAGGCAAAAAGCGCGGCGACAAATGCGGCCGGCCAAAGGGCACTGGATGTTGGTGACAGGTCTTTTTCAGGACGGCGTTGGGTCAGCCGGAGCAGAAGCCAAAACAAAAGCACCGTATTGGCGGCGTGGAACAAGGCATTTTCGTAATGTTGCAAGCCCGAATTCAGTCCGAACAATTGGCAATCCAGCATGTGCGACAGCATGGTGACGGGATGCCAATTGCCGACCACCCATGTCGTGAACGCCCATTTTATTCCATGCCACGTCAGGCCGGCCTTGACGGTCGGATTTTCCGTGACGTAACCGCCATCATCATAATTGACGAATTGATGGCGGGTCACCGGCAAATAAACCAACAGCGTGCCCAGGGCGAGCAGCAAGGCGATTAAACGCGGTCGCGACATCGGTTCTTTTTATTGATTTGACCGCACGAAGCGAAGTTTATTCGTTCGGCAAAATTTCCGTCGCTGCATTGGTGAAAGATTGCCGGAACGGCTGATGGTCCTGGTAGAGCTGCAATTGCCGGCCGATTTCTTCCACCTGGTTCGTCAATCCGAGGGCCTGCGCGACCGTTCTGGCGTCTTCGCACGTCTGTTGCGCCGCGGCGAATTGCCCCGCCTCCGCCTCGGCCATCGCCAGCGTTTGCAGCACGTCCGGTTGGATTCCACCGGACAGGTCATTCGCTTTTTTCGCAAGCGCCAACGCCAATGGACTGTTGCGAACGCCGGGATTTTCGTCCGAAGCCAGGACTTCCGCGAAGAAATTTAGCAGGTGGGAATTGTCCGGCGCCAATTCAAGGGCCTGCTGAAGAAACGGAATCGCCTCGGCGTCCCGGCCTTGTCTGAGCAGGGCCTTGCCCGTGAGATAGGGCGTATGCCAGTCCGTCGGGGCCAATTTTGCCGCGTCCGCATATTGCTTCATTGCCTCGTCATATTTTCCCATCCGCACCAGCAGGTTGCCGAAGTCGTCATGGGTGACCGCGGATTCAGGGTCCAGCCGCAGCGCGGCCTGATAATTTGCGAGCGCTTCCTCGAAATGGCCGTCGTCAGCGAGCAGGTTGGCCAGATTCGTCCGCGCTTCGACGTTTTCAGGGTCCAATTTCAACGCCTGGCGATACTCATCCATCGCCTCCGGTTTGCGCCCGGCTTTTTCCAGCGCCAGACCGAGATTAAGCCGCGCGGTTACATTGTCCGGCGTCACCTCGAGCGCGTGGGAAAACAGGGCGATGTCATCGCGCCAAAAATTTATTTGCCGATGCGTCAACGCCAGGCAAACCGCCAGGACCAAGATCGCGCCCGCCGCCGCGACTTGATTTCCGAAATGAAGCCGCTTGGTGGCGTCCCGAATCCCAAGCGCGACCATCAGAAAAATTCCAATCGAGGGAAAATAGGCATAACGGTCGGCGATCGCCGCATTGCCGACCTGAACCAGACCGATGACCGGAACCAGGGTGGCGAGAAACCAAAGCCAGCCCACGGGAAAATACGGGAATTTTTTTCGCGCCAGCCAGGCGGCCGCGGAAATCAGGATCAACACGGCCACAGCCGTGGCGACAGCCACTGCCGGAATGGTTCGAGGAAGAGGATAGAAAACCGCCAAATGCGCCGGCCAAAACAGTTTCAGCAGATAATCAGCGTAGGCCACCGGCACATTTTCCAATCGCAGCCCGAGCGGAACCCGGGCCAGTGACCTGACCGCGCCCCCGTGACTTTGCGATAGAAATGTGACGACGCAGGACGCCATGCTCAGCAGAAAAAACGGCCATTTTTCGAAAATCAGTCGCAGCACGGTTTTCTCCTGAAAATTTTCGTTCTCCAAATTACTGCGGCAAACTGCCGGGCCTCCGTGCATTTGTTCGGGTCCCCCTGCTGTTCCCTCTCCGCTCTCATTCTGATGGGAGGGGAGAGGGTCCGGGTGAGGTGAGGGTCTGCAGGCTCCGAACCGGTTGAACCGTCCCAACGGCCAAAAATCCAGCAACAACATGACAAGCGGCAGCGTCACAAACATCGGCTTGGACATCAGGGCCAGGGCGAATAAAAACAACGCCGCCGCACGGAAGAAAGCCGGCGCCCGCTTGGCTTTCGAACGACTTTTCGCGTCCGCTGGCTGTCCCCGCTCCGAGAGGGCCGAGGTGAGGCGCGGGTCAGCATATCGTGCATAAGTCAGTAACGTCAGCAGGGCGAAGAATGTGCTCAAGACGTCCTTCCTTTCGGAAATCCACGCCACGGACTCCACGTGCAAGGGGTGCCAGGCAAATAGCGCCGCAACAATCACGCTCGGCCAAAAGGCGCTGGTCAGGCGCAGCAGCAACGCCAGAAGCAATATGGCATTTGCCGTGTGAAAAAGGACGTTGATGTCGTGTTGAATTCCAGCGTTGAGGCCGAATAACTGGCATCCAGCCATGAGTGAAAGCCACGTCAGGGGGTGCCAATTGGCTGCCTGCCACGTCGTGAAGGCCCACTTGATTCCGCTCCAGGTCAGCCCGTCCTGGACATGGGAATTGTCGGTGATATAGTCGGGGTCGTCGTAAATCGAGAAGCCGTAATGTGACACGGGCAGATAAATGGCCAGCGTGCCCAGCGCCAGCAGCAACATGACAAAACGCGAACGAGACATGGATATCTTTTATCGCTGACACCCTGATGTCTGAATCCAATCAATCGTTTTCCCGGCGAGTTTATCGAATGCGGTCACGCAGAGTTCAAGATGTTCCTCCCGGGTGTCTTCAATTTTGTTGTGGCTGATGCCGTGCAGGCTTTGGACGAACATCATCACCGTAGGCACCCCTGCGGCGGCCACTTCGGCGGCATCGTGCAACGGGCCGCTCGGCAGCCGGTGCGATTTCCCGCACGTTTCGCGAATCGCCTCGTCGCACAAGGCAATGAGATCGCCGTTGAATGGATGAGGCGGAATTTGCCAGAGCCGTTCCCATGAAACCGTCACGTTTCCCTCCCGGGCAAATTTTTCGGCGGCCGCTTTCGCTTCGCTCAACATCGTCGTCAGCGCCGCGGGATCCAAATGCCGCTGGTCCAGCGTGATGCGGCAGTCTTCGACGACACTGGTGACGATGCCCGGTTTCGTCACGCATGAGCCAATCGTGCAGACCCCGCCGGCGCTGTGCGCGGCAATTTTGTAAATCTCCAGGCCCATTTTTGCCGCGGCCAGAAAAGCGTCCTTGCGCCGGTCCATGGGGGTGCTTCCCGAATGCGCCGCCTGCCCGTGAAACGTGATGGCATGACGTTCCACGCCAAAGGTGCCTAACACCGCCCCAAGCGGCAGACCCAAATCAAGCAACACCGGCCCTTGTTCAATGTGAAGCTCCAGATACGCCGCGGCGTCCCGCAGTTCTTTTCCGCTCTCCTTTACTCGCTCAAAGTCTATGCCGACGGCTTTCAGCGCATCTGGAAGTTTGATTCCTTGTTTGTCCACCAGGCCGCGCGCTTCGGCCATATCGAGATTGCCCGAACAGGCGGACGACCCGAACAGGCTTTTGCCGAACCGCGCGCCTTCTTCGTCCGCCCAGTCCACCACGCGGACGGTCACCGGCGGCTTGCCGTGGTATTGGGAATGGATGCGGCGCAAAATCTCCACTCCGGCCAGCACATTGAGGCAGCCATCCAGCCAGCCCCCGTTCGGAACGGAATCAATATGCCCGCCGATCAGCAGGCTTTTGGCCGAATCACCGGCCAGCGTGAACCAGGTGTTGCCGGCCGCATCGTTGTGGATTTCCAATCCCAGCCCTTCGACTTTTTTCCGGAGAAACTCCCGCGCTGTCAGCCACGTTTGGGTGAAAGCCACCCGCTGCGCCCCGTTTTCATCGCCGGTCAGCGCGCGAAGTTCTTTCAACTCGACGACGGTCCGTTTGGGATTGAGCAGGTTCATCGTCCGAAACTGTTGTCTAAACGTAAAATTATTGTGACAAATTTCGGCAAAGCCAGTATAAACTCATTTAAGGGCATTGCGGAGAAAAATGTTTTAAGGTCGTGCCAACGCTAAATACAATTGTGGACGGACTGAAATTGCCGAACCCGTTCGTCATCGGATCGGGGCCTCCCGGAACAAATTTGAATGTCATCGCCAAGGCGTTCACCGAGGGGTGGGGCGCCGTCATCGCCAAGACCGTCAGCCTCGACGCCTCCAAGGTGGTCAACGTCACCCCACGTTATGCCAAGTTGCATTCGAGCGACGGCGGGGAAATCATCGGCTGGGAAAATATTGAACTCATCAGCGACCGCCCGTTCAAAATTTGGGAGGAGGAATTCAAAAAGTGCAAGGACCGCTTTCCCAACGGCGTCCTCATCGCGTCCATCATGGAGGAATATCGCCGGGACGCGTGGGTCGAAATCGTCGAGCGCTGCCAGGCGTGCGGCGTGGACGGATTTGAACTGAATTTTTCCTGCCCGCATGGTTTGCCGGAACGCAAAATGGGCGCCGCCATGGGCGAGAATCCCGAGATTGTCGGTGAGGTCGTCGGTTGGGTGATGAGCGCGGCCAAAAAACCCGTCTGGGCGAAAATGACGCCGAACATCACGCACATCGAAGACCCCAGCCGCGCCGCGCTTCAGGCCGGCGCCACCGGCATCAGCGCCATCAATACCATTCGCAGTGTCATCGGTGTCAATCTCGAATCACTTCGGCCCGAACCTAGCGTGGAAGGTTACACCACGCCCGGCGGTTACTCCTCGCGCGCCGTAAAGCCCATCGCTCTGCGCATGGTCATGGAGGTCGCGCAGTTGGTCCGCAAGGAATTTCCCGGACGCTCGCTCTCGGCCATCGGCGGGGTCGAATCCGGAAACGACGCGGCGGAATTTATATTGCTCGGCGCCGACACGGTCCAGGTTTGCACCGGGGTGATGAAGTTCGGCTATGAACTCGTCAGGCCCATGGGGGAGCAACTGTTGGCGTTCATGGAAAAGCATAAATTTGAAACACCCGCCGATTTCAAGGGCAGGAGCCTCGATTATTTCACCAGCCACGCCGATCTGGTAAAACGCCAGGCCGACCGCAAGGCTGCGCAAAAAGCCGCAAAAGTCGTCAAGAGCGACGCCGAATGGAGCGGAAATGATTTCGTGAAACAGTCCGATGCGCTCGCGCGATGAAAAAAAGCGCCAAATTCCAAGTTCCAAGCTCCAGAGAAACTTCAAATACCAAGGACCAAATCAAGCAATGAGCGATGCAAATGGATGTTAATGCTTGAAGCTTTTTATGAAATATCCGGCACTAAAATCAGAAGCATGGGCGCTGAGCGACTCGCCGCCCGGCGAAAGCCCGGCACGCCATGCTTTTGATCTGGAGGAGCGAACCGCCAAATTCGGCGAGGCGATCATCCACTTTTGCAAAAAAGTTCGGCGGGCACCGGAAAATGACCGGTTGATTGACCAGCTCGCCGGATGCAGCACAAGTGTCGGCGCGAATTATTGCGAGGCAAACGAAAGGGTCTCGAAGAAGGATTTTAGGAATACCATTGGCCGCTGTGTCAAAGAGGCAAAAGAAACAAAATTCTTTCTAAGGATGATCGCTGCATCCGAACCCAAATTGGCAGAGGAAGCCCGAACGCTTTATCGCGAAGCGAAGGAATTGCATTTGATTTTCGCCAGCATATATCGGAAATGACCGATGAAAAGCACCAAGCTCCAAGCACCAAATATCGAAGGCCGTGCCCACACGAAATTGAAGTTTGGTGCTTGGAGTTTCTCTGGAGATTGGTGCTTGGAACTTGGTATTTTTTAATATGGAACCGTGCCCATTCTTTATCGGCGGCAACTGGCTTCAGCCGAAGCTCCCCGGCACGCCCGTCTTCAACCCCTCCACCGGCGAAGTGATTGCCGAATGCCCCGCCGGTGGTGTCGCCGAAGTCCACGCCGCCGTCGAGGCCGCGCAAGCCGCGTTTCCCGATTGGATGGAAACGCCGCCCGTCGAACGCGCCCGCGTGCTGGCCCAGTTCAAGACGTTGCTTGAGGAAAATTTTGAGGACCTGGTCCGCAGCAACACTCGCGAGCACGGAAAAACGCTGGCCGAATCGCGCGGTGACGTGAAGCGCGGCATCGAAGCCGTGGAATTCACCCTCGGCGTGCCCTCGCTCATGATGGGCCAGATTTTGGAGAACGTCGCGCGGGGCATTGACTGTGACGCCATCCGGCAGCCCCTCGGCGTTTGCGCCGGAATTACGCCGTTCAATTTTCCGGCCATGGTGCCGCTATGGATGTATCCCATCGCCATCGCGTGCGGCAACACCTACGTCCTCAAGCCAAGCGAGAAAGTCCCGCTCACCGCGATCAAAATCGCAAAACTGCTCGCAAAAGCCGGTTTGCCCAAGGGCGTCCTCAACATCGTTCACGGTGGACGCGAAGCGGTTGACGCGCTTCTTACGAACCCCAGGGTCAAAGCCATCTCGTTCGTAGGCTCGACGCCCGTCGCCCGATATATTTACGAAATGGGAACGAAGCACGGCAAACGTGTTCAATCCAACGGCGGCGCCAAAAATTTTTCCCTCGTTATGCCGGATGCGGATGTTGACAATTCGGTGCGCGGGATTATTGAAGGCGCGTTCGGTTGCGCGGGCGAGCGCTGCATGGCGGGATCCACGGCGGTAATCGTTGGCGGAGCACAAAAGACCGTCCTGCCCGTCTTGATCGAAGCCACCCGCAAAATCAGGGTCGGCCCCACCGACCGCGAAACCCAGCCGGACATGGGTCCCCTTATTACGAGACAACATCGCGAACGCGTTTTGGAACTCATTGAAGCGGGCATCAAGGAAGGCGCGAAAATTCCCGCCGATGGCCGGGGCGTTAAAATCAAGGACGCGCCTGGCGGATTCTTTGTCGGTGCAACCATTCTGGATGAAGTCAACGGCGGCATGACGGTGGCCAGGGAAGAGATTTTCGGGCCGGTGCTGAACGTGATGCGCCTGGAGGATCTCGACGCGGCCATCGAACTGGCCAACAAATCCGCTTATGGCAACGGAGCTTCCATCTTTACGCGTTCCGGCAAGGCTGCGCGCGAGTTCAAGCATCGCATCAATTGCGGCATGGTGGGCATCAACATCGGCGTCCCGGCTTCAATGGCTTGGTTTCCGTTCAATGGTTGGAACGAATCGTTTTTCGGCGATTTGCACATGCAAGGCGTCGAAGGTGTCCAGTTTTTCACGCAACAAAAAGTCACCACCAGCCGCTGGTTCAGTTACGGCGAGGGCGACATCTGGCATCGGGAGAAATGAGGCGACCCTGAATTCACCAAATTATGAGCCTGTTAATTAAAAACGGCGAAATCGTCACGGCCAGCCAACGCTACACGGCGGACATCTTTTGCGAAGGCGAAACCATCACGCGAATTGACCGCGGCCTCAAACCGCCCGCGGGCGCGGAAGTCATTGACGCCCGGGGCAAATATGTTTTTCCCGGCTTCATTGATCCGCACGTCCATATCTATCTCCCGTTCATGGGAACGTTCGCCAAGGACGACTACATCTCGGGCAGCCGCGCGGCGTTGGTCGGCGGCACCACTACGCTCATCGAAATGTGTTGTCCCAGCCGCAAGGACGACGCCCTGGAAAGTTTCGAGTTATGGCTGAAACACGCTGTCGGCAAGTCCGCCTGCGATTTCACCTTCCACATGGGCGTCACAAAATTCGACGACCAAACCGAAAAACAGCTTCGCGAAATCGTCAGCCGCGGCGTCGCCTCTTTCAAAATTTTTCTCGCTTACAAGGGTGCCTTCGGGGTGGACGACACGGAACTGTATCGGGCGCTCAAGCTCGCCAAAGAGCTTGGGGCGATTGTGACGGCGCATTGCGAGAACGAGACGCTCGTCACCGAACGTTGCAGGGAGTTGCTCGCCGCCGGGAAGACCGGCCCCGGCCAGCATTACCACAGCCGTCCCCCGCAAGTCGAGGCGGAGGGGGTCCATCACCTCATGACTTTTGCCGAACTTACCGGCGCGGCGGTTTATATCGTGCATTTGAGCTGCAAGGAAGCGCTCGACCAGGCCATTGCCGCCCGAATGCGCGGCGTGCGCGTCAATGTGGAAACCCTGATTCAATATCTCACCCTCGATAAAACGGATGCGGAGAAACCGGGATTTGAAGGCGCCAAATACGTCATGTCGCCGCCGCTGCGCGACAAGCGGAACCAGGAGGTCCTTTGGAACGGCCTGCGCGACGGCCTCGTGCAAACCGTCGCCACCGATCACGCGCCGTTTGATTTCAAGGTCCAGAAGCCGATGGGCAAAAATGATTTCACCAAAATCCCCAACGGTATCCCGTCGCTCGAAGACCGCATCAATGTGCTTTACACTTATGGTGTCAAAACGGGGAAGATTGACCTGCACACGTTTGTGAACGTCGCCAGCACGCAAGTTGCAAAACTATTTGACCTGTTTCCGCGCAAAGGGACCATCCAGCTTGGGGCCGACGCAGACCTGGTCGTCTATGATCCGGATTATCGCGGGAAGATATCCGCGAAGAAGCAGCAAATGAATGTGGATTACAACGTCTTTGAAGGTTGGAAAATTGAGGGGCGGCCCGAAGTGGTCACGGTGCGCGGCCAGGTCGCCGTGCGCGGGGGCAAATTTGTGGGCAAACACGGCCACGGAAAATTCCTCCAGCGCCGGCCCAGTCATTTTTGATGTTCACTTTGATTTCCTGACTATGGCGATTTCATCCGGCCTGGCCGCCAACGCGCCCGATGTCGAAGCCGACATCGCGCAGAGCCGGCTGTTCAACCTTGACCTCGCGCCGGTCCCGCCATCGCGGCGCAAATGGGGAATGTTGAGTTTTGCGGCGTTGTGGATTTCCATGTCCGCGTGTATTCCCACCTACATGCTCGCGTCATCGCTCATCGGCGGCGGCATGAATTGGTGGCAGGCCATCCTCACCATCTTTCTCGGCAATCTCATCGTGCTCATCCCCATGGTTCTCAATGCCCACGCCGGCACGCGCTACGGCATCCCGTTTCCCGTCTATTGCCGCGCGGCCTTTGGCACGCACGGCGCCAATTTCCCCGCCATTCTCCGCGCCCTCGTCGCCTGCGGCTGGTTCGGTATCCAAACCTGGATCGGGGGCGAGGCAATTTACAAAATCTGCGCCACCATCTTCCATTTGAGCCCGGCGACACCCGCAAACTGGGCGGGCATCACCAGTGGACAATTTTTGTGCTTCCTGTTTTTCTGGGGCATCAACATGGCCGTCATCTATCGCGGCATTGAGACCATCCGTTGGCTGATGAATATCAAGGCCCCGCTGCTCCTCGCGCTCGGCTTGTTGCTCCTGGGATGGGCTTATCATGCCGCGGGCGGTTGGGGCGAAATGTTGTCGCAGAAATCGCAATTCGATCCCGGACAACCCCAGGCCGAAAAATTCTGGGGATACTTCTTCCCCGCCCTTACCGGCATGGTCGGTTTTTGGGCGACGCTCTCGCTCAACATTCCCGATTTCTCCCGCTACGCCAAATCGCAGCGCGACCAGGTCGTTGGACAGGCGCTCGGGCTGCCGCTGACAATGGCGCTTTATTCTTTTATCGGCGTCGCGGTCACCTCCGCGACCACCGTCATTTACGGCGCGCCCATCTGGAATCCGGTGGATGTGCTCACAAAATTCAGCAATCCCGTCGTGCTGATCATTGCCATGCTCGCCCTCTGCATCGCCACGCTCGCCACGAATATCGCGGCGAATGTCGTTTCGCCTTCAAACGATTTCGCGCACCTGGCGCCGAGGAACATTTCCTTCCGCCTGGGCGGTCTCATTACCGGCGTCGTTGGCATTGTGATGATGCCCTGGAAGCTGGTCGCCGATCCGAATGGTTATATTTTCACCTGGCTCATCGCTTACAGCGCGTTGCTCGGTCCCATTGGCGGAATCCTGATTGCCGACTACTTTGTTTGTCGCCGCCGGCAGCTTGATGTCGCGGGGCTCTACAAGACCACCGGCGAATATCGTTTTCGAGGCGGATTCAGCATGGTCGCGCTCGTTTCGTTTGTCATCGGCGTATTGCCGAGCCTGCCCGGGTTTCTGGTGAATGTGGGCCTTGTGAACACTGCGGACGTTCCGGCTTCCCTCGGACATCTTTACAATTACGCCTGGTTCATCGGCTTTACCCTGGCATTTGCGGTCTATCTCACCTTGCGAAAACTCGCGCCGAGGTGGTAATCGTAGAACCGAGGAATTCAACAGCGGTTCCAGGTTCTTCTTGTGTCCCGGATTGCCCCTCTTGCCCTTTTACCCCGTTCAGTTAAGCTCATTCCCGGTGAGCACTTCAACCCAAACTGCTCCGTCTAATCCGCCTTCATCTCCCGGCGCTGCCCAACCGCCAACCGTCTTTGCCACCACCCGCTGGTCCGTGGTGCTGGCAGCGGGACACGGCGATACCACCCACGCCCACGCGGCCCTCGAAAAACTTTGCCGGATTTATTGGTATCCGCTCTACGCCTACGTGCGCCGCCGCGGCCATTCGCCGGAAGATGCCCAGGACCTTACCCAGGAATTCTTCGTGCAATTGCTCGAACGCCAATCGCTGGCCGTTGCCGATCCCCATCTGGGCCGGTTCCGCTCGTTCCTCCTGGCCTCGATGAACCATTTCCTTATCAATGAATGGAAGAAAAGCCAGTCCGGAAAACGCGGCGGCGGCCGTCCGCTGTTGTCATTGGATTGGGCCGCGGCCGAGCAACGCTTCGATCTGGAGCCGTCCGACAATTCCACGCCCGACAAAATTTTCGAAAAGCAATGGGCCTTGACGTTGCTCGATGAGGTCCTGAACCGCCTCGAACTCGAATATCAGGGCGAAGGGAAAACGGGCTTGTTTGCCGCGCTCAAACAAACACTCATGGGAAGCCGGGAGTCGCAGCCCTACGCCGAACTGGCGGCGCGCCTGGAGATGAGCGAAAGCGCCATCAAAGTGGCCGTGCATCGTTTGCGGAAGCGTTACCGCGACTTGATTCGCGAGGAAATCGCCGGCACGCTCGACCGTCCGCAGGATGTCGAAGCCGAAATGCGGGATTTGTTCAGCGCTTTGGTGGAAAGATAATCGCCCTGTCCGCCAAAAGCCTGTAACCTTCCGCTCCAATTTCAGTAGTAACCGGACATGGATACCAAACCAATCTGTCCAAGCTGCGGCAAACCGCTGGATTCCAACGCGCCCCGTGGGCTTTGCCCTGAATGCCTTATGAAAGGGCCTTTCCCACCGGCACGGACACCGGTGGCAAATCGCCGCCCTTTGTTCCGCCCAAAATCGAGGAACTCGCCGCCAAATTTTCCCAACTGGACATTCTCGAATTTATCGGCCAGGGCGGCATGGGCGCCGTCTATAAGGCGCGGCAGAAACAATTGGACCGGATTGTGGCCCTGAAAATCCTGCCGCCGCAGATTGCCGCCGGCGAGGGTTTTGCCGGGCGTTTCACGCGCGAGGCCCAGGCCCTGGCCAAACTGAACCATCCGCACATTGTCACCCTTTACGAATTCGGCCAGGTTGACGGACTGTTTTATTTCCTGATGGAATTTGTGGACGGCGTCAATTTGCGGCAGGTGCTCAAAACCAGCCGGATGGCGCCCAAAGAGGCGCTGGCCATCGTGCCCCAGATTTGCGAGGCGCTGCAATACGCCCACGACCGCGGCATCGTTCACCGCGATATCAAGCCGGAAAACATTTTGCTGGGCCGGGACGGCCGGGTGAAAATCGCCGACTTCGGCGTCGCCAAAATCGTCGCCCCGGATTCCGGGGAAACAGCGAAGAGTGCCCCGCCCCCTCCCGGCGAATTGACGCAAGCCGGCAGCGCGCTCGGCACCCCGCAATACATGGCGCCCGAACAAATCAAGAATTCCGCCGAAGTGGACCATCGCGCGGATATTTATTCGCTCGGCGTGGTGTTCTACCAAATGCTCACCGGAGAGTTGCCCTCCGGCAAAATCGAGCCGCCGTCGAAAAAAGTGCAAATTGACGTGCGGCTGGACGAAGTGGTGCTGCGCACGTTGGAGAAAAAGCCGGAACTGCGATACCAACAGGCCAACGAGCTTAAAACCCGCGTGGAAACCATCGCGCAAACTCCGCCGCTTGGAGGCGCGGCCTCGGACGCCGCGGCATTCATTCAAGCGGCGGCGGCGCGGGATTACTCGTTGAACATCTGCCATTGCTTGAATCGGGGCTGGGCTTTGCTCATCAGTGATTTTTGGCCGATCGTCGGAGTGAGCGCGCTGGTTTGGCTGCTCTCCTACCTGGCCACGCGTTCGGTTGCAGGCATCGTCGTTGGCACTCCGTTGATGGGCGGCTTGTGGTTGTATTTCCTCAATCGGATCCGGGGAAATTCAGCCACCGTTGAAACAGCGTTTTCCGGGTTCAAAGTCGCCTTTCTGCAACTGGTGCTGGCCGGTGTGATTACCTGGCTGCTGATTATTCTGGGGCTGATCTGCCTGGTCCTGCCCGGCATTTATCTTTGGGTTGCGTGGACTTTCGCCCTGCCGCTGGTTGCGGACAAGGGACTCGATTTCTGGCCCGCCATGGGTCTCAGCCGCAGAGTCGTGTCCCGGCACTGGTGGAAATTTTTATGGTTCCTTATCGTGTTGGCCCTGATTCATCTCGTCGGCCTCATGCTCTGTTTCGTCGGCATTTTCGTTGCCATCCCGCTTTGTCTGGCGACGCTGGCGTACGCCTACGAAGATATTTTCGGGCAGGTTGCCAGCGCCCCCGGCAACGCGCCAGTCGGTACGCCGGTTGCGCCGCCGCGACAGGGTGGCCCTTGGGGAGCCGTAATCGGTATCGCGGCAGGCGTGACGGCGGCCGTGCTATTCATCGCCTTTGTGGGAATGTTGCTGGCAATTGCCATTCCGAATTTCGTCCGGGCGCGTCAGTACGCGCAGGCCATGCATGCGCAGCAGGTCGGCAAATCCGATTACATCGGTCAGACCTGGTTTCCAAATGGTGATTCGATTGAAATCACTTCCGTCGAGCGGACCAGCAATCAGATGACCGTCAAGGGACATTACGATCTTGTCAGTCATGACAGCGCAAAATTGGCGCTTTTCATTACCCCAACGAACTCCGGTCCCACCCCGATAGACCCAATGCAACAAATGCAAATTACCAAAGGGAAGGGTGATTTCATTTTGGTTCACCCTCATCTTGTTCCCGGCCTTCCACACGTGAGCATGTATTCAACCAACGGCCATCCGTTCGCCTCGCTTTATTTTGGAACAAGCGCCGAAGCGTCGGAAGAAAGCCAGGCGACATGGATCACCAACGCTTCGCCCGCCTCCGCTGAATCAGAGGTTTCAAGTCGCCAGCAAACCGCCGCCGGTTTGGAATTCACCAACGCAAATTTCCCGAAAGTAATCTTCATCTCGCCAGCGAACGGGGCGACCAACGTGGACGCGCGGCAGGAAATCCACATTCGTTTCGACCAGCCCATGAATCCGAAGGACCTGGCGATTCAATGGCTGTCTGGCGGTTTCCTTCCCGATGGCCAACCTCGCTATGAATTCGACCAGAATGAGTTCGTCATTCCCGTATGGCTGGCTCCGGACCAGACGAACGAACTGGTGGTCAATTTCGGTTCCGGCGCTTTCGGAGGATTTCACGGCACAAATTCAGCTCTCGCTCAGACATACCGCTGGCATTTCACCACCAAACCGCTGGCGGCCAAACTGGGTGCGGCCCAGCCCAAGTTCGTGAGCATTTCACCAACAGCCGGTGAAACGCTGCCGGTGCTGACGCTGCTGAAAATCACCTTTGACCAGCCAATGATACCGCCCAACCAAAGTCCGCCGTATTTGCGAACCATCGGCTGGGGCGGCTGGGGCCTGCCGGCGTTAATCCCCAGTTTCGATTATGATTCGGCCTCGCACACGTTTACGGTGCCGGTGTTGTTGCCGCCAGACAATGAAACTCGGCTGACGTTGGAGGGTTTCAAAAGCGCCGACGGTGTGGCCAGCGAGCCAGTGGTGATCTCCTGCCAGGTTGGCACGAATGATTATTCCAGTGAACAACTGAATCGAATAGCCTCCGCGGCAAAAGATCCTCGGCTCCAAGAATTGCTATCCTCGATGAAAACTGCGCGCGCGAAGTTGACTTCCGGCGTTGAAACGGTCCAGTCATTGTCGTTGTTCGGACAAAAGGAATCGCTTGATAACGAAATCATGTCCCACTGGGCGACTTTCAAATGGCAGGGAACCAATCAAGCTTACGCCGATATTTCAGACGCGATGGGAATGGGCAAGGCATTCATTCTGGGCACGGATGGAAAGACCTGCTGGTTATACTCGGAAAACGAACATAACGAGCGAAGGCTCGACAGCGCCCCCACTGCCACGGTGGCGGACATTTATACGAGCGTTGCCGATCCCTTTGGCCTGACCGGGCGCACGGTGGAATCCGCTGTTGCGAAAGAACGGCTGGTTTACGAAGGCCAGACGCAACTGGAAGGACGTTCGTGCCACCGGGTGCAAAGCTGGATTGTACGGCAATCGCAAAATGAGCCGTCTGGCGTTTCGGCCTCCAAGTTGGAATGGTGGATAGATGCCAGGACGTTTTTGCCTTTACAGGTGGTTCAATGCAGCACATTCGGTAACGAGATATTTCGGTTCCATTACGACAATCTTAACCAGCCGCTGCCGGAGGCGGCCTTTCAGCCGCCGGTTCAGCCGGGAGCGGAATTGAAATCATCCGATTGGTTTGAACGAAAGCTGGGGCCGGATGACACACGTTTCCTCACCATCAAAGACGGCGCCGATGGGGCGATGAGCGGTCGTTTCGGCGTGAGCGGGCCGGGAGGAACCACCAGTTCCGGTCTGAATTAAGCTTCAATTCACCACCGCCGCTCCGATCCGGGCAACTTCGGACTTGGCCGCGGCAAGATCCGCGGCCCTCCCTGTCGCCCACAGACTCGCGACGCGGAGGGGGAATTGCAGGCGGGCGCCAAAAGCCGCTCGAAAACCATGCGAAATGCGGCAGCCTCCGGGTTTGATTCACACGAATCCTTTGCGAAAGTCGCTCGTCATCGGGTCCATTTTCGACCAGCCAAAATTTTTCAAACTTTTTTGTGGCATATTTATTTTGGTCTGGTAAATTCCCGCGCTCTTGACGAACCGGCATTGTTGCCGATAGTTAGTTTTAACATTTAAATTTTGTGACAGCGAAGAAGAACATCAGCAAAAAGCCGGCCTCCGCCACAGCTGCGGCCATCCTCGGCCGACCCGCCTCGAAAAACAACGCCCCCATCGAAAACAAAAGGATCAAGCCCGAGTGGCAGAAATATTACCAGCATTTGGTCGAGTTGCGCGACCAGTTGCGCCACCAAATGGACGGCCTGGCCCAGGAATCGGCCCAGGAACTGGCCGGTTACAGCCTCCACATGGCCGATTCGGGAACGGACAATTTCGACCGCGATTTCGCCCTGAGCCTCCTGTCGTCGGACCAGGACGCCGTTTATGAAATCGAGGAGGCCCTCAAACGCATTGAGAAAAAGACCTACGGCGTCTGCGAATTGACGGGAAAAAACATCCCGCGCGCGCGGCTGGAGGCGATTCCGTGGACGCGCTTTACCGTCGAGGCGCAGGCGCAATTGGAAAAGGAAGGGGCGTTGAAATCGCGGCGGCTCGGACAGTTGGGCACCATTGACACCACCGGGGCGCCTGAAACCGATGGCGAAGAAGCTGAAGAGGCCGGCGAAGAGCAAAACAACAAGGCCAAGGAAAAGGAATAGATAGGAGTGTTTTATGCCGCGAGATATCATCACCATCGAATGCACCGAGGCCCGCAAGGAAGGCAAATCGCCTTCCCGTTACATGACCACCCGCAATAAGAAGTTGCAAACGGAGAAATTAGAGGTTAAAAAATACAACCCCGCCCTGCGCCGCCACACCGTGCATCGCGAAATCAAATAAATATGCCTCGCAAAACCCATACCGACAAGGACAAGCGCGGTTCGCGCCCGATGGAACATCGCACGCCGCGTCCCAAACCCAAAATTGACTTTACCGCCGACGCCCTGGATTTTAAGAATACGAATTTGTTGCGGCAATATGTCACCGACCAGGGACGCATCCTGCCGCGCAAATACACCGGCATGCCGGCGCATTACCAGCGGCGGCTCACCCGCGCGATCAAACGCGCGCGCCAGATGCTGCTGATGAAGTAATTTACCCCCGCACCGGGCGCCAAAGCGTTGAAGCGGCCCTTCAACGCTTTGTTGTTTCCGTGGCGAAAATCAAATTGCTTTTTTGAGCGGTCAGTGAGACTTTTGTCAGTAGTCATGAAACCGCATTCCCATTCGCGTGAGCGGCAGGAAATGTCCACGCTCAAAAGCCGTTTGCGGGGCCAATCAAAAAAGATCACCGGCCCCCGCGCGGCGATCCTGGAAATTTTGCGAAAGCACCCGCATCCGCTGGCCAACAAGGAGATTTTTTCGGAAATGCCGCCGGGCCAATGCGACCTGGCCACCATTTATCGCTCAATGCATTTGCTCGAAAAAATGGGCATGGTCAAGCGGTTTGACTTTGGCGACGGCGCCGCGCGGTTTGAACTGGTGGGCGAAAATGACGACGGTCACCATCACCATCTCGTATGCATCCGCTGTTCCGAAGTCGTGGAGGTGGACGAATGTTTTCCGCAAAAAATCGAAAGGCAAATTGCCGCCAAGAACCATTTCAAGGGCGTCACCCACAAGCTGGAATTTTTTGGAATCTGCCCGGACTGCCAGTGACCCGAAATTTACGATTTACGATTTACGATTTACGATTGTTCAACGGATGGACACAGATGGACACGGATTTTTTAACCGCTGATAACGCAGATGGGCGCAGTTAAGGCAAACCGCGAAATACGCGAAATACGCGAAAGAAAAAACGAACGGGAAAAGCGGCGTCGCGCTGCGATTGCCGCCGCACTCCACGACGCAAAGCGAGTGCGGGAGTGCTAATTGCATCAGCATTTCCCCAAACGCCTTAAAGTTGAAATGCCATCGTGAGGGAAAAAAAGGCCAAAGGGTGAAGTGAGAAATTTTCCCTTTCCGACCAGCCTTTGCACGAAGCGCTGGCGTTTTCTGAACAGCTTGAAAAAATTTGGCCTCAGGCCATTTCCTCAGCAATCCAATCTGTCATGTGGAGATATTCCTTGATCTTTCTGCGCTCATAACGGTTTTTTCGGGCTTTTTTGGGCTGATGTTCAGCTTTTCTGAATGGATGTTTTGGGTCACGAATTGCTTCACCAATAGCTTCCAATGTCTTCATCATAACTCGATTCCTTTCAGCACGGCAATACAGCGTAAATGGTGCCAAACCATTAGGCTGTCCTGACTTTTCATAACCAATCACTGACATTGGGTTAGACTTGCGTTGTGGGACGCTGTTCAAAAAATGTTCAGGGGAATCAAAATGAGTTGAGCCGGAAAATTCCCGAGCGCCATCCCCCCTCGGATTTGGCGCGGAGCAATCGAAATCCACAATGTCCAATGACTTTTTGAACATCCGCAAACTCACCCTTCAAAATCCCCGCCAAAATCAGGACCGCGCCCGGTTTCAATTGCGCCGCGATTTTTTTCCGCTCCGTGATGAGTAAATTCGACGTGAGATTCGCGCAAACCACATCGAAGCGCTTCAACGGGTTTGTCCCAAGTCTTGACACATCCCCCTGGCCAATCCGGATTTTGTCAGAAACGCGGTTCCTCCGCGCGTTCGCCCGCGAAATGCGCACGGCGTCAGGGTCAAAATCAATCGCGCGGATTGGCTGGAAGCCCAGTTTGGCCGCGGCAATCGCCAAAATTCCCGAACCGGCGCCGAGATCAAGGAGGGAAGGCGGCTGGCGACCGTGGCGAAAAGCGGTCCGGCAACGCACGATTTCGCGCAGGCAAAATGCCGTGGTCGGATGTTGGCCGGTCCCAAAGCTCAATCCGGGATCAAGAATCACCACGGCTTGGCCTTTGGAGGCACGCGTTTGATTCCAACCCGGCTTGATCAGAAGAGAACCGCCAATTTTAATGGGCGGAAAGTGCCGCCTCCAGGACTCCGCCCAGTTCTGGGCGCGGATTTTCGAAATGGAAACGCTTGCCGGCTCGATTTTCAGGCCGCAATCTTCGATTCGCTTCAACCCCTGTCGGATTTCTTTACAGACTTCGCGCGACGGAGCTTTCCCGGTAAAATAGGCGGAAACCGAGCTGGTTCCCTTTTTCAAATCGGTGTAGGTCGTGGGTTTGCAACCAGGAATTTGCCCAAGCAATTCCGCCACGGCATCCTCGGCCTCCCGTGTCGTCAGGACGAGAATCCTCCAGAGCGGCGACCTCCACTTCATCGGGAAGAATGGCCGCTCGAATTCAGGTCTCGCCAGGGGGTGAAGTTCAACAATTCGATTTCGGCGTGGCGGGGGTGCAGGGCGATTTGGGTGACGCTGGCGTATTCGATTTCGAACATGTTGGTTCCGGGCAGCGGGAGCTTGAGAAGAATGGCCAAAATCATGCGAATCACGCCGCCGTGGCAGAAAATGGCGGTGGTTTGGCCGGGATGATTCTTTACGATGTCCCGGACACACGGTTCGACACGGGCGCGAAATTGGAAACCGTTCTCGCCATTGGGCGCAACGCCGCGTTCGATGTGGTCGAGCCATTCATGCGTCAGCAAATGAAAACGCTCGCAGACCTGCTCCCAATTCAAGCCCGTCCAATCGCCAAAATCCACCTCGCGCAAATCAGGGAGAATTTTCTGGGCCGGCGCCCCGTTGGCCAGAAACGGCGCGAGGGTTTGCTGGACGCGCTTCATCGGGCTGGCATAAATCGCGTCAATCTTTTTTCCCTGAAGGAACACGGCCAGCATCCTGGCTTGCTCGCGCCCACGCGGCGAAAGATTCATGTCAATCCGTCCACCGAAGATTTTGTGATAACTGTCTTCGACTTCGCCATGGCGAACCAAAAGCAGTTGCGTCGGGCGGGGGGCGATGGGTTTGGTGGCGGGCACGGAAAAATTCTAGGCCAGGGCTTTTTGTTGCCCGGCCAGCAATTCGCGGATGCCGGATTTGCCCAGGGCGAGCAAATCCGCGAGTTGTTGGTCGGTAAACGTCGCCTCTTCGCCGCTTCCCTGGACTTCAATGAATTCGCCGGCGGCGTTCATGACCAGATTCATGTCCACGCTGGCGGCTACGTCTTCGGAATAATTCAAATCCAGCAACGGCGCGCCACCGACGATGCCGGCGCTCACCGCCGCCACCGGTCGTAAAATCGGGCTGGCGGATAGCTTTTCTTCTTCAAGCAATTTTTTGACCGCCAGCGCCAGGGCGACGAAGGCCCCGGTGATGGCGGCCGTCCGGGTCCCGCCGTCTGCTTGCAGCACGTCACAATCCACGCAAATGGTGCGCTCGCCGATCTTTTCCAAATCAATCGCCGCGCGGATGGAACGGCCGATGAGCCGCTGGATTTCAGTTGAACGGCCGTCCAATTTTCCTTTCGAGATGTCGCGCGGTTTGCGTTGTAGTGTGGAATAAGGCAGCATCGAGTATTCCGCGGTGAGCCAGCCGCCCGAAACTTTCTGTTCCCTCATCCAGCGCGGGACGGTTTCCTCGATCGTGACTCCGCAGATCACGCGGGTATTGCCCCATTCGATCAGCGTGGAGCCGGTGGCATTGGGCGCGATGTGATTTTGAAAACGCACGGGACGCAATTGACTTGCGGTACGGCCATCGGCCCGTGAAAACGAATCAGCCATAAGGAAAATGATTTTAAAGAGGGTGGCAATAATGGCCAGTGGAAAGTAATTTTTTGTGACATTGATGAAAATATCCTGTTGCGGTCAATGTTAATTTCAATTTCATCCTGAAAACCGCGACCAATTTTCAAAACGCCATTTGGTCAACGGCCACCAACCAAATACCCTTCGTCAATCTCCAGGTCGCCAATCAAATCGCCGCCCGCTTTTTCCGTTTGGAATTGCCGTGACCGCCTGTGGTTATTTTTTACCCACTTCAATGCTCGCGAACAACGATTCCAGGCTGTTCAACGGCGTGTCCCGCTTTGGACTCAATATCTGGCGCAGGTATTCGATGGCGTCAGGAATATTGCGGATGGATTTGGGGAGGATGGCGCCGGCGGCGTTGGCGTGGCCGCCGCCCTGAAATTTTTCCGCGACTTTTAGCGCATCGCCGTTATTGCGGCTGCGGAAGCTCGCAAAAACCAGATTTCCGCGCCGGAACAAGGTGACGAGCGTGGAGTATTTCGTCGCCTGCTTTTCCAGCAATTGATGCACCACCAGATTGTTGTTGCCGACCACGGTATCCACCATGCCGACCGACGGCGAGATTTCCGTGATATTTGATTTGCTCCATTCATATCCGAGCGGGACTTCGACCCGCCGTTTTACCGCCATCACTTCGAGCAGCGGGTGATCGAGCAACTTTTCAATCTCGCCGCCGATGAGCGCGTGGAGGTTCCAAAACTGATACGTCTTCACCAGGTTGGCATAATCGCCGGCCAGCACGAAATCCGGATCGTCTTCCAGAAACAAGTCGGCAACGTTGTTCAACTGAACCAGCCGGTCGAGCGCCGGCGACTGGATCCCGTTCTCCCGGCAAAGCTCATAACAAAGCAGCGCGGCAGATTTGTTGATGTCATGGATGAGCTGCGCATTTTTCGGCGCGGCATCGGTGACGTGATGGTCAACGATCAGCCAGTCCGGTTTGTCCAGCCGCGACTCAAAAGTGAAATCCGCCACCCAGGCGGATTTTTCCTTCAACTCGCGTTGTTTCCAAAAATTATAGTGGTAGCTGGCCAGCGGCACCTTCGCGCTGAAGACCCTTTCTGCCAGCCGTTGCAGGAGGACGCCGGCAATCAAACCATCCAGATCACTCTCGTGTGTGAAAATGATTTCCGGTCTTGGCAACGCGGTCATGGTGAGAAAAATAACCCAATTGGACGCCGCTGGCGAGCGGGGAATTTGGAAAACGCGGATTGAAGAATGAGGGAGCGATGGCGTCCGATTGGCAACGCTGTCGGTCAGATGCGCAATGCAAGGTTCGGCATCGTCACCGCAATGGAATGGTTTCCTCCGTCTGCAACGTCACCGGCCCGAGCAGCCCCGACTCCAGCAACGGCGAATCCTTGGTGTAATGATGCCAGGTGGTGAACGTCAACCGTCCGGTCGGACTGGGCCTTCCGTCCAGCAACCACTGCGGCCATTCCTTGAGCTGCTTTCCGTTCCACTCGACGTCCGGCGGCAGTTGCTCGTCGCCGATCAGCCGGTTCGGCCAGAGATTGGTGACCTTGACGGCCAGCCGGTTGGCGCCCGGTCGCGCGGCGGCGGTGATGTTGACGCGGAACGGCGGCTTCCACAACACTCCGAAATCGCGCCCGTTTAGCGACACCGCGGCAAAATTCCTTACCTGCCCGAGGTCGAGCCACAACTCGCGCCCGGACGCCAGGCGGTCCGCCGAAATATCAATCTCCCTTTCATAAGTGGCCGTGCCCGAGAAGTAGCGCACGCCATCATTGGTGCTGTCCGGCCAGGATATCAATCGCTCCAGCGTGACCGATGCCGGCGCGCCCCAATGCGGCGGAAAATTTAACGTCCATTCGCCGGTGATTTCCTTTGGCCCAGGCACGTCCCTGGCGTCCGCGCTCAAAACTCTTCCATCGGCCGTGCGCAGTTCGACGCGGCCGTTTTGCCACGCCGATACCGCCGGCGCGCCGTTTGCGCCCGCGCGAATTTCGCATGGCGGCGGTTCGCCCAAGTCGCCGCCGGTCGGCAACGTCAACGTTCCGTTTTCGGGGACGATGGCGTGACGCACGATGCCATCGAGCGAATAATCAACGCGCAATTCCTTGGGCACGCCGGAGGCCGGATCGCCGCCGGCGAGCGCGTTATCGGCCGCCACATCCAATCGGCCGTTCTTGACCAACGCGGCGACTTTTCCGGTCACGTCCACGATTGCGTTCGTCAAGGGGAATTCGCCGTAGAGCGCCCGGACCACCGTGGCAGACGGCGGCAGCATCAGGCTGTCGCCTTCATCAGCCTCGACGGTTTCGGATTGGTCGCCCAAGCTGTATTGCACCCGCAATTCCTTCGGGGCACCCGGCGCCGGATCTTCTTCGGCCAAGTCGTTGCCGGCGGGTATTTCCACCGTGCCGCTGGCGACCAGGCTTTTCACTTTCGCGGTCACGTCGCTCCACGTCATGTCGCCGGTGGGGAAAACGCCGTAAGCCGCCTTCAAAATCCGCAACTCCGCCGGTTTCGGCTGCGACATGGGTTTGGCTTCGGAAAATACCGCCGAAACAACATGGTCAGCCGCGCCCGCCGCCTGCCGGAAGACCACGAACACCGAGCCGGCCGGGTCCAGATTCAATTCCACCGTCGTGCGTCCGTCGCGCTCGCTCCAGACCGGCGCGTTTTCAATCAGGCCGGTGTCGGGATGCCAGAGCTCGGGAATCTTTCCGGCAACGCGAAACGTGCATTCGTCCGAATCAAACCGGCGGCGCTGGTTGGAAACGAAATAGATGTCTGTCCCGCCATCCACGCGATGCGTGTACGCCAGCTTTGCGTCACCGTCGGCGTTCGTGAATTCAAAATCCGGTTCCAGGTGTTGGTCCGCAAAAACCTCCGCCAGCGGCCGGCCCCAGACGACGCGGCCCCTGCCATAACGATGCTCCCGCACCGCGACGCCGTCGCAATTGCCCCAGAGTTTCGCCGCGATGGCTTTCACCTGCCGGTCACAGCCGGGATAATCCTGCAGGCTGGGCGAATGTTGCGGGCGCGGGCCGATGACGGTCGCGCCTTCGCGCACGAGCTTGCGGATGCGCTCCAGCAATTGCGGCGTCATGTTGATGTCCTCGGGCGGCAGCACCAGTACCGCGTAGTTCGCGCCGTCGGCCAGCGTGAGCCGGCCGCTCCTTACCGTCGCGCCGCCCAGCAGCACGTCGGCGTCCACGGCGTCGTAATCGTAGCCAGACGGCAACGGCGGGTTGCCCGCGGGCATCTCCACGGGCGCGCTTTGGCCGTCGAAATAGGCGGCGTCCTGCACGGGGCGGCCCTGTTGCAGCAGAAACTCGCACCGCGTGACGTAGGCAATCCACGGTTTGCCCTCCTGCCACCACGTCTCGGTGCGTTCAAAATGGATTCCCCACTGGCCCATCGTCATTCCCGGCCAGCGGTTCGTCCACGGCTGCATCGCGTACCGGTGAAAGGTGTAGCGGTTCACTCCCTCGCAAAACATCAAATCGCCGAGCGCCTTCAGCGAATACGGGTCATTTTGCCAGCGCCCGTTTTGCGGACTGGCGGTGAACGATTCCGCGCCGACAATGGTCTTGCCGTAGATGTGCGCGACCGACGCCGCGAGCTTGACCGAGGGGTCCCCCTCGCTGCCCGCCCAGAATTCGCCCATCACCTCGCCCAACGACGCCCCGCATTGCAACGATTCATACGGACCGGTGTAAGGTTCAACCGCGCTGAACAATCCATGCTCCCGGCATAGCTCCGAAAAATGCCCATAGTAATCTTCGGCGAACAAATCGGCGATCGTGCGCCGCACGTCCCAAAGAAACCGCTCGGACACGGCGGGATTTTCCACCACACGCCCGGTGAACGTGGGCAGGAATTTCACCGGGTCGTAACCGCGCCGCCGCTCGAATTCCCGCCGGAAATCCTTCGTCCAGTTCTGGCCGCCAACTTCGTAGCTGTCAATCAGCGAACTGTCCAGCGTCCGCCCGGCCAGCGGACCGAGGTCGTCGAGCGCCTTTTGCATGAAGCCATTCCAATGGGCGTCGAGCGCCGATTTGCTGAATTTGTCGCATTCCAATCCCAAGCCGCCCCAGGCGGCGGGATGGTTGCTCATTTCCGTCGGCGTGTAGCCGACGCGCAAAATAATCCAATGCCCCGCCGGCGCCCGCCACCTCAGCCTGCCGTCGGCGCCCATCCGCGAACTGAGATCAACCACCCTGCCCAACGGGACCGCGCCCGCCCCCGCCGTGCCGGCATCCCCTGCGGACGACACAGAGTTGCCGCTTTCGCCGTCCTTATCGTCAATGTCCGTGATGGCCAGCCGCGGAGACAAGGCGATGTCGGCCAGCGGAATGCTTTGATCGCCGGCCCGCGCGCCCAGGGCGTCGAACTCCACCCGCCAAAACCGCGCCGCCACCGCCTGCTCACCCAGTGAAACCACGATTGTCTTCGGGCCTCGGCGGTCGAAGCCGAAAGTTTGCACGGAGCGAAATGCCTCGCCGTCGTCCGACGCCAGGATTTTTCCGCTGCACTCGGGCATTCCCGCGCCGCCGGTGATTTTCACCGAGCACGCCGAAAACGGCTGCGAAAATTCCAGTTGCGCAAACTGCGGCAGCTCGGGTTTCGGGGCGGGCAAAATGACAACCGTTTGCGCGTTGCCGTCCGTTAGTTTGTTGCCCACTGCTTCGCCCGTGCTCACCGTGGCGACAGGCGAATAATCGTTCATCTCCACCTCCTCAGCCGCCGGTTCGGGAAACGCCAGCACGGCGATGTCACGGTAAAAACCGAGCTTCGTCGGCGGCTGCGGCAGGACGGCGTCGAACCGGGCCGGGCCGATGACCTTGACTTCGCTCGTGGTGACGCGCTGCATGGCGTTCGAGGGCGTGTTCCACGGGCCGCCGCTACTTGACCAGCCGGCGCAGTTTTCGAGGCATAACTCGAGCCCGAGTCGGTTCGCCTCCTCCACGGCGAACTTGAAATCGGCGTGCCATGCCGGGCTGTTGAACTCGACCGGCCCGCGCGGGATGCCGCTGTCCACGTTGACGATGGTCGCGCCGCCCAGGCCGATGTCCTTCATCGCTTCCAGGTCGTCCTTAAGTCCCTCCGTGGTGATGTTGCCGTTCATCCAGTGCCACCACGTCTGTGGTCGCGCCGAAGCGGGCGGGTTGAGAAAGCCTGATTCCAGAGGATCCGCCGCCGCGACTGACGGTCCCAACACCGCGAGGAGCGGCAAAAGCACGAGCATGAGGTGTTTCATCACCGGCGAGGATAAAAAATTCGCGCGTCCGCTGAAAGAAAATCAGAAGTAATCGCCCCCTGGATTTAAGTGACCCATTTCGTCGGAATAATTACTTTGAAATCCCGCTGTTTTTTAGCCAGAATTCACGTTCATTTTTGATTTGGGATGAAACGCACGCACCATTGCAACGAATTGCGCCAGGCGCACATCGGGCAGACTGTTACGTTGTCCGGCTGGGTCCATTCCCGCCGCGACCTCGGCGGCCTTATCTTCATTGACATCCGCGACCGTGAAGGCCGCACCCAGACTGTGTTTGACCCGTCCGATTTGCCGAAGGAAATTTTTTCGCGCGCGGAAAAATTACGGAGCGAATGCGTCGTCAGCATCGCCGGCAAAGTCCGCCGGCGTCCGGACGGAACGAGTAACGCCAAAATTCCCACGGGCGAAATTGAAGTGATGGCGCAAACACTCGAGGTGCTTAACATGGCGGACGTCCTTCCGTTCCCGGTGGACGACCCGGAAGTGGCCAACAAGGTCAACGAGGAATTGCGTCTCAAATACCGTTACCTTGATTTGCGCCGGCCGGAGATGGCGCGCAATTTGAAATTGCGCAGCAAGGTGGCCATTGCCACCCGCAGTTTCATGGATGAGCAGGGTTTTCTCGAAATCGAGACGCCGGTGCTGTTCAAGTCCACGCCGGAAGGCGCGCGGGAATTCTTGGTGCCGAACCGGCGCGAGCCGGGGACGTTTTACGCGCTCCCGCAATCGCCGCAGCAGTTCAAACAAATCCTCATGGTCGGCGGCTTGGAACGCTATTTTCAAATCGCCCGCTGTTTCCGCGACGAAGACCAGCGCGCCGACCG
>DATJSQ010000320.1:0-5741 GCA_035503995.1 Verrucomicrobiia bacterium | reverse complement strand
CGGTTTCAACATCAGCGCGCGGATGAGGCTCACCCGCCTTTGTTCGCCGCCGGAAAGCTCTACTGGATACCGATCGAGCAGCGTGCCGGGAAGTCTTGTCAGGGCGCACAACTCTTTGACTCGTGCGGTGATTTCATCCATTCCCAGTTGTAATTCTTGCGCGACAAGCAGGATATTGCGGCGGGCGGTCAGATGGGGAAACAAGTCACCGCTCTGGATCACGTAGCCCATTCGTCGCCGCAACTCCAGGAGGTTGTCTCGGGTGAGCTTTTCTCCGTCAATCTCAATCCAGCCTGTGGTTGGTTCGAGTAATCCGGAAATGAGTCGCAGTATTGTGGATTTTCCCGAGCCACTGAGACCAATCAGCACGGTTGTTTTGTTCGCCGCAATTTTTAGATCCATGGGTCGGAGTGCGACTGCATTTCCAAAACACTTGCCGGCCTTGTGAAAGAGGATCATGAAGCGGCTCTCCCTTATCTCCCGGCCTCGCAAGCTTGGCCGGGCGTTCCGTTGAAACCCAGCGAAAACCTTTTTGGACCTGGCCTGTAGTCTCTAACCCGCAAAAATAATACGCTGAACAACTGATTGGGGTCCTCCCAATTCCTCACCAGCTCAAATCCAGCCCTCAACGCCAGCCCGGCGAATCCTGGCAGCGTATATTTGTACGAATGCTCCGTGGTGATGTATTCTCCTTCCTCGAATCTGAATTCCTGGGAATCCAAATGCACCATTTGCGCACCTTCACTGACCAAGTGCATCTCGATTCGACCATGGGTTTCGTTATACGGGGCGCGATGACGGAATGCCGAGAGATCGAAATCCGCTCCTAGTTCCCGATTGGCGCGAACCAGGATGCCAAGATTGAACTTCGCCGTGACCCCTTTCCGGTCATTGTAGGCCGCCTCCAGAATCCGCCTCGATTTTTTGCGGTCAACGCCGATTAACAGACCTCCGCCGCTGCCGCAAAGGAAGGCTATTTTCCGCAAAAAGGCGATCGCTGCAACTGGATCAAAATTGCCGATAGTTGATCCTGGAAAAAACGCCACGGTTCGCCTTGGTTTTCGTTTCGTGCTCGGGATTTCCGAAATCTCTTCGTAGTCAGCTTCCAACGGGTTAATCTCAAGGCCCGGGAATTCGCTGGCTAACTGATCAGCCGACTCAAGAAGTTGAGGCCCGGAGATATCGATCGGAATGTAGCCGGACATGCTGTGAAGGTGTGACAAAAGATGCCGGGTCTTGGTGCTGCTGCCACTGCCAAATTCCACCAACCGACATTCACTGCCGATCAAACGCGCAATTTCACTAATGTTGTCGCAAAGTATCTGGTTTTCGGTTCGCGTGGGATAATACTCCTCCAGCTCGCAGATTTCGTTGAACAGCCTGGAACCCTCCTCATCGTAAAGGAACTTGCAAGGAAGCGTTTTTTGCGGTCGAGAAAGTCCAGCAACTACTTCGGACAAAAAACCGTCACACGAGCTCGGGCGGTCAGACGACGGAGGAAGCAAAATCGCATTATTCATACTAGATCTTTTGCCAGTCGAATTCCGTTGAACTGCCATCGAGCATCTGGTGGAAAAAAGTTCCGGTAGGTGCAGCGAATGTGCGATTGCGACGTCGCGCAGGAACCGCCGCGCAGGACATACTGGTTACACATGAACTTGCCGTTGTATTCCCCCAAGGCCCCGGCAATTGCCGAATAACCTGGATAGGGCGAGTAACTGCTGCGGGTCCACTCCCAAACATCGCCGAACATCTGGGCCGGTTTGCCCGCGGAGGCGGGTGAAGCAAGGGGCGTCACGTGAAGAATCCCGCTTTCGACGAAATTTCCTTTGAGCGGCAATCCTGATGACGCGATCTCCCATTCCTCCTCCGTGGGCAATCGCGCTCCAGACCATCGTGCGTAGGCGTCCGCTTCAAACAGACTCACGTGAGAGACGGGTTCTTCGGGAACCAATTCGCCCATTCCAGCTAGAGTCATGGTGTGCCACTTTCCGTCTCGCTGCTCCCAATAAAGCGGGGCGTTCCAGCCTCTTTCTTTCACCGTGTTCCAACCCAGGGAAAGCCAAAGCTCGTGACGCCGGTATCCCCCATCCTCCATAAACACCAGAAACTCGGCATTCGTGACGAGTCGCGACGCCAGTTCAAACGATTGGAGAAAAACTCGATGCCGAGGCCCTTCATTGTCATAGCTGAATTCCGGGCCTTCATGTCCCACCCAGTAAATGCCTTCCTTGAATTGCAACCATTTGATCGCGGGCACCGGCTGAGGCTTCTTGCGGTCTCGTGTGCGAAATGCGGGCCGCAGCGGATTTTGCCAAAAAACGCTTTTAATGTCCGTGAGCATCAACTCCTGATGCTGCTGCTCGTGATGCAATCCGAGGGTGACAATCGGCTCCAGTTTCGCCAGGAGCTGTTCATCAGCCGACTCGATCAGTTCGGAAACAAGCAGGTCAATGTCATCGCGATAGTGAAAAACTTCTTTGACCGTCGGCCGGGATAACAAGCCCCGATGCGGGCGCGAATAGAACGGACCAACGGCATTGTAATAGGAATTGAAAAGGAACCCGTATTGTGGGTGAAGCGATTCGTAATCAGAGAGGAATTGTTTCAACACGAATGTCTCAAAGAACCAGCTCGTATGCGCCAGATGCCATTTCGTGGGGCTGGCCTCCGGCATGGTTTGAATGACGCAATCCTCGGGTTCCAGAGTTTCGCAGATTTTTTTAGAGAATCCTCTTACCCGGAGATAGCGTCGCAGCAATTCAGGTTTCGGGGAAGCTCCACTATCGGTCTCGCTGACTCGTTTCATCTGCGGCAATTCAGTGATTGTGTTTAGCGTGTTCATTTTGGCTTTCCTTGTCTTGTCATGTTTGATTTAGCACTCGACATCCTTCGCCATCTCAGACATCCACGAGTTCGAACTCAGCGTCGCTGCGTTCTTTCGCAATTTTGTAAACCTATTTGGCCACGGCCTCGCCGATGCGACCGGGGCGTGTGCTTCCGAGAATGATGGCGACTTTAATTGTTTTCATATTGTTGAATTTGAAACCGCTTCATTGGTTCAATTGATTCAGGCCGGAATGAAAATTTCTTTGATCACTCCCGCCAAATCGGCAAGCAGTTTGCCGCTCTTGCCGGTGTAGGATGAACCGTGCATCACGGCGAGTGTTTCCGGTTCGAGGGCGGCAAGCCCGCGCAGACCGCCTTCGGTCTCACTGGTGTATCTCTTTCTCTTTTGGTTTGTTTTGCCGTGGTTATCGTTGGAAAAAATCCAAAGTCATGCGGATCAGAAATCCGCGTCCAGCACGATGCGGTAACGGGCTTTTCCCGATTCCAGCCGGGCGAAGGCTTCGTTAATGTTGCTCATTGGGTAGTGTTCGGTTTGCGGCGCGATATTGTGCCGTGAGGCGAAGTCGAGCATCGTCGCGATTGCCACCGGGGAAGCGGTCGGCGAACCTGAAACACTACGCTGCCCCATGATGAGCGAGAACGCAGCCACCGGGATCGGCTCCAGCACGGCGCCAACCACATGTAACCGGCCGTTCGGCGCGAGCGAGCCAATCATTGCGTCCCAATCGAGTGGCACGTTCACCGTGCTGATGAGAAGATCAAAGCTGCCACCGAGTTTTTTGATTCCGGACGAGTCTTTGCTCGAGACAACGTGGTTTGCCCCGAAGCCCTTCGCTTCATCAAACTTTTTCTCGCTGGACGTAAATGCGGTTACGTCGCAGCCGTAAGCAGCGGCGAACTTCACCGCCATGTGTCCCAGACCACCGATGCCAATGATTCCAACTCGATCGGTTGGTTTGGCGTGCATGGCCAGTGGCGCGAATACCGTTGCACCGCCGCACAAGAGCGGCCCGGCGTCGGCGAAGTTCAACTTTTCAGGTAACGGGATGGTAAAAGCCCAGTGCGAGCGGATGTGCGTCGTGAACCCGCCGTGATGACCGACGATGGTCATTTGCACTTCCGGGCACAGGTGATGGCTTCCCGACATGCACTGGTGACAATGCATGCAACTGCCCGAGTCCCAGCCGACGCCGACACGCTGTCCGACCTTGAGTCCCTTGGCATTCGAACCCAACGCCGTGATCCGACCGACGACCTCGTGGCCAAGAATTGCGGGGTATTGCGAAATGCCCCAGTCGTTCTCCAAGATGGAGACATCAGAGTGGCACAACCCGCAGTATTCGACAGCGACTTCAACTTCCTCCGCCCCGAGCGGTCCGAAATCAACGCTTTCGAGCGCCATCGGCTGTTTCGCCGCTTTGGCAACCCACGCCGGATGTTTCGTGCTAGTATTCATGAATGTACTTGTTTGGTTTGATGGTTTGATTTGTTCAAATGTCCTTTGATTTACACACCTTCAACGATGCGGTGGTCGCGTTCCGCGCCGGAGCCGAGTGCCCGAAGCGCCCTTTGGTAAGCCTCGCTTTCGTAAGCGGCTAGCGCGGTGTCATAGTCGCCAAATTCAACAACGACAGTCCGAAGGCGCAATCCGGCTTCATGGGCCTTAATCTGGCTCGTGGACCCGGTTAACGAGCGCCCGCCGAATGACTGAATCGCCGGCACTGCTAATGCCACATAGGCCTTTACCGCCGATTCATCCGAAATCGCCCGGTAAGCAACCACCCAATAGCCCTTTTTCATAGTGCTCCCTTTCCGTCTGTTGGTGCGGCTCCTGCGTCAGTCACCCTCTTCGGAGGAGTGGTAAGGCTGAGCCAATCGGCGAAATGCGTGGATCCGAGGCGCGGCTTTTGGCCGGGGACGAGGCTTTGATCGTTCACCTCTATGCCGCAGTGGCGCGCATTGGCGTCGGTAATCACCTTCCGGGCGTCGCACGTTCGCCCGCTGCCGCCAATTACCACGGTCCTGATGTTCTTCTTTGTCATATGCGTTTTGCTGTTGAGATATTTTAAGAACGTTTAATTCCTCACTTCGCCTGCGCCAACATATGCGCCAGCTTTTCATATTCCGTTCGGTCGCAACCCGCGTGCCAAAAAGAGAATGAGCCTGTCACGTTCGACGAAAAGCACCACAGGCCAATGCCTTTGAGCGGCAAATATTTTGAAACGGCGATGGCAGAAAGAATCAAGAACAGCAGTCTTCGCGTCGCCCGGCGGACGCGCAGTTGCCGGAACGTCAGGGCGCGCATTTTTATATCTGAAAGCACTTGCGGCCAACAAGGCTTTCGTTATGATGTGGGTAATCGGGATTAATGACCTGCTGTGAAGGCTAAACTTGGGGAAGCGGCAGAGGCGGCGGCTCCAGTTGCCAGTCTGTCAGCACGAAATTGGCAAGTGTCGGGAGCGCATGGAGCAAATGGAGGGCTTTTGTGCGCGCATAAGAAAAGAATGCATTATGAAGACGGACGTGAAACCGATTCCCTTTGCCGGTTCCCATCTCGGCGAAACGCGCCATGTCTGCGCGTTTTTTAACAGCAACGAAGAAGCGTATCGCGTGCTGCTTCCTTTCATTAAGGACGGGTTCGCGTGCGGCGACAAAGCGATTCACGTCGTCAATCCTGACCAGCGTCACGGCCACCTGCAAAGGTTGGCGGCGGCGGGCATCGACCCGACGGCCGCCCAGCAGAGTGGCCAATTCGAGCTTCGGACCAATACCGAAACCTACCTTCGGGATGGCCGTTTTGATCAGGATCGAATGCTGGAAGCGTTCGAGCAAGTGGCCATCGGTAACGCCAAGGGACGATTTCCACTCAGTCGCATTGTCTGCCACATGGA
>DATJSQ010000319.1:0-6385 GCA_035503995.1 Verrucomicrobiia bacterium | reverse complement strand
CACCTGCGCTCCTTATTGATGATGTTGGAACGGTATATCGCTTGAATTTATGTCCCTTCCCCGCAAACCCAATGGCCAGCGCGACGCCGATCTGGTGCGCGACGCCGCCACCCATGACGTTGCCGAAGTTTTGCGGCGGCTCAACACCTCGCCGAATGGTTTGAAGGAGGAGGAAGCCGCGGAACGCCTCGAGGTTTTTGGCCCGAACGAAGTCGCCCAGGAAAAAAAACACGGCTGGTTATGGCGCCTGTGGGTGGCCGCGCGCAACCCGCTCGTCATCCTCCTGGCGATTATCGCCACTGTCACCTTCGCCACCGCCGGCGGCGCCAGCGATTACATCGGCGGCTGCGTCATGGTAGCCATGATTTTGCTGGCGGTCTCATTACGGTTAATCCAGGAGACAAGGGCGGACAACGCCGCGGCCAAACTCAAGGCCATGATCAAGGTCACCGCCACCGTGGTCCGTGACGGCCAGCCCAGGGAGGTCCCCTTGCGGGAATTGGTGCCCGGCGATGTCGTTAAACTCTCTGCCGGCGACATGATTCCCGGCGACGTCCGCCTCCTTTCGGCCAAGGATCTGTTCATCATCCAGGCCACCCTCACCGGTGAATCCCTGCCGGTGGAGAAAAGCGACGCGCCCGATCCCCGTCCCAACATCCAGCCGATTGAGCATGCTAACCTTTGTTTTCTCGGCACCAGTGTGGAAAGCGGTTCGGCCACCGCCGTCATCGTTGCCACCGGCCCGCAGACCTATTTCGGCAAAATGGCCACCACCCTCGCCACTCAACAGGTCGAAACGGCCTTCGACCGGGGCGTCCGAAAATTTGTCTGGCTCATGATCACCTTCATGGCCGTCATGGCGCCGGCCGTGTTTCTCATCAACGGATTCACCAAACATACCTGGGGCAAGGACACTTTTCTTTTTGCGCTCGTCATCGCCGTCGGGTTGACGCCGGAAATGCTGCCGATGATCGTCTCCGTCTGCCTTTCCAAAGGCGCCATCGCCATGTCCAGGAAAAAGGTCATCGTCAAGCGTTTGAACTCCATCCAGAACTTCGGCGCCATGAACGTCCTCTGCACCGACAAAACCGGCACCCTCACCATTGACCACGTCATCTTGGAAATTCACTGCGACGTCTTCAAA
This sequence comes from Verrucomicrobiia bacterium, assembly GCA_035503995.1. GTDB lineage: Bacteria > Verrucomicrobiota > Verrucomicrobiia > Limisphaerales > UBA11358 > UBA11358. Next base: position 5,241 of record DATJSQ010000319.1, on the reverse strand, counting down.
AACGAAAGTGAGGAGGTCCTGCGCGACGCCTACCTCATCAGCCATTTCCAGACCGGATTGAAAAATGTTCTCGACCGCGCCGTGCTCAAGTACACGGAATTGAACCGGGAATTGAACGTCGAAAAATACACCAAGGCGGACGAAATCCCCTTTGATTTCTCCCGACGCATGATGTCCGTGGTCGTGGAAGGTCCCGATGGCCAGCGCCAAATCCTGACCAAGGGCGCGCCCGAATCGGTCTTCAAAAAATGCACCCATTTCGAGTGTAACGGCGAGATTTTTGAAATGGAGCCTATCCTCGTCGGCAATCTCATTGAGCAGGTGAATTCCCTGAGCGAAGACGGTTTTCGCGTCCTCGCCATCGCCAACAAGAAGGTGGATGCCAAAACTGCCTATTCCAAGGCCGACGAAGAGGACCTCGTATTGACCGGATACCTCGCCTTTCTCGACCCGCCCAAAGACACCGCCGCCAAGGCGATTGAGGCCCTTCGGCAGCACGGGGTCGCGGTCAAAGTCCTCACCGGCGATAACGATTTGGTCACCCGAAAAGTCTGCAACGAAGTCGGCATCCATGCCGACCGGATCGTTCTCGGCAATGATGTCGAAAAAATGTCCGACGAGGAATTGGCGGACGTCGTTGACCGCGTGGATGTTTATGCCCGCCTTTCACCCGCGCACAAAAAACGCGTCGTCCAGGCGCTGCAAAAAAAGAAACACGTCGTCGGATTCATGGGTGACGGCATCAACGACGCGCCGGCCTTGCGCGCCGCTGACGTCGGCATCTCCGTGGACAACGCCGTGGACATTGCCAAGGAATCCGCCGACATGATTTTGCTCGAAAAAAACCTCATGGTGCTCGAAGAAGGCGTCATCGAAGGCCGGAAAATTTTCGCGAATATCATGAAATACATCCGCATGGGCGCCAGTTCCAACTTCGGAAATATGTTCAGCATGCTGGGCGCCAGCGCCTGGTTCCCGTTCCTGCCGATGCAGCCCATTCAAATCCTCACCAATAATTTGCTCTACGATTTCTCGCAGGTCCCCATCCCCACCGACAACGTTGGCGAGCAATACACTGCCAAGCCCCGGCCCTGGCACATGGGCGAATTGACCAAGTTTATTCTGTTCATCGGGCCAATCAGCTCGATTTTCGATTACACCACATTTTGTTTTATGTGGTTTTGTTTGAAATGCAGCAACCTGGGGCTGACGCCGCCGGCGGCGCTGGCAGTGCGCTTTGCCCATCAGGACGGCGACCCGAACCACCTCTACGCCGCCGCGCTGTTCAACACCGCCTGGTTCGTCGAATCGCTGATGACCCAGACGCTCATCATCCACGTCATCCGCACCAACCTGCTGCCGTTCATCCAGTCCCGCGCCAGTTGGCAATTGACCATGACGACGATCCTCATCATGGGCATCAGCGCCGCCCTGCCCTTTTCGCCGTTGGCTGCGCCGCTCGGATTCGTGCCATTGCCCTGGCAATTCTGGCCCGTTCTCGCGGCGACGCTGATTTGCTACCTCGCATTGACGCAATTGATCAAAGTCTGGCTCGTCCGCAAGGGCTGGATTTGAAATGCGAAAAAAAAGCCGTTCCGCATCTCACGGAACGGCGTTAATAGGCTTGTGCAAGGCGATCAAATTTGCTCAAGCCTCAAATGATTTTCCGCACCCGCAACTGTGTTTGGCGTTCGGGTTGGAGATTTTGAATCCCCCCGCGGTCAACGAATCGCTGAAATCCACCGTGCAACCGCGCAAATAATTCGCGCTGACCGGGTCCACCAAAACGCTGACGCCGTCCTCCTCCGAAATCAAATCACCGTCGCGTTTCTCATCGAACACCATCCCGTATTGCATCCCCGAACACCCCCCCTCCTCAATGTACAGCCGCAGGTTTTTTCCGGCATTCTCCGGCCTGGCCAGCAGCATTCTCACCTCGGTCACGGCATTCCCCGTCAGGCCGACAGTCCGTTCGCTGTTCGCAGTCACACTCATGTCCACCCGAAACTAAACCGGCCCGGCGCGTGTGTCAAATCCGCGCCTGACTTTTTTGCGGCGAAATCGAAGCGCGGATTTTTTCCAGTGAATCTCTCAATTGCGGCAGCAGCTGCTCCATCTGGTCAATGAATTTGTTCGGATCGCCCGCGCCCAACGTCTTAATCAGTGGCAATGCCTGCAAAAATGCTTCCTTGATCCAAAATGGATCGGCGGTTTCATCATCGCGCAAATTCTTCCCGAAAGCGGTCTCATAGACATCGAGGTAGTTGTCCAGCGCCGCTTGCAGCAGCGCCGTGCGATCGGCGCCGGCCGCCAACGCGGCCTCCTTTTCCAGCGCGGTCCCCAGGGCCACCTGCGCCATGCTGCGCGTCGAAACCGCCGCCGCCATGTTGGTATTGAAGGCCTGCGCGTAATCATTGGTCGCGGCGTCATAATTCGTCAGTTGCAAATCGCAATCCCCCGTGTAAAACCAGGCCAGCGCGCTCATCTCGTTGGTCGGATTCTTTAGGTATATCTGGCTGAATGCGCCCCGCGCCGATTGATAATTCGCCAATGGATTGTTGGTGTCGGACGACGGCATTTGCATCAACGCCTTGCCGTGGGCCAGGTACACCTGTTCCAGCAGCGGTTCCGGACAATTCGTGTTCGCCTCCAGCTTGCCAAAATAATCGTTGATCGCTTCGGAATAATCCTCCCGCGCCGCCGCCGAGCACCCCGCCATGAACTCCGCGTCGTCCGCCAGGTCATTCGTCGGAAAATTTTGATACACGTACTCGTAATTCTTCTCCGCCTCCACATAATTCGTGCCGCCTTGCCGGTAAAAATAGTCCGCAATCCACCATTGCGCCTCCGGCGCCAGGTCGCTCGACGGAAATTTGACGACGAAATTGGTAAAGAGCGTATAGGCGTTGGTTTCATTTCCCGCCTTGGAATTGTCCAGCGCCAGCGCATACATCGCCCGCGAACGAAAGCTGTTCGTCGGAAAATTCTTCAACCAATCCTGGTGGCACACCATCGCGTTGGTCCAGTCATCCTCCAGTTCATAACTCCGCCCGATCGCGAATTCAACCTGCGGCAGCAACGGTGAACCGGCGAACTCCTCCTCGAATTTTTGAAATTGCCGCCGCGCCTCCGCCGGCTTTCCCGACTGCGCCAGGTTCTCCCCGTAAAGCAACCTGCTTCCCGGCGCAAATCTACCCTGCGGATATTCTTTCAGAATTCTCGCCATCGCCTGGCTGGCCTCCGTCACATTGGTGAGTTCAAGGCTGGCCCGCAAAATTTGATAAAGCGCCGGTTCGTCCAACTCCTCCCGGACGGCGGGATAATGGGTGAACCCGTTTAACACCGTCTCGTAATTCGTAATCGCAGCCGTATAATTCGTGTTCGCAAACTCCGCGTCACCCGTTTTGAATATCGCCACGGCCAAATCCTCGGAAGGCGGCAATAAAGTTGCCGCCGCCTCGAAATCATCAAGACTCTCCGAAAATTTCTTATCCAGCCAGAAACACCAGCCGCGGTTCAAATGGGCCTCGCCCAGCAGCGGACTGTTGGTAAAGCTGGAAATGAATCCGTCAAAGTTCGTGTGCGCCGCCCATAACAGGTTCGTCTCCCCCGGCCGCGTCAAATAATCCTTCAATTGCAACTCGCCCAGCGAAAGCCTTGCCACGTCCGCGGCCGGTGGGGCATTGGTCGGAGTCGTCAGATAATTTTCCAAATTGTTTTCCGCCTGCGAAAATTGCCCCGCTTCGAGCGCGAGCCGCGTGATCTGCAAAATCGCCTGTTGCTGGTATGCCGCCGGGGACCCATTCGTCAGGTTTTCTGAATACGCGGCGATGGCCCCGCCGATGTCATTCATCTTTTCCAAAACGTTCGCGCGCATCATCGTGCTGTCGCACTGATTGGTGATGTCGCCGCTGATTTTCGCCGCTTGATATAAATTGGTCGCCGACGCCATCGCCGCCGGAAAGTTGCTCGTCGCCAGGTTCACCTGGTACTGCAATCGCTCCAGCCCCGCGTACAAGTCCGGCGGGAGGATTTGCGGATTGATGGCGCTCAGCACCGCCTCCGCCGTCATGTAATTGGTTTCAATGAACAATCCCTGCGCCTCCAATTGCCGTCCGCGGGACACGAGGTCGTTGTTCGGATCCAACGCCGCCGCGCGCTGGAAAACACCGTTGGTTTGTTCCAGCAACGAAATCACCGCGGGCCATCGTTTGTCCCACGCCAGCGCCGCGGCCTCCTCCACCGTGGCCCGCAGCCGCAGCGCCGAGCCGGGATACTTTTGCGCCACCGACCCGAAAGTGTCCGCCGCCGCCAAAAAATTGCCCTGCGCAAACTGCGCTTCTCCCATCCAATAAACGTACTGGTCCGCCTCATTTCCCGCCCCGGCCAGATGGTCCGCGAGCAGCGCCACGGAATTTGTGAAATCACCCTGCTTGAACTCCGCCTCCGCTTCCAGAAGCACCGCCGACGGCACATTGGTGGACTCGGGAAATTTTTGCGCAAATTCGGCGAAATCCGCCTGCGCCCGCGCATAATCGCCGGTTTCAAAAGCGGCCACCGCTGCGTCATAATTGCGTTGTTCCCGCCGGACATGCGCGGCCAGAAGCGGCCCGCCGCTCAAAATGAGCGCGAACAAAATCAAAAGTGATCGCCGCCAGAATGCCATTCCCAATGTTAAACGATTCGATTCTACTGCGAAAAGGTGAATTATTTCGCCTGGGGAGCACGGCTACCCCGGCCTCAGCATCGGAAAATGACCAGTTCCTAAACCTTAATGACGAAGGAATGACGAAGCCCGAATGACTCATTTCTTTGCGCCGGGCATTAAATGACGCGAAGCGGTTGGACTGCGTGCGGTTAACCGCCGCTTTCTTTCGCTGATGGTCTTTCTCGTTGTCGAAGCGTCACCTTTATTCGATTGCCACCCTCAAAGCGATACTCAAGCTCGCAGACGCTTCGCGAGCTTGAAAGCGGGTCGGCGTCGTCTCGCGTGCCGTCATCCGGCCATTTGGAATCCATTACATAATTGGCCATTGGAAATTCCCTGGCCATTACGGTTTAGTCATTAGTCATTCCGGGCAGCGGTAAGGCAACACTCATTCCGGAACCGTTATTCATTTTTGCGGCGCCAATATCTCCCTCAGATACTGCCCGGTATAGCTCCTCGCGCATTTCACAATCTGCTCCGGCGGCCCTTCGACGATGATTTTGCCGCCGCCCGCCCCGCCTTCCGGGCCGAGG
>DATJSQ010000318.1:0-18312 GCA_035503995.1 Verrucomicrobiia bacterium | reverse complement strand
CGGATGGCGTGAATCATTATTTTTTCAAGGTCACCAATGATGTTCCCGGGGGAGGCCCGTTCTCGCTGACGAGCACGCTGGTGTGGGACCGCCAGGAAGGCCAGACCAATATCAATCACCTGGCGTTGTTCCTTTACAACTGCGCCAACAGCAACCTGGTGGCATGCAGCACCAGCATGGTGGATAACGTCCAGCAAATCTTCCTGCCGCAATTGGCCCAAGGCACCTATGATTTGCAGGTTTGGAAGGCCGGCGGAGCCTATGTCAGCGCCAGCGAATCGTACGCGCTCGCCTGGACATTTACCTCGACGCCGCTCGCCATTTCAACATCCGGAGCAAATATTGATTTGTCCTGGCCAGTCTATCCGGCGGGATTTGTGGTGGAATCATCCACCAACCTGTCTCCTCCGATTGTTTGGAGCACCAATTTGGCCGCGCCCATCTTTACGAACAATCAAAACGTGGTTTCAATCGCCCCGGCCGATGAGGCTCAATTCTTCCGGTTACTCACGCCGTGATGGGTTCCCCGTTAGATTCCCAGCGCAAAATGCCCGCCGATCCGATAGCTGCGCCTGATGGCCGCGGTTATAAATTTTTTTCCCGTCCGGACGGCTTGCGGCAAGTTTTGGCCGAGGGCGAGCGCCGCACAAATCGCGGCCGAATACACACAACCCGTTCCGTGCGTCCGGAGTCCTGCCACAAATGGCACCGACACAAAAAAATTATTTTTGCCGTCAAAAAACAAATCGGTTGCCCGTCCGGTACCCTTCAAATGGCCGCCCTTAAGTAACACCGCGCAGCCAAATCGCGCCTGGATTCCCTGGGCCGCCTCCCTCATCTCGTCAATCGCTGAAATTTTCCGTCCACTCAAAATTTCGGCCTCGCCGATATTCGGCGTTACCAAGGTCGCGATTGGCAAAAGCCGCTCCTTGAGAATATTCAACGCGCCCGGCGCCATCAACGCGGCGCGGCTGGTCGAGATTAATACCGGATCAACGATCAACGGAACCCGTTGCCGCGCCGGTAATGCCGAAAAAAAACTCGCGACTACCCGCGCATTCTCCGTCGAGAAGAGCATTCCGGTTTTTACCGCTTTGGGTGGAAGCTCGTCGAAAACGGCTCCGATCTGTTGATCCAGCATCTTTGGGGAAACAGGCTCAATTCCCATGACCCGTTCAGGATTCTGCGCCGTGAGGCAGGCGATGGCGCTCGCGCCATGCACCCCGAGCGCGGCGAAGGTCTTCAAATCCGCTTGGATGCCCGCGCCGCCGCCGCTATCGGAGCCGGCGATGGTCAAGGCCACGGGAGTTTTGTTCCGCGCAATCATTTTAAAGAGACTAACGCAATGGCGTCATCAAGCAAAGACGCGGGTTGAATTTTAAGGATTGAGGCGCATAATGGCGGAATGGACAAGGCCAGGATCGCTGAAATTCTCGTCGAGATTGGAGTTCTGCTTGAATTGAAAGGTGAAAATCCCTTCAAAACGCGGGCCTATTCCAACGCGGCGCGGGTTCTGGAAAATCTGGGCGAGCCATTGGAGAAGGTGATTTTGGAAAAGCGACTCGGCGAGATCAAAGGCATCGGCGAGGCGCTGGAACAAAAAATCACCGAGCTGTTTGAAACCGGAAAATTGAAATACTTCGAGGATTTAAAAGCCTCGATTCCGCCGGGCTTGGTTGAAATGCTGGAAATCCCCGGCGTTGGGCCCAAAAAGATCAAGACCCTGCACGACAAGTTGGGCATCGAGAACACCGACCAACTCGAAGCCGCCTGCAAATCCGGAAAAGTGGCGCAATTGGATGGCTTCGGAGAAAAAACGGCCGCCAACATTTGCGAGGGCATTGAGCGCCGGCGCACCTATGCGAGCAAACACCTGTTGAGCGATGCCCTGCGCGCGGCCGAACCGTTGCTCGAGGGCCTGCGCGAACATGCGGCGGTCATCCGTTGCAGCGCCGCCGGCAGCTTGCGCCGCAGCAAGGAAGTGATTGGCGACATTGATTTGCTCGCCTCCTCGAAAAAGCCCGCCGGGGTGATTGACTTTTTTGTCGCGCAGCCCAGCGTCATCAAGGTAACGGCCAAGGGCGAAACCAAGGCGAGCGTGATTCTGGAAGGCGGCCTGCAATCCGATTTGCGTGTCGTCAGTGACGCGGAATTTCCTTTTGCGCTTGCTTATTTCACGGGAAGCAAGGAGCACAACATCATCATGCGGCAGCGGGCGATCGCCCGCGGCTTGCGCCTGAATGAATACGGCCTCTTCAAATCCACCGTGGAAACGCGCGACGCGAAATTGCTCGTGGGCTGCAAAACCGAGGAGGAAATCTTTGGCAAGCTGGATTTGCCGTACATCGAGCCGGAACTTCGGGAGGACATGGGAGAAATTGCCGCCGCGGAAAAGAATCAATTGCCGAAACTGATTGAATGGTCCGACCTGCGCGGCTCGCTGCACAATCATTCGACCTGGAGCGACGGCCATAATCGCCTGGAGGAAATTGCCGAATACATGGACGATCTTGGGTTGGCGTATTGGGCGATTACCGACCATTCCAAATCTTCGTTCCAAGCCAACGGCCTGGACGCGGCGCGGTTGCGCCAACAGATTTCCGAGATCAAAAAAATCAATGACCAATTTGCCAGACGCGGCCGTGCATTCCGCCTATTGAAGGGGATCGAGGTGGATATTTTAAAAAGCGGTTTGGATTTTGACGACGAAATCCTATCGGGGATGGATGTGGTGGTTGCCAGCCTGCATCAACCCACGAACAATGAGGCTGAAAACACGAGGCGGCTGGTCGCGGCGGCAAAACATCCGTTTGTCCATATCCTCGCGCATCCGTCCGGCCGGTTGCTGCTCGAGCGTGAACCGTACCCTGTGAATATCCGCGCCGTAATTGACGCCTGTGCTGAAACCGGAACCTGGGTGGAATTAAACTGCAATCCACGCCGATTTGACCTGGATTGGCGACATTGGCCCTATGCGAAGAGTCGCGGCGTTAGGTGCGCCGTCAATCCAGATGCTCACCGCAACGAGCATGCGGGGTATTTGCGGCTCGGGTCCGGCATTGCCCGCAAGGGCTGGCTGGAACCAAAAGACGTGGTAAACACCCTCAATTTGCCAACATTATTGAAGGAATTGAGACGAAAACGTCACGCGCGGGAGACGTAATTTTGACGGAAGGGGGGGTGAAAATAATTGCAAAAAAGCTTTGACGACACTCGGTCAATTTTGCTATTTTGGATTGACAGACAACTCAGGTGCACTTTGAACCGAATAACAACCAAAGTTGTCAACGAGAATGAGCACGGTATGATGAAGAAATTTATTGTCTCCGTTGGGCTGGTGGCGGCCGGCAGCATGAGCCTTCATGCGGACTATTCGCCTGATGCCAGCGACACCTCTAAAATCTGGAGCCTCTCGGGAACCCTTCGGGGTTTCTACGATGACAATTATCTGACTACCACCAAAAAGGAAGGCAGTGCCGGCTTTGAGGTTTCGCCCAGTTTCATGTTGAATGCTCCCTTTGAGCAGTCTGAAATTGGAATTCGTTACACCTACGGGTTGTATTATTATCAGGATCGGGAACGGTTGGGGCTGAACCCTATTGATCAATCGCACGAATTTGATTTGTGGTTGGACCACGCTTTTACGCCTCGCTGGGAAACGCGTTTTGAGGACAGCGTCACTGTGGCGCAGGAACCGCAGTTGCTGTCAACGCCGGGCACCGCCGCAGCCGTTGATAACCGTGTGGAGGGAAATAACCTCGTCAACAACGCCATGGTCAGCCTCACGACCGATTGGACCGAGTTGTTCAGCACCAAACTTTCGTACGCCAACACGTTTTACGACTATGAGAACAGCGGGGGCAATTATTTGAGTCCGAGCTTGTCGGGTTTGCTGGATCGTGATGAAAACCTCCTTGCGCTGAATTTCCAATGGCAGGCCACAGATCAAACAATGGGATTCGTCGGCGTCCAATATGGCCAAGTGGTTTTTTTGAGCAGTGAAACAATTGCTTTTGATCCAATAACGGGCCAACCTTACGATTCCAGCACCCGCGACAATCGTTCGGAATACGGTTACGTGGGCGCGACGCATCAGTTTTTGCCAAATCTGACTGGTTCCATTGAGGCCGGTGTGCAATATACCTCCTATTACTTGGATCCAAATTCGAGCAGTTCTTTTGGACCTTACGGCAGCGCGTCCCTGGTTTACACGTACGCTCCCGGCAGCTTTGCCGAAATCGGCGCGACCGAATCCCGGAACGCGACGGATGTGGTTGCTGTGAATTCAGCGGGCCAAATTACCTTGGATCAGGAAAGCACCGTGGTTTACGGCTCAATCGACCACTCCATCACCGCGAAATTGAACGGCAGTTTGACCGCCGATTATCAATATTCCACTTATAATGAGGGGGAAGACAATGATGACCCCGCGCAACTGGTTTCCATTGGCTTGAATCTTTCCTATACATTTTCGCCCCATCTCTCATCCGAAATCGGATATAATTTTGATTGGTACCACACGGTCGTGGCCTTGGATCAGAATTATAATCGGAATCGGGTTTATCTGGGCGTCACTGCCACCTACTAAATATCCTTGTGCCGCACCGCGGCGTCCCACAGAATAATTGAACGTTTCGTCGGGAGCACGGTCATATTTACTCGGCTTCCCGTTTATTTTTGCATATATGGAACCAGTAAAAAATCAAACGCCGCAAGAAAGCACGCTGCATTTTCTTGATTATTGGCGCATTATTCGCATCCGTAAAACGGTCATCATCTCGGTATTCCTCTTGATTTCGATTACGGCGACGCTCGTTACGTTTATTCTGCCGCGCTATTATGCGAGCACCGCGCGCATCGAAATCAACCCCGATGTTCCGGTGACCGTGACGTCGCCCCAGCAGACCTATCTGCCCTACGACCCATACTTCATTGAGACTGAATTTCAGAAAATGCAGTCTGAGCAGGTCCTGGGCCGGGTGATAACGCAGCTCGGTCTCAACCAGAAATGGGGCGAGAAATATAATGGCGGGGTTCCGTTCAAGACGGACGATACGATGCAATTGCTCAAGGACCGGCTGACGCTGACGCCTGAGCGGAACACGAAGTTGATTGACATCACTTTCTACAGCGACGACGCCAACGAGGCGGCGCAAGTTGCCAATGCCGTCGCCAGCGCGTATTACGATTATCGGCTGGCGGAATACAACTCCAACGCTTTGCAGCAGGTCGAAGCCATGGAGAGCGATTTCGATCAGGAGGCTGAAACCATCAAGACCAATCTGGCCTATGTGGACCAACTGCGCAACCAGTTGGGTATCATTGACACTGACCCGAATGCGCTGGTTCCGAGTCCCACGCTGACGCAGGAACAGGTCCAGCAATACACCACCGAGCGAAATGAAGATGAAAAAGATTACCTGCAATACTCCGTGGTGGTGTCAGAATTGCAGGCCGTTCAGCAGACCAATCCAGCCGAATTGAAGGACGTCCTGCCCACCATCTACCCCGATACCGATTTGAGCGATTTATTGACCAAATTGCACACTACGGAGCAACAACTGGCCACCGAAAGCGCCTTTTATACCACGAATCTTCCCGACGTGCGGAGCCTTGAAAATGTGAATGCCACACTCAACCGCGAAATCAGCGACCGCGTCACCGGCATCATGATCGGTCTCTCGGCCAAAGTGAATTCTATGAAGGCGGACATGGACGCGATGACCGCCAAGCTGGAATTTGCCAAGTCAAATGATTTGGCAGAGATGGCGCGCGGCGAGCCTTATTGGCAAGCCAAACGCAACCTGGAAACGGTGCAGAACTTCCATTATTTGCTTGGCGAGAAAATTGACTCGGAAAGGGTGGACCTGGCGGCGCCCAAAACCGAAATGGTGTTGCTGGTTGACAAGGCCGAACCCGGCAAAGACCCGGTCAAGCCCAACAAAACCGTCAACATTATCCTCGGCCTGGTGATCGGCCTGATCGTCGGGGTCGGCCTCGCGTTCTTCATCGAATACCTCGACACGAGCGTCAAGACCATAGACGACGTGGAACGCGCTTTGCAGTGCCCGGTGCTTGGGGTCATCCCGCAAAATGTCGGTTGCCTGATTGATGAAGGGGTCGAAACCCAGCATGCCGAGTCCTATCGTGTCCTGCGAACCAACCTTCTTTTTTCCCGCAAGGATGACAAGTTGAACACGCTTGTGGTGGTCAGCGCCGGCGCCGGCGAGGGGAAGTCCACCACGACGCTCAATTTGGCCACGGTTTTCGCGCAGTCCGGCCAGCGTGTTCTGGTGGTGGATTCAGATTTGCGCCGACCGACGCTTCACAAGCTGCTGCATGTGAATAACAACCTCGGGCTGACCAATTATCTGCTCAAACAAAATCCGATCGAAGAGGTGATCCAGCGCACCAGTGTTCCGACGCTTGATTTGATGGCCAGCGGCAAATTGCCGAGCAGTTCGATGAACATTCTCGGCTCCGGCCAAATGAAGGAAATGATCACGGAATTGAAGCAGCGTTACGATTACGTGTTCTTTGACTCTCCGCCGATCATGGGGGTAAGCGACGCCGCGGTCCTGGCGAGCGAAGTGGACATGGTGGTTCAGGTCATTCAATATCGCCGCTACCCCCAACCGATGAACATCCGCGCCAAGCAAATGATTGAGAAAGTCGGCGGCAATCTGCTCGGGATCGTCCTCAATAATATCAATATGTCGCAGGACGAAAGCTACTACTATTACAGCGGCTATTACCACGGCTATTACTATTATTCGAAGAACGAGGCGGAACAGGAAGCCGAATCGGCGGAAAAGAATGCCGGTGGCGGTTCCGACCGCGTGGAAATCAAACCAAAGTATTGAATTTAACTAATTTCCCATGAAATTAATTGTCCGAGGAATCTTTTTCAGCGCCTGCGTTCTGGCCGGCGTTTTGCTGGCCGGCTGCGGCACCACTCCCACCGGTGATTTCGCCAGCGGACCCACGAATTCCCTGGACACGCCTTTGACGAACACGTCGCCGGTTGCGGACGTCGCCCGCTTCCAAGTGGGTGATACGGTCATTGTCAGTTTCTCGGGCCTGCCCAACGACGACCCCATGCAAACTCAAACGCACGCGGAGACCATCAAAGAAGATGGCACCATCGGTCTGCCTTACATCGGCGCGGTGGTTGCGGCGGGAAAAACTCCCGGCGAAATTCAAAATGAAATACACGATCTTTACGTTCCCAAATACTACCTCAATCTGACCGTGAGCGTATCATCGGGTGACCGGGTGTATTATGTGAGCGGTGAGATCAAAGGGGACGGTCGGGTGCTCTATGTGGACGGCAGCACTGTGACCAAAGCCATTCAATCCGCCGGTGGTCTCACTGATTTCGCCTCGCACAAGGTTTGGCTCATTCGCGCCGCCAACGGCCAGCGCATCCAGGTGGATTATGACGAAGCCCTGAGAAATCCCGCGGAGGACCCGCCGGTTTATCCGAATGACCAGATCAACGTTCCCCGACGACTTTGGTGATGGTCCAACTGAATTTTCTTTCGGGAAAAAAGGCGGGCAGCCAGACGGTTGTCCGCCATTTTCCTTTTCACATCGGGCGCGGCGCGCATAACGATTTGCAATTGGATGACCCCGGCATTTGGGATTCGCACCTGACCCTGGAGCTTCACCTCGAAAACAAACGATTTGGCGTCATCGTGGCGCCAAACGCTCTCGCCGCTTTAAACGATCAACCCGTTGAAAACGCCCCGTTGCGCAACGGCGACGTCATCAGCGTTGGCTCCGTCAAAATGCAATTCTGGCTGGCGGCGGTCAAACAACGCGGGCTGCGCCTGCGCGAATTGTTTGTCTGGGCGCTCCTGATTCTTGTGGTCCTTTCCCAATTTGTCCTGATCTATTGGTGCATCGAGTAGCCGAACCGGGGTGTAGGTGACCCGCAGCAGCATCCGCAAGCGGAAGTCATTATTTCTGTCTTTCGCTTTCCAATCGCCAACCGGAAATTCCCCATCCATCGTCCATTCTCAGTCCTCGATCTTCGTTTCGGCGCTGACCGGCGTCACCGTGACGGGCCCGAGCAAACCGGAGTCCGTCAAAGGCCAAGCCGAGGCATCAAACGGCTGGTAATTGACATTCACGATATTGATATCGCCGAAAATTTTCCATTGCACGTGACGCCGGTCCAAATCGCGGATGCGATTGGCCGAAACGTTTGTCACCTCGACCTCCAAACGATTGCCCGTGGGTTTTAAATTATCCACCACCACCCCGAATGGCGGGATCATCAAAGTGCCATAATCTTTTCCATTCAGCCGGATCCGCGCGCTCTGGCAGACATTCCCCAAATCGAGGAGGTAATGGCCGCCAGGCTCCGCCGGCGCGTCGAAGGTGATGGTATAAAGCGCGGTCCCGGCAAACCGTTGGGCATTGGTGTCGCCTGATTCCGTCCATGAGGCAAGATTCGCGGTTTGAAATGACGCCGGGAGCTCCGGGCCGCCATGGATAAACTGGACATTCCAGTCGCCGGTGACTTTCGTTGGGGCGCCGTTGGTCTGCCAATAATGCCAGGCGCGCCCCCTGACATTCTTATCGGCGAACAGCCGCAAAATCACCGAAGCGCCGGGCGGCAGTTGCAGATAGGCCTGCGTGTGGCGATCCTGCCGGCGAACTGCCGCCATGCCGCCATTGCCGGTCATGGGATCGAGGATTTCAATCGCCTGCGCCGGATGTCCGAGTGTCACCCATCCATCCAATGGCTTTCCCTGGCGATTGGCGATGAAGTAATACCATCCCCCCTTGAGCGAGCGGCGGACGAAAAACATACCGGTGCCATCAGCCACCGATTCGCGAATTGCGCCCGCCCGCGCCAGCGCCGCATCTTCATCTCCAATCAATATCCGGCCACTTCCAATTCTGGCTTCCAGTAAATTCCCGCCCGCCCCCGAGATGATTTGCGGCTTGATTTCCTCCGCCAATTCCTTGAATTTCGCCCGCCGTTCCTCCAGATGTCCCCAACCGGGCACGTCGGAGGGAAGGGCGGAAACAAAGATGACGGTCGCGCCGCCATTGGCAAGCGCAATCAATTTAGCCAGCGTTTCCAGCGGCATGAGTTGGCAAGGAGGCACCAGTATGGTTTGGTAATCTCCGCCGGGCACCTGGATTTTTCCTTCGGCCGTTTTAGCCGTGGTCAGTTGGCGGTCGGAAATGTAATCGAAAGCGTACCCGTGATGCCAGAGACGATTGGCGGTCTCTCCGATTGGTTGCTGGGTGAACCAGGCGATTCGGCTGACCGTCATCGTGGGCAACCCGCCATCCGGATTGTTCCAAAGGTCGGCGATGGGCCAGTAGAGGAGGATGTCGTTATCCGCCTTGCCGAATTGCAGGATGGATTGGCACCTGGCGACGTACGCGTTGAGCGCGGGAACATCATGCCAGATGGAATTGCGCGGGTTCATTTCGGTGGAGGCATAGAACAACCAGCCCGGCCAGGCAGCGGACGCGGGCGAATAACAGCAGCCGTGATAGAAAATGTGGTTGATGCCGGAAATGAACATGTCGTCGTCGAGATATTTAACCTCGGCCAGTGTTTCCGTGAAGTGTTCCGCTAGCCACGTGCCGGTCTCAGCGCCGGTCAATGGATGGCCCTGCACGTGCGCTGCCGAGGAAGCAAATTTGGAAATCAGCGGGTTGCGATCCAGATGGAACATTTCCGTCTCGGGGATATCGGCGTCGCCATATAAATCCAGCCAGTTGCCGGGAGAACCGTGTGCCTGATAAGTCGCGAGAAAGCCATGCCGATGCGCCCAATCAATCCAGATAGGATCCGTTTTCACGGCCATCAAATCAGAGACCGTCTCACGATAGTCGGACTTCACGCGCGCGACCTGGTCGGCGGGGGCGTTGCCAAAGAGGGCAGGAAGCACTGTTTGGAGGGGGTACCCGCGAAAATATTCGAATTGAGAAAAGAAATCCGGCGACCAGTTGCATTGATATTCATAAGAATCCTGGAAAACCGCGCGCGGCTCCGGTCCGGTATAGGTATCAAACGCCTTATCGAACCATTTCAAGTAATCGCGCATCGCCTTTGGGTAAAACGGATTCAACATTGGCCCGGCGCCTCCCGGGGCGGCGCGTTTTACATTCTGACCGGAGAACCGTTGGGAAATGGCATAGACCTGCCACGCTCCCGGCGGCGGCGTCCAATGGATGGTCCCATCCGCGCCAATTTGCCCTGTCAAATCAATGGAAGCGCCGTTCGTGCCGAAAGCGACCAACGCCTGGATCGCGCCGCGGGGGAAGGTTTGGTCGAAGGGTTGTCCGCCTGCCGCATCAAAAGTCCTTTTGACTACGAACGCATTCGCCTCGTCTCGATTGATTGTCGGGCCGCCGAAATTCCATCCGGTTTCGAGCGCCATGTCGGCGTTCATACCCAGGCTGCGCGCGGCGCCGACGGTGTATCCCATCATGTCCATCCATTCCGGGCTGAGGAAATTGATATAATTCGCCTGGCCGCCCTTGACGCCGTAGATGGGGATGATTTGCACGCCGCCGACTCCGGCTGCGTGAAAGGTCTGCAATTGGCTCGCGATATTTGTTTCGTCCACGGCGCTTCCGGGCCACCACCACCAGAGCCAGGGACGGTTTTGAGAAGTCAGGGCCGGCCATGACAGGTCGTCGGCGCGGGTGGAGATTGCCGGCGCCAACAATAGGAGTCCGCAAAGCGGCGCGAACAAGAAACGGTTGCTGTGGTTCATGGCCGAATTAACGGCGATTCGTCGCGGGCGGTCAATCGCCGAAACTGATGATAAGCTGTTCCCGCAGGAGTTTTTCATAGTGTCGCCAGCGTCCCACGGAATCGGTGTAAATTGGCTGGCGAACCTGCCATTCGCTTGCCGTTTCAACCGGGCATGGATTCGTCTGAGGCTCGAGGCAACGGGGGTCCCATTCCAATCCGAGACGATCCAAAAGCCCGCGGGTGGTTTCTTCGGTATTCAAAACCATATCTTCGTAGCTGACCTCAGTGAGCGGGGCGGGCAATACCATCCGCCAGTGTCCCATGAGCCGTTCATACTCCCGGTAAAAGTGGCCGATGTTCCGAAGGTCAAATGAAAAGTCCAATGATAATGGAAAACGCTGGAAGTAAATTGAAAGAGAAGTATCGAGGGAATTTCTGCCGCAATGGATGATGCGGGCCAGGGGAAACAAGATAGAAATCAAGCCCAAGTGCCTGAAATTAAGGGGATTTTTGTCAATCACGTACGGCGCGTTTTCACCGACATCGCGTCTCAAACGTTTCTCATAGTCGGCGGTCAGGCGGGTTGCCGCCGCCGGCGTGAGGCTCGTTGCCGCCTGCGGATAGCCAGCTTGTTTTCCAACAAAGTCGCCGAGGCGCGATGCCAGATCGTCAACGGCGGTCAATTCTCCCGCAATGGCGATGGCGGGATGATTTCCCAAAACATGCGCCAAAAGGGTGGTGCCTGACCGCGGCATTCCGACGATGAACAGGGGAGCCTGGCTGTTCGAACCCATCTTTTGCGATTGCGCGACAAAATCGCGGTTGAAAACTTCGATGATATCGTCCGTCATTTTCGTGACCGCGCCGGGGTTGTAGGAAACGAACGTGTTGCGGATCTGGTTTGCCTGGCGGAAATATTGGAAGGCTTCGTCATACCGGCCGCAATCATCGTAAATTTTGCCGAGCGCAAAGAGCAATTCCTCCCGCTCCTCGGGAGGGACAT
Organism: Verrucomicrobiia bacterium; assembly: GCA_035503995.1. Lineage (GTDB taxonomy): Bacteria > Verrucomicrobiota > Verrucomicrobiia > Limisphaerales > UBA11358 > UBA11358. The sequence goes on along the minus strand of DATJSQ010000318.1, from coordinate 6,577 downwards.
GGGGTTTTTCGAGCAAAGCGCGAATGGTTTGCGCATCCGGGTCATTTGTCTCACGGTATCGCCGCATTTTCGCCAGATTATGCAAAGGGCCTGGAAAATCGGGTTTTAATTGCAAGGCTTTCCGAAACATTTTCTCCGCTTCCGGCATGTCCCCTTTGCTTAACAGCGCCGTGCCGTGGTTATAATGCGCCATGACGTGGTCCGCCTTCGCCGCAATCGCCTTGTCATAGCTGGCGATGGCCTCGTCATATCGGCGGAGTTGTTGAAGAAGCACGGCGCGATTGTTTTGGGTTTCAGCGTCGTCGCGTTTGCAGGCCAGCGCCTGGTCGTAACTTGCCAGGGCATCTTCGCGCCGGTTCAAATTTTTCAATGCGGTACCGCGGTTGAAATGGGCATTGGCGTAGTCGGAGTTGAGGGAGATGGCCTTATCATAACTGGCGAGGGCCTCTTCGAACCGTTTCATCATTTGCAGGGCCACGCCGCGGTTGTTGTGGAACTCGGCGCAATCGGGAATCCTGCCAAGAACAAGAAGATAAATATCGGCGGCCGCCTGGAAATTTCCGAGGCGATGTTCTTCGGCTGCCAAGGCACAGGCTTCATTGACGGTCCGCCATCGGGCCCGCCAATATATCATTATTTTGCGCGGGTCCGGAGGTGTATTTTTAAGCATCGCTTTATCGGATGACATTTAACCCGATTACGTTATCCACGGATAAAACGAGATTAACTAATGAAGATTAAATCTGGATGAATTGAACATTAAAATGCCCGAGGTGCCCAGGTCAGGCCATCCTCGAACTCGATGACTCGACGATTCGATAATTACCCAACCGCCAATTCACTTTGCCGTCAATTCCCATATCGTGATGGAATAAGGGGGCAGAACTTTGGTGAATTGCTTTCCCATTCCTCCCACCGTTTCGCTGACGGGGACGATTTTGTCCGGCTGTTCGATGGAATTGGTGTCGTTCGGACTGCCGGCTTTCAACACAATCGCGCGTCCTTTTCGTCGCACCGACGTGACGCCGCTGATTTCAACCGTAACCGGTTGCGGTATTCCCAGGGTATTGACGACTTTCAAGAAAATCGTGCCATTCCGGCTGTCACGGGTGGCGTCAAAGAATATCTTCCGGATCATTTGCGCCGGGGGCCGTGGCTGTTCCACACCGAACCGGCGGCGCGCCGGCGGCTGCCACAATTGGGTGGGGATGTTGGTGGAATCGGTTGCCAGAATGGAATCGCCATGATGCGTGCTGAACATTTCCTGGGCGTAGTAGGAAGGGGAACCGTAACTGTTCAACGCGTTGTAACCGATAAGGTCGGTCCTCCATTGCATGGAACCGCCCGGGACGAGGTCGCTTACGTTCACCAGGAGCGGGGCGTAGCTCGCCATGAGAACCAGGTCCGAATTGCGTTCCAAGCCGGTCATCCAGGCGGCGTCGCCGAGGGCGCCTGCCATGTTGGGCGTGGGCGAGCCGACGCGCGTGGCCCATTCGCCGCAGAAAATTTTCGTGTGATTGGTGCGCGGATATTTGTCGTAATCCAGGGCGTGCGCTTCCATTTCTTCTTCCGAGCGGTAGTAGTGTTCATCCAACAAATCCGGCACGCGGCTTTTCACGCGGGTGGTGGCGATGAGCTGCAACCAGGGATATTTGGCTTTGATGGCATCGTAAAATTGGGTGAAGCGGCCATCATAACTGCTGGAGCGGTCGAATTCATCTTCATTGCCCACTTCGATATAGTTCAAAGCAAACGGCGCGGGATGGCCGTCTTTGACGCGTTGAGCGCCCCACCGGGTGCTGGCGTCACCGGTGGCATATTCAATTTCATCCAGCGCATCCTGCACATACGGTTGCAAGTCGGGGCCTGGATTTACATGGTCATGATTCAATGAGTATCCGGCATAAACGGCGAGCACGGGCTGCATCTTCAGGTCTTCGCACCATTCGAGGAATTCCAACAGGCCCAACCCATCGGTGGACCAATAACCCCACGGGCTTTCGTGGCCGGGGCGCTCGTCAATCGGGCCGATGGTTTTCTTCCAATTGAAGCGTTCGGCAATCGAGCTGCCTTCCAGGTAATTGCCGCCGGGGAGACGCAGAAATTTCGGCTCCATGTCCGCGAGCCATTGCATCAAATCGGGACGGTTGCCGTTCACGCGGTCTTTGTAAGTGGGCGGAAACAAGGAAACCTGCTGGAACCAAATTGTTCCGGGCGAGGTGGCGGTGATTTTGAGCACATTGTCTTTGGACGGCTTTGGCCTTCTGGTTTCAAGCGTCGCGTCAAATTTTTGCCAGTCACCGGTCAACCCGGAAACTTCCGCCGTGGCAAACACCGTCTTTCCATCCGCGCTTTCCAGGCGCACTGTCAGCGGTCCTGAGAAACCCTCCGCAGCCTTGGCATAAAACGACGCGTGGTAAGCGGTTTTTGGCCGGACGGGGATGCCCCAATAGCCGTGGTTGACGATGCCGGCCGGGGAATTGGTCCCGGCGTTGGCGGTGTCCACTTTCAAACTCAAGTTGAGCGCGTCATTCAGCGGCGTATTGGTGTCCACGGAAATGGTTGCGCCGCCGGTCGTGCTCCAGAATTTCAAACCATCTGCGCCCGCTTTGAAAGTGCGGTTGCCGATGAGTTCGCCGTAGAGGCCGCCTTCGTAGGAGTAATTGATTTCCTCGGTCATCAAGCCATAGAGGGTGGGGCTGACCGTGCCGGTCGTTTCGTCCGCGTTGATTTGCAAAACGGGGAAGGCGTTGGTGTCCGCCCGCAGGACCGGCGTGGCAGCAGGGATGGTGGCCAAAAGTGAAAGGGCCAGGAACGACGATTTAATAAAGTTCATTAAGTAATTGTGTTGATGGCGAATTTTGCGCGGATTTTTTTAAAAAGCAATGACGGAGAGAGAAATGTTTTAATGTGGATTTTTTCGAAATGGGCGGCGATTACTCGTTTGGATAGTGGACAGGGCGCCCAATTAACGATTAAATATGTTCAAGTTTATGTTCGTTTTTAAGACAAGACCAAAAGCCTGGTTTTCCTTGGCAGCTCTTTTTCCGGTTCTGCCGCTGCTGAACGGGTGCGTCACTGGCGCGCCAACCATCAGTCCCGAAGCCAGGTGGACGGACGATCGCGGGTTACAAATCCAGGCGCACGGGGGCGGCATCCTCAAGTATGGCGACACTTACTATTGGTTTGGTGAAGACCGTTCCAGAGGATTGGATCGGAGCAAGCGTTACGTCAGTTGCTATTGCTCAACCGACCTGGCTCATTGGAAATTTTGCAATCGCGTTGTCCAGCTTTCGGACCCGGAACATCTCGGATGGGGATGGGTATTGGAGCGCCCGAAGGTATATTACAACGCAAAAACGGGGAAGTTTGTGATGTATGCGCATATTGACAACGCCCGGTATCAATTCGCCAGGGTGGCCGTTTTAACGTGCGACACCGTGGACGGCAATTACAGATACCTGAAAAGTTTCCGGCCCTTGGGCCATGAGAGCCGGGACATTGGCCAATTCGTTGATGACGATGGAACGGCCTATCTGATTTTTGAGGACCGTCCGTATGGCTTTCGGATCGCCAAACTTTCCGAGGACTACTTGGGCATTGAAAAGGAAATGTGCCTGATTCCGGAGCACATGGAGGGCGGTGCGCTGGCACATTATGACGGGATCTATTATGTGCTCGGCTCGTCACTGTCCGGTTGGCGGCCAAATCCAAATAAATATGCCACAGCCACCCGTTTGACCGGCCCGTGGTCGAAATTCCAGGACATCGCCCCGCCCGGAACCAAGACTTACGGGTCGCAATCCACCATGTTGCTGAAGGTGACCGGCACAAAAGAAACGACGGTAATTTTCATGGGGGATGTTTGGAAGCCCCGGGCGCTGTGGGATTCCCGATACCTCTGGATGCCGCTTCGAATCGGCGGAGGCAAGGTTTGGCTGCCGCAGCCGGAAGACTGGACGTTAAATGTCAAGACCGGGGAGGCGTTGGTGAAGAATAAAGGCTGACCGTAACTGACTTGCCCGAATTCAATAATTGTCTCCTGGATTTTATGGCGGAGTCAGTTCAGCGTGATTGCCGCGGGCAAAGTCGAGGTTCGGGCGCAATTGGTCAAGGATTGGCTGATTCAAACCGGAAACGGTGTTTTCTCCGGGGCCAAGATAATCGAAGATGACAATTTCATTTTTGCCTTTTTTCAACCAAGGCCCCGGGAGATAGGCAGTTTGGGTGGGGCCAATATTCCAAAAACGACAGAGGCAGTGGCCATTGACCCAGACCACACCTTTGCCCCATGAGCGCAAATCCAGAAACGTGTCGCCCGGCTGTGAAACCTTGAATGTGCCGCGCCAAAACGCGGGGGTTTTGGCGTCCGCAGTGGTTGCGCGACCGAATTTCAATCCCTTCAGCATCACCGGATCCAGCGGCAGATTGTAAATGTTCCAGCCGGTCAATTCCGCGGGCGCGCCGTTTGCAGGCGTGAACGTCATCGGACCGTGAATGCCTTTGTGGTCGGCGATTCCGATTCCGAAATTTACGCGGCCCATCGGTTCGACCAAAACATCGAGTGTCGCGGGCTTGGATCGTGCGGGAAGTTCGGCGCCATAAGTGTTTGACCGCCGGTCGGTAATGCCCACCCGTTGACCATCAAGAAACACGTATCCAAAATCATGAATGGCGGGCGCTGCCAATTGTCCGGCGGGGCCGGCGGGCAATTCGGTTCGATACAAAATGCAACCATAACCCTGGTTGTATTCCTCCATGGTCCTGGGATGCAAATCGCGGATGGGCGGCGGCAGGTTGGCGAATATCGGCGCGCATTGTTTCAACTTAAACGGGGCAATCGTGATGACCGGGTTGGTTGCCGGCACCGGGGGAAGGGTTTCGCCCGGCATCAGGTATTTGGCGAAGAGCGCGCGCGTTTGATAAAATTTTTCCGTTGGCCAGCCGGCTTCGCTTATGGGGGCATCATAGTCATAGGACGAAGTGTCCGGTTTGAAGGGGTGGTCGGCGCCGGACCACAAACCGAAGGTGGTTCCGCCGTGGGCCATGTAAATGCTGAACGATTCATGGTGTTGCAGCATGTATTCGAGGTCGCTCAGATAGGCGCTCGTATTGCCGCGGTGGTGGGGTTGGCCCCAGGTATCGAACCAGCCGGGATAAAATTCGCCGCACATCAGCGGGCCTTGCAGCAGGATGCGGCGCAAGGATTTGAAGGCTTTTTCCGGGTTGGAACCGAAGTTGACGACAGGGAACAAATCGGAACGATAGCCGTGATTGAGGTCGCCGGGCGGATTGCAGGCGAAGAGCGGCACGTCAAATCCCGCGTTGATCATGGCGCGGCGGAGTTCGCCCATGTAGTTGGGGTCGTTGCCGTAAGAGCCGTATTCATTCTCCACTTGGACCATGATGATGGGGCCGCCGTGGGTAATCAGGAGGGGTGCGAACACACGTCCGACTTCGGCGAGATAATTCGTGGCCGCTTGCATGAAACGGGGGTCCGTGGTGCGGAGTTTGATATTGTTGTCTTTGAGCAGCCACCAGGGCAGCCCGCCCATTTCCCATTCGGCGCAGGAATAGGGGCCGGGACGAAGGATAACCCAGAGGCCTTCCTGCCGGGCAATGCGACAGAATTCGGCCACGTCGGCCTGGCCGCTCCAGTTGAACTGTCCGGGTTGCGGCTCATGCTCGTTCCAAAAGAGGTAAGCGCAGACGGTATTCAAGCCCATGGCCCGGGCCATCCGCAGACGGTCGCGCCAGTATTCCTCCGGGACGCGGGCGGCGTGGATTTCACCGCAGCGGATTTGGAAGGGGCGGCCATCGAGAAGAAAATCATTCGTTCCGATGACAAAGGTGTGGGCGGGCGAATCGGCGTCCGCCCGAGAGCGCTGAGGGGCGATTTGCAGGGCGATGACGGCGGCAATGACGGACACGATGGGGCTTAATTTCACTTTTTAGATGTATTAAAAGTTAATTCTGGAGAGAGGGGAGCGGACCACGACCAGTTATCACGCCAGGGAACCACGGGTTTGCGGCGGTCATCAAATTCGAGCGGCAGCCAGAGATAACGCGAGTTGGTCAGGTCCCATTTGTTCCAACGGTCGGCGATGAAAATAAATGTGTCCTGGCGCCCGGGCAAGGGAAAGACGAAGGCGCTTTGCGCGTGAAACGTCAAATGGGCGTCGGGGCCGACGCAGGGATCACCCAATTCCCGCCAGGGACCGAAGATGGAGTCGGCTACCGCTGAATGGGCGGTATTCGGGTCCCAGCCGGAGCAGCCGGAAGCAATCAGGTAGTATTTCCCGTCGTGTTTGAAAACGGCTGGCGCTTCGGTTCTGCGCCCGATCAAGATGCGGCTGTATTTTCCGGCGGTGCCGAGATAGTCGGCGGTCAGCAGCGAAACATGGAGGGTCAAATTTTCTTCGGAGGCATAAACGACGTAGGCTTTGCCATCGTCGTCCTGGAAAAGGGTCAGGTCGCGGGCCATCTGTCCGTTTTTAAAATCGCGGGCAAGATAATTGGTCGCACCCGGTATCTTGTCCGCATCGGTGGCGTTGAGGGGCCAGACACCGGCATCGGG
>DATJSQ010000317.1:0-4542 GCA_035503995.1 Verrucomicrobiia bacterium | reverse complement strand
AGCGCGACCAGCTGTTGGCCGAGCAAATCCGCCACGCGGCGCATCATCTCGCCGGCCGCCTTGTTGGTAAAGGTGAGCAGAAGGATTCTTTCCGGCGGAATCCCCTGTTCGAGCAGGAAGGCGACGCGGTAAGTCAGCGTGCGGGTCTTGCCCGATCCGGCTCCGGCGATCACCAGAGCGGGGCCGGGTGGGGCGGTGACGGCGGCGTATTGTTGCGGGTTGAGTTCGCGCGCGTAATCAATCTGCGCATGAAAATCCGTCTTGAAATTCTCCAAAATATATTCGCGCGACATGGCCGCAAATTGAAACGCGAAAAAACGCGAAAGAAAAGCGCGAAAGAGAAATTTTAAACCGCGAATGAACGCCAATGAACGCGAATGAAAAACTTAAAACCACGAACCACACGAAATACGCGAAATGATAAGCTACGGACTACGGGGGTGCGTTCTTTTGCGGTTAAAATTCGCGTTCAATTCGTGTAAATTCGTGTCAAACCGTTTCTCGCTTTTTTTCCGTGCCCATCCCTGCTTTAATCCTTTCGCTATGAAATTGATCTCCTGGAACGTCAACGGCCTGCGCTCGGTCCTGAAGAAAAATTTCCTCGAGTTTCTCGACGACGAGAAACCGGATGTGCTCTGTCTCCAGGAAATCAAATGCGGCGCCAACGACGTGGAGCAGCTCTGGCCCCGCCATTACACCACCTATTGGAATTGCGCCGAGCGCAAGGGCTATGCCGGCACGGCCATCTTTTTCAAACAGCGCCCCCTCAACGTCACCCCGCGTCTCGGCATCGCCGAGCATGACCACGAGGGCCGCGTGCTGACCGCCGAACTGGACGATTTTTTCCTCGTCAACGTTTATGTCCCAAACTCCAAACGCGATTTGTCCCGCCTGGCTTACCGCCAAAAATGGGACCGCGACTTCCTGGCTTGCTTGAAGAAACTCGAAAAGAAGAAGCCGGTGGTCTTTTGCGGCGACCTGAACGTGGCGCATACGGAGAACGATCTGGCCAATCCGCGCGCGAACGTTCACAACCACGGCTTCACGCCCGAGGAACGCGCCGGGTTCGATGCGTTCGTGAAAGCCGGTTTTTTGGACACCTTCCGCGAATTTGAAAAGGGCGGGGGACATTACACCTGGTGGAGCGTCTTCAGCGGCGCGCGCTCGCGGAACATCGGCTGGCGTCTGGATTATTTCCTCATCTCAAAGTCGCTCTGGCCGCGGCTGAAAAGCGCGTTCATCCGGGAGAAAATTCCCGGCAGCGACCATTGCCCCGTCGGAATCGAAATCAAATAAAACCGTCCGTGGCGATGGGCTGACGCCTCTCTTGCCGAAATTTCCCGATCGGCCATCGGCTTTTGGCAGTCAACCGCCGGCCTCAGCCATTCCCCCGTCCCCGATAGTCATCCATCAATTTCAAAATGCCTTCGCGGATTTCGAACAGTTCCTTCCGGGCGGCGGCCGCCGTTTCTTCAGGCAACATATGGTCAAGCGCGCGCTTCAAATACGCCACCATGAAGGCCGGAGCGGACCACCCGCGGCCTTCGGCCACGCCCTCCAGTGCGCCGCCGAGTTTCACCGCCGCGTTTTGAAATTCAAAAATGAATTGCTCCAAATCCGCATCGTCGCATTTGTCCAGGCCCGGCGCCTCGCATTCATCGCAAAACTTCATGGCGCTCTCAAAACACCGGTGCTGCAATGGATGCCGGATGTCACCCTCCGCCGTCCGGATCCAGTCAATGCCTTCGCGGTGCGGTTCGGGGCCGGGCGACGGCCCGTTGAGGGCTTCTTCGCGCGCGCGGTTCATTTCCTCAATGCGCCTCTCCGCCTCCGCCTCCTCCTCCGGTGGCATTTCCTCCACCCACCCCATTTCTTCGGCGATCTTGTCCTCACCCTCGGCGGAGTCCCCGTATTTTTCGAGCAACTCCATGTATTGGTCCGTTCGCGCGTCGCATTCTTTCATGAACTTCTCGTAATCATATTCGTCCCACTCGGCTTCCGGGTCCTTTCGCCCCCGCTCCTGCTCCTCAATGGCTTCGGAAATTTTTCGCATGAACCAACTCATGCCCTCGTCCGCCTGCCGCGCCCGTTCCTCATTTTCTTCAGCCGTCAGCCGCCATTCCGGCTCGGAAATCTCGAGTTGATACTCCGCGCTTTCAATCACCACCCGTCCGTTTTGCTGGCTGAACCATTCCAGGTAAAGCGAATTGGCCATGTGCTCCGGCGGTTTCTCGCCCCGCTTGCGCATCGCGTACGCGTCCTCGAACGGAATATCGAATACCCGGACTTTGCGCGACGCCGTGATGTCGCCGATCTGCCCTTCCTGAATCGGATTCAGCGTCTCCAGATGCGGATGCGGATCGGGTTTGGACGGATTCGTGAATTTCAGCAGACAACCCGCCAAGTCGGGCCAGGCGTTCCCCTTGAGTTCGAGGACGACCGGTTCCTTGCGCCCGTGGATCCAGATTTTGCCGCGCACCACTCCCTTCACGCGATTGTCAATCTCGCCGCGTACCACACTGTCATGAATGCGGAAGGCCATCGCTCACAGTCCCAATTTCTTGAACCGGTTTTTCACTTCCTTGAAATGAAAATCCAACGAGCACAGTTTGTCCAGTTCGCCTTTGGCGAAATGTTTCGCGATCTCCGGCGTGCCTTTCAATTGGACGATGAAATCCGCGTCATCACGTCCGGCATGTTTCATCTCCCACGTTTTCATCGCCGCGTCCTGCACCAGTTTGTAAGCCGCCTCCCGCGTCAGTCCCTTTTTGATGAGCGCCAGCAGCACCGTCTGCGAATTCCACATCCCCAGGCTCATCGCCAGATTCCGCCTCATGTTTTCGGGATACACCTGCAGCCCGTCCATCAATCGAATGAGCAGGCCCAACATGTAATCGAGCAGCGTGCAGGAATCCGGAAAAATGATCCGCTCCACCGAGGAATGCGAGATATCGCGCTCGTGCCAGAGCGCCACGTTCTCCAGGGCGGCCATCGCGTTGCCGCGCAGCACGCGCGCGAGGCCCGTCAACCGCTCCCAGGTGATCGGATTGCGCTTATGCGGCATGGCGCTCGAGCCTTTCTGGCCTTTGGTGAACGGCTCCTCCGCTTCCAACACCTCCGTCCGTTGCAAATGCCGGAACTCCACCGCCCACCGCTCGATGCTCGCGCCCACCAGCGCCAGAACGATTTGATATTCCGCGTGGATGTCGCGCTGGACGACTTGCGTGGCGATGGGCGCCGGCCGCAGTCCCAATTTCTTGCACACATATTCCTCGACCCGCGGCGACAAATGCGCGCTCGTGCCCACCGCCCCGGAAATTTTCCCGACGCCCGCCACGGCGCGGGCGCGTTCGAGCCGTTCCAAGGCGCGGCCAAATTCATCGTGCATCAACGCCAGCTTCAGCCCAAACGTCGTCGGCTCCGCGTGGATCCCGTGGCTGCGCCCAATACAGGGCGTGAACTGAAATTCCCTGGCGCGTTTCGCGATGGATTTGCGGAGCGTCCCAACATCGGCGATCAAAATTTCCGCCGCCTCCGCCATTTGCACGGCATAACACGTGTCCCCCACGTCGCTGCTGGTGAGGCCAAAATGCAGCCAGCGCGAGGCGTCATCCCCGATTTGTTCGGCGACCGCCGTGGTGAATCCGATGACGTCGTGGTTGAGTGTTTTTTCCAATTCCTTCTGGCGTTCAACGAGACCTTTCAAATCGGCGAAACATTTTTCCGCGCCGGCTTTGATTTTGGCGAAATCATTGGCCGGAACGATGCCTTCCTTGACGAGCGCCTCGCCGGCGAGCAACTCGATTTGCAGCCAGATGCGGAGTTTATTCTCGTCCTGCCAGATCGCCCGCATTTCGGGCCGGGAATAACGCGTAATCATGCCTCCATTAAAATGAAAAAAAGGCAAATGTTAAAGCGAGAAAGAGGCGCCTGTGAATCCCAACGGAATTCGAATCCTTCAGCCCGGCGTTGTCCCGATGCAATCGCGGCTGCGCCGGCGTTTAACCTCAACCGTAGGAGACGAGGTAATGAGTCTCTGACTTGAAGCGAAAAATCGAACCCTTGCTGAACAATGCAATTCAATCCCACGCAAAGGGCGCAGTGCGGCTTTGCCGACCTGTCCCGCAATCCCTCAAAATCACATCTATTTTACGTGGCTCGAATGGCGTCGTTGCCGGGCGACAAATCAACAAATTTACGCTCATCAGCTCCAACCTTCGTGCCGCCCGCTCCGCCTTTCAGTGTGTCCTCCTCCGGTCCGGGCAATGGACGCGCATAGCGTTCCAGCGTGGTTTGCACGCCCAGCAATCCACGGCCGTTCTTGTCGGTGAAACCGCTCAGGAAGGTGTCCACGGCGATGTCGGATTGCAGGTCGCGTCGCGGCGTGGTGCGCAGTTTGATGTAAGCCAGTCGCGGCGCATCCGGCCCGAACTTCCATGCCAACGCGTACTTCGTCACCTTGGCGTCCAGCGTTTCCTCAATCATTCTGGCGTCATCGGTTTCGAGAATCTCCGATTCGTCCTCCTGCAAGCTCGCCCCGAT
>DATJSQ010000316.1:0-8780 GCA_035503995.1 Verrucomicrobiia bacterium | reverse complement strand
TACACAGCACACAAAATCACAACAATACTCACTTCATAAAATATCACGCTGAAGGTATTGGTGGCGCTTAAATTCGCCGGATCATCGTCCGTGGCCTCGACCGCGATGACGTTGGTGGTCTTCGCCTGGCCAACTGTGGGACGCCAGATGAAGACCCCATTCGTGGAATTGAGCGTTGCATTCGCGGGCAACGCACTGGCCGGACTATACGTCAATGAATACGGCGGCACATCTGAAGCCGTGGCGGAATTGGTCACCCGCACGGTCACATCCACATTGACCGTTTGATTCGGCACCGATGCGAAAACCGGCGGCGCACTCGTGATGCCTTGTCCCACAAACGTAACGATGCTCATAGCGGGCACATCGTAAGTGAACGAGGCGTTGGTGACCGTTACCGCCGTTTGCGGAGCCAGCGAAAGCGAGGCGGAGGTGACCCACGGCGTCACTGAGGCAGCGGTAAAATTCGTGAGGCTGAACGCCTCAATCACGTCGGTCAACGCGTTCGTGTTGACCACGACAATCGCAAAAGCCGGCGATGTGGAATCCTTGTAGGCGCTAATCAAGGCCGACGGCTGCGAGGAAGTGGCGTCAATGCGGTGGAAATTCGGGCGCACAAACCGGCTGTATTGGCCAAACGCAAACAGGCGTTTGGTGGGGTTGGCACTGGTATCCAACAGTCCCTCATTGTCGGAGCCATCAGCAACGAGCCACCAATAATGATAGGCATTGGCTTGCGCCTGGGTCATGTAGAGATAAATCCTCTGGGCATAATAGACACCGTTTTCGATGCTGCTGTCGCTGCCGGAGAGCAGCGCCACTTCGGTTTCCCACAAGGCCTTCCCCGAAACAGCGAGGGCTGCCGGGGTTGTTTGATCGCCGACGCTATTGTCGGCCACGTAGTCATGGTTGGCGATGATACTGACATCCGCCGCCGCATTTGGGTCGCTCAAAGTTGGCGTGTAAAGCGCCGTGTCACCGGACCAGTCCTGGCTTTCCGGAATTATAATTTTTGTGGAGCCGACGCCATTGGCCGCAAGCGCGGCATAAAGATTGGTGGCAAAATCGTGAATTTGGGAACCGGTCCATTGGCAGGCCTCGTAGGTATTTACGCTCGCGTCCGGTTCATTTTGAACCGAAATGGCGTATAAGTTAATCCCGTCGTTTTTCATGCTCACGACATAATTCGCCAGTTGGCTGGCATAATTGATATTCGTGATGTTATTTCCGCTTCCGAGGTAGCTGCCACCGTCAACGGGATTGGTGATCGCGTCGGAGTCATAAATATCGTTCGTGTTCTTGAAGCCGACGGGCGGTGTCCAGGGCGTGCTCCAAACCCGCGCCCCATACGACTGGGCCATTTGCATAATGGAGGTTTCTGAGGTGGTGGGAACGGCGCTCGCGGAAGTCGAGTTGGCATAGACGATGTGGTTGCGCAACAAGGAAAGGCCCACGCCATTATACGTGCCGGAATCATAACTGATGTTGTTGTTCGTGGAAAAAAGCAGTTCGCCTTCCGCCGTTGAAAGACTGGATTCCCACGCAGACGATGCGCCGAAACCGTCAATGCGTTGATGCACATTGTTCCAATCAACCAGGGAGGCGCCATTGATCGGTTCCGGCACTCCCTCTCCAGTCAACTCCACATCATCCAGGTACATTTTTGAAGTTCCCGTCAACGCGTTGCCATACGTCTCCAATTGGACCTGCAGGGCGTAAATGTTCGCGCTCACACTGACTGGAATTGAATACAGCACCCAATTGGTGTCGCCGGCCAATGGATGATAATAAGTGCCGATTTGCACCGTGGAAGAATCATTGGCAGCCGTCACCAGATAAAAGGCAAGAGAGCCATACGAATCCGTCGAAGCATTGGTCGGAGAACCCGGGGCGAAACGGATATAACAGGAAAAATTGGTGATGAGCGCGCCATTCAGCGGCGGGTTGTAACCGCCATTATCTCCATTCCAGACCACACTCTGTTGGCTTGCCCCGGAAAAGGCGCTCGTAATTTCCAGTGAACCGGAAGTTGGACTGTTGCTCACATCGCTGGAGCTCCATCCATTGGTGACATATTGGAAAACGCCGTCAGGCCACGCTGCCCACGCCGGAGGATCAGCGGACGCGGGAGTGTCAAAGGTGTAATTCGTATAGAGGACCTGTCCCCAACTCGACTCGCAAAACACCGCCAGCAGCATCACCGATGCGATTCCAGCGCGGAAATTGAGCACAGAGGTCTTCATGGATGAAATTGAATTCGCGGACCCGAATGCATGGAGGGAAGCGGCAAAGAAGAGGGTGGCCTTTTAGCATAAGATTTTTGCCTGCAACTCATGTGTCCGACTAACGTAACCGTTTTTGCGTCGAAACTCAATCGGCCGCCTCGAAAATTGCATGTAAAATACTCTTGCATTCAACGCCATAGGACAAATGTCGTATCACCTTTTTACTTTTCATCCACACGAAATCGTAGTATCCCGATGGGCATGACTTGGATGATGCCGTGGGGTTTCCCTCCCTGAACGTTTGTTCTATGGCCATCGCCGTTGCCGGACCACAAAATATTTATTATGGAAAATCCACTGTTCAAAAAATGTCCAAAAATCGGAATTCGTCCCGCCATTGACGGACGCCTGGGCGGCGTGCGCGAGTCGCTGGAATCACAAACCATGGGTCTTGCGCATTCCCTCGCCCGGCTTATCAAAGACGAATTGCGCTACCCCAACGGCAAAACGGTGGATTGTGTCATTGCCGACACCTGTATTGGCGGGGTCGCCGAGGCCGCCGCCTGCGCGGAGAAATTTGCGCGCGAGGGCGTGGGCGTCTCCCTCACGGTCACGCCCTGTTGGTGTTACGGAAGCGAGACCATGGACATGGACGCGGCCATTCCCAAGGCGGTTTGGGGATTCAACGGCACCGAGCGTCCCGGCGCGGTTTATCTCGCCGCCGTGCTCGCCGGCCATGCGCAAAAGGGCCGCCCGGCCTTTGGAATTTACGGACGCGATGTCCAGGACGGCGGCGATAAAACCATTCCCGAAGATGTCCGGGAAAAAATCCTGCGCTTTTGCCGGGCCGGCCTCGCCGTTGCCATCATGCGCGGCAAATCGTATCTGGCCATGGGCGGCACTTCGATGGGCATCGCCGGTTCCATTGTGAATCCGGAATTTTTTGAAAATTACCTGGGCATGAGGGTTGAATCCGTGGACATGACCGAGTTTATCCGGCGCATCGAACGCCAGATTTTTGATCGCGCGGAATATGACAATGCCATCCAATGGGTGAAAGCCAACTGCAAAGAAGGAAAGGATTACAACACTCCCAAAACCGCCCGCCTGCGGGCGCAATTGGACCACGAATGGGAAATTTCCGTGAAAATGGCGCTCATCGCGCGCGACCTCATGCGCGGCAATCCCCGACTGGCCCGAAAGGGCTTCGGCGAGGAATCGCTCGGACACCATGCCATTGCCGCGGGCTTTCAGGGCCAGCGCCAGTGGACCGATCATTTTCCAAATGGCGATTTCATGGAAGCCATCCTCAACACCTCTTTCGATTGGAACGGCGCGCGCGCGCCATATATTGTCGCCACCGAAAACGATTCGTTGAATGGCGCCTGCATGCTGTTCGGGTATCTGCTCACCAACACCGCCCAGGTTTTTGCCGACGTGCGGACTTATTGGAGCGCCGCCGCGGTCAAGCGCGTCACCGGCCATAAATTGACCGGGTCGGCGGCCGGCGGTTTTCTGCATCTCATCAATTCCGGCCCGGCGGCGCTTGACGGCACCGGTGAACAAACCATCGGCGGGAAACCCGCCATGAAGCCTTTCTGGGAAATCAGCGAGGCTGAGATTGAAAAATGCCTCGCCGCCACCACGTGGCATCCGTCCATTACCGAGTATTTCCCGGGCGGCGGTTGGTCCACCCGCTTCCGCACCCGCGGCGGGATGCCGGCGACGATCTGCCGGCTGAATCTCGTCAATGGCCTCGGCCCCGCCCTGCAAATCGCCGAAGGCGAAACCATTGACCTGCCCGAAAAAGTTCATGCCACACTGGATGAACGCACCAATCCCACGTGGCCCACGACGTGGTTCGTGCCGCGTGCCACCGCCACCGGCGCTTTTCGCGACGTCTATACGGTCATGAACAATTGGGGCGCCAATCATTGTTCTCTGAGCTGCGGCCACGTGGGCGCCGATCTCATCACGCTTGCGGCAATGTTGCGGATTCCGGTTTATATGCATAACGTTCCCGACGACAACCTCTTTCGTCCCAGCGCCTGGAATGCTTTTGGCACCGCGGACCGTGAGGGTGCGGATTTTCGCGCCTGCGCGAATTTCGGGCCGTTGTATGGGTGACAGGGGGAAGCAGAATACAGAAATGGAATGCAAAAGAATTCTAACGCCAAGGAAACGCAGAAAACAAAGTGAAATAACAAAACCATGATAACCTCAGACAACCTCAGCACGACCTCGATCCAAGCGTCCTCCCAGGGCAAAGTCAGCCTGTTCCGGCTGCCCGATGGGCGCAACATGCTGGCAACATTCATTCTGGTGACGACGCTATTTCTGCTGTGGGGCTTTTGCAACGGAATGATAGATATTCTGAACAAACATTTTCAGGACTCGCTGCACATCAACAAGCAACAGTCGGGCCTCGTGCAGTTCGCCAATTATCTGGGTTACTTCCTGATGGCGATTCCCGCCGGCTTGATGGCGAGAAAATTTGGATACAAAGGCGGCATCCTCATTGGCCTGACGTTGATCGCCGGCGGCGCGTTCTGGTTTATTCGCGCGGTCAGCATCGGTGAATACTGGGCATTTCTGCTGGGCCTGTTCGTCATCGCGGCGGGCATGACCTGCCTGGAAACCATTGCCAATCCATACACGACAGTCCTCGGCCCACCGGAAAGTGGCGCGACGCGCATCAATATCGCTCAAACGCTTAACGGGGTGGGCTGGATTTTGGGTCCAATCATCGGCAGAAGTTTCGTCTTTGGCGGGGGCAATGGCACGAATGCCAATGCCGGTCTGGCCATGCCGTACCTGGGCATCGGCATTTTAGCCGCCATCCTCTTCGTCTGCTTTATCGTGTCCAAGGTGCCGGATTTGCACGCCGAGGATGAAAGCCGCAGGTCCGCCGAACAAAAAAACCGCCTAAAACCTTCGGCCGGCCAACTGGGGATCATCGGCATCACGCTGATGGTTGTTTTTGGAGTTTTGTATTTCTTTATTTCTCCGATTCTTGGTTTGATCTGGACCTTGCTGAATTTGGGTCCCGCCCTGCTCCAGCCGGTGAAATACTTTTTGCTGGTGGCCGCCTACGCCGCCTCGTTCCTGTTGGTCTCCAAAAATTGGGATTTGTTCAGGCGTAAACATTTTACGCTGGCAATTGGCGCTCAATTCCTTTACGTCGCGGCCCAGACCGGTATTTTCAGTTTCTGCGTCAATTACGTCATCGAAAACGATCCGGGCGTGACGCCCATGGAGGCCTCTGGCTGGCTCGGTGGGATTGGGTTCGTTCTCTTCGCGACAGGGCGCCTCTGCGGCAGCGTCGTCATAAGCCAGTTCAAACCGCAACTCGTGCTGGCAACCTACGCGGGTGTCAACGTGGCGTTGGCGGCGGTCTGCTTGGGCGGCGGCAAACCGGGTCTTTATGCGATGTTCGGCACGTTTTTCTTCATGTCCGTCATGTATCCGACGATTTTTGCGCTGGGGATTCGTGGATTGGGCGATTTCACCAAACTCGGCTCGTCGCTCATTGTCATGTCCATTGTGGGCGGGGCGATCGCGGCGCCGTTCATGGGCCACATCGCCGACTTGCATTCGATGCGCGCCGGCTTCGCGGTGCCACTGGTGTGCTTCATATTTATCGCCCTCTATGGCTTGCTTTGGCAAAAGCTTGAAGCCAAAGACCGCCTGCCCACCGCCTGAGTTGCTGAATCAAAGGACCGCTTTGACCAGATCGTAAAGCCCGATTAAAAGCAAGAGCGCGGGAAAAATTGCCAGGGTGAGGGTCATCAGTTCCGCGATATGGTTTTGGCTGCGAATGAACAAATGGGCCAGCGCATCCAGGATCACCATGACCCCCATGCTCAAGAGGATGATTTTCATACTGCACCATGCGGCGGCCCACTCCCATAAACGGCTCCAGGTGCAATGATGGGCCACCGCGAAAAATGATTGGTGGTCGGCCTGGCCCGCATCGGGAGCCAGAAAAACTACGGCCAGAAAAAGGGCCCCTATCAGGCACAATCGGACCGCCTGCTCGAGAAAATTGTCGTGACGTGTTGGCATTTTTAAGACATCAATTTCTGACAGCCCCTGAGCCTAACCTGCATCCGGAATCCAGGCAAGCCTCGAACGGCAGGTTCCCTCACTCGGGCGCAAATCAGTTTTTGAATATTCTCATTAACACCGTGCTTTAGCGAGGATGCCCGCCTCCTGACGGGTCATCCTCAGCAACACCCATTCGTCCATTACCTTCGCGCCGATGTTGCGATAGAAGCGGACCGCGTTTTCGTTCCAGCGCAACGCCATCCACTCGTAGCGCCCGCCGCCCATTTCGATTCCAATTTTCGCCACCGCTTCCAGCAAGGCGCGCCCAATACCGCATTTGCGAAAAGGGGGGCGCACATAAAGATCCTCAAGAAAAATTCCGGGCCGGCCGACGAACGTCGAAAACGTCCGGTAATAAACCGCGTAACCCGCCGGTTGCCCGTCCATGCGCGCCAGGAGCGCCCCGGCAACCGGCCGTTCTCCAAACAGCGCGGCGCGCAACAAATCGCCGGTGATTTCCAATTCATGCGCCAGCCGCTCAAACTCCGCCAGCTCGCGGATCATTGCCAGCAGGATGGGAACATCCGTTTCGGTGGCGGGATTGATCGTGAAATGGTTCATCACTATTTTCTATATGCAGAATAGACAGTTGCCGTGCATCAAAAAGCAAAATACGCCGGCCCCAAACCTGCCCAAAGTGGTTGGGCCCTTGCCTTTGGCTTGCTTCCCAACGCTTATGAGCCGGCGGTGGCACCGCCCCCCAATTTTCTCAACGCCTCGCGCATTTCCGCTGCCGATGCGTATCGGTCTGCCGGATTTGGCTGGCACGCCTTGAGGATGATGGCGTTCAATTGGAAAAAGTCCGCCGCGATTCCCGGCCCAACGAGCGTCGTCGCAATTTCGGGAAATGCGCTCGCGCCCCGCCCGGTGCTGATCACGTAGAGCAGCACGCCAGCCGCATAAATGTCGGCGGCCGTTGTCCCGGGCAGTTCCGGCGGCGGGGGCATGTAGCCGGGCGTGCCGATAAACGTCTTGATGTCATCCGGCGGACGGATTTCAGCCACCAGACCGGGGTCCGCCAATTTGGGCCGCCCATCCACGAAAATAACGTTCTGCGGTTTGATGTCGCGATGCGTCAGTCCCCGTTGATGCAGGAATTCGAGCGCGTCGGTCAGGGCAATCCCGATGCGCGCGCATTCCGGCAGGGGCACCCGTCCATTCGGCCACCGCTTCCGCTCGTTGGCCAGGTCGCGCGGCTGGTATCTTTCGGGCGCGCGCTGCCAATCCGGCTCGATCGAGTCGGCCAGTTCCATGGCGTAATAAAAGTAACCGTCCAGCTTTTCGCTGACAAAATCCACGCGCAACAGCCCGGGATGCTGGTCGGAAATCGGCCGGTAGCGGCTGATGCCGTTGAATTCGCGGTCATAAGGGGCGGCGTGGCCCTCAAACTTTTTCAGATATACGGCCTTCAACGCCTTCCATTCGCCGTTGGCCCGCGCCAGCCAGACCTTTCCATACGCGCCCTGGCCAATCGGCGGCTTGAACAATTTATAGCCCGGCGTCTTCGGCAGTCTTTCAACGACCTCGGCGGAAATTCCCGGCACGCGGATTTTCGCCGCCACCGCCCACGCGAATGCCACCGGGACCTGCCCCCCGGCTATCACCAGCCACGGAAACCAATAATTCGTGAAATAGCTCGTCACAATGGCAATGACGGAAACGCCGATGGCTATCGCGGCGGCCAGAATCCCCGCCGTCAAAAGTTTCATCCGGCACAATCCGCCGACCAGAATCCCCGTTAACGTCAATATCGAAAACTCCAGCCACGGCGGCGGCCGGCGCAGCCAGTCGCCGTTCAACAAATTCAAAAATGACGCCAGCATGATTTCCACGCCGCCAGTCGCGTCATTGGTCCAGCGCCAATAAGGCGTCTTGAATTGGTCCGGCGAGGCCTCGAACAGGGACGTCGGCGGCGCGGTGCCGATGAAAACCATTTTGTTGTGGAAATAACCTTTCGGCTGCCCCAGCGCGAACTGGTAGCTCATCCGGATCCAGTCGCCGTTCTGGCCGTAATAGCGCACCCATCGCTCCTCCGGCAGGTCGCTCAACTTCGTTCCCATCAGCTCCGCCGCCGCCCAGGGCAAACTTGGAAACGGCCCCGCCGGCGACGGAAACGGCCAATGCTTTCGGACGATGGAATCATGGTCCGGATCCAGCCACGCCACGCCCCAATGGTTTCCGGCCGCCTTCAGAAACAATTCTGCGGGCTTCACCGGCTCCGCCCCGGCCATCTCCGGGGACGTCACCTGCGCTTGCCCCGCCATCAACACCAGATGCCGCTGCCGCCGCATGGCGTCGGCCAGGGCCTGGTCGCTGGCGGGATCGCGCCGTCGGTCGAAAAGGGAGTCAATCGCCACCAGCGCGGCGCCATCGTCGGCCAGTTTGTTGAGCAACTGCGCGTGCAGGCCCCGGTCCCACGGCTGCCCGCGTTGCTGATGAAAATGGTCG
>DATJSQ010000315.1:0-15680 GCA_035503995.1 Verrucomicrobiia bacterium | reverse complement strand
CATCGGTCTGCGTGAACTCAAGATGGTGTTGCCGCAGGGCGGCAGCCCCCTGCATTTTGTGGCCAATGGACTCCCCTATTTCAGCAAGGGCGGCAATTGGATTCCGTGCGATTCGTTCACCAGTCGCGTGACGCCGGAAATTTTGCGGCGATACGTTGCCGACGCGGCGGCCGTCAACATGAACACGTTGCGTTTTTGGGGCGGCGGTTATTACGAAGACGATGCGCTGTTCGACGCCTGCGACGAATTGGGCATTTGCATCTGGCTGGATTTCAAATTCGCCTGCTCGACTTATCCGGCGTTTGACGATCAATTCATGGACAATGTCCGGCTCGAAGCCCGCGATAATGTGCAGCGCCTGCGCCATCATCCCTGCATCGCCGTCTGGTGCGGCAACAATGAAATCAGCTTGATGACTAAGGACCAATGGTCGCCCAAAAGCATGGGCCGGGCGGATTATGACAAACTATTCAAAGAGTTGATTGCCCAACAAGTGGCGGCCTTTGCGCCCCAGGCCAATTATGTCTCCGGCAGCCCGGATTGCGGCGATACGCACTATTGGGAGGTATGGCATGGTCCAAAAACGTTCGATGCCTATCGCACGCTGACCGGCTTCATGAGCGAATTCGGTTATCAATCGTTCCCGGAATTGAAAACCGTCCTCGCCTTTACAAACGAGAAAGACCGCGCTTCGGTCCTGACGCCGGTAATGATCTGGCATCAACGGTCCGGCCTGGGAGATGTTGAAGGCAACCAGGTGATGCTGGACATGATGAACCATTATTTCAATCCGCCAAAGGATTTCGAAACAACGCTGTGGTTGAGCCAGATTTTGCAGGGCTACGGCATTAAAATCGGCGCGGAATACTGGCGGCAGACCATGCCCCGGTCCATGGGCTGCGTTTTCTGGCAATACAACGACATCTGGCCCGGCATGAGCTGGTCTTCCGTGGACTATTTCGGCCGTTGGAAAGCCTTGCATTATCTCGCCCGGAAATTTTATTCGCCCATCCTGGTTTCGGGATTGGAAAACACGAAAGATGGAACCATTGATCTGTTTGTGACCAGCGATCTCCTGGAGCCGCATCATGGAAAACTTTCGTGGAAGCTGACGGACCTGACCGGCAGGGAATTGGCGCACGATTCGCTTCATCTGGAGATTCCGTCCCGCAAAAGTGAAAAGGTCAAGACGTTGGACCTTCAGGACCAGATCAATAAATTCGGGGCCAGCGGCTTTATGACCTGGTTGAAATTGGAAAGCGGGAGCAAAACCGTTTCGGAAAACCTGGTTTTGTTCGGGTTGCCGAAAGAATACAAGCTGGCCGATCCCGCCCTCGCTGCGCACGTCGCTGAGACCTCGAAGGGCTTTCTCGTCACGGTCACCGCCCAAAATCCCGCGCTATGGGTCTGGCTCGGGTTGAAAAATGCCGATGCCGGATACAGCGACAATTTCATGCACCTGATGCCGCACGAACCGCGGAAGATTTTATTGCAGCTCAAAACGCCGATGAGCAAGGAAGACCTGGTCAATCAACTCCAGGTACGGAGCCTGTTCGACACGTATTTGCCGGCCTGATTTTGAAGTCATGCAGTTTATACGACTGGGAAATCGAGTCCAATCCTCGTAGGGACGGCGCGCCCTGTCGCGCCGAAGTTTTAACGAAGGCGGATCCGCCGTCCGCGCCGCGTCCAACGGCGCAACTTCCTCGCATTACCATTAACCCGGATATTTCATAGCCGCTTTTGGGGGACGCATGCAAGTCGTTGTGGCCCAGGTTTCCAAACCTGCCGTATCCGCCCTCCGCAGTACAGCTACGGAGGACGGGTCGCCGATTTCCAAATCGGCAGGGCGTCAAACCTGCGCGTCGTTTGCGGGTTGGGAAACCCGCGCTACAGAAGACTTGGAAGTCCGCGCTACAGGATTGCTTGTGAAATAACCGGGTTAAACGCCTTCCGCCCGCTTTGCGTGGACCAATTCTCCTTCCTCAAGCCCTCAGGCTGGCGCTCGCAGGCCGGGGGGGGATGGGCGCGGCGGGCCACCGGTCATTCTGCCATAAACTTTTCAAAACAATATGGACACCAATTCTCACCTTGCTTCAACGCCGAAACTCTGAGCTGCCGCCCGCAAACCGGGCATGGGATGCTCAACTCGGCCGCAGCCCCTTTCGGTGCGTGTGCCTGTGGCCGTGGCACTGGCTTTGCAACCGCTTCCGCAGGTGCTGGACTCTGCGTCTTCGCCCACAAATACGAACTCAGTGACTCAATCAACCTGTCAAAATTCCTGGCGTCCGCCACATTCATCCCAACCTTCAATGCGGACTCGATGCCAACCACCGTGTTCCCTTTGTCAATCTTCTCAACGATAATCGTGACATTTTCTCCGCGCGAAAAAAATGACGTGCCCGCGCTTGCGGTGACACGGCCAATCAGTCGGTCTTGCGACTTAAGCCGGAATCCACTGTCTGGAATCGTCGCCACCACGCCGTCAAATACATCATCGTAGGGAAATGGAAACTTTTGCCGGGCGTTTTGACTGGCGATGCTCATGGTTCGATTTCAACTTCGCTGGCATGCGGCAAATCTGACAACTGCCCTTTGGGGCATAGTCCCCGTGTTTGCGTGCATCTTGCCTGGGCGACACTGGAACGCCGTCCCCTCCTCACCAAATCCTTTGCTTCCTTCGCGCCCCTTGTGAGGCCATCAGCGCCATGAACCCGCGATTTCA
The DNA here is from genome assembly GCA_035503995.1 of Verrucomicrobiia bacterium. Classification (GTDB taxonomy): domain Bacteria; phylum Verrucomicrobiota; class Verrucomicrobiia; order Limisphaerales; family UBA11358; genus UBA11358. The sequence continues at coordinate 12,955 of DATJSQ010000315.1, read as the reverse complement.
AAACTTGCCGGGCGCCCACAGCATCGGCTACAATGAAACCTGACCAGTCGGCGGATGCCTTCCTGCGCCGGATGGCGGGTTTGCCAGAGTAGCTCAGCGGTAGAGCAGAGGACTCATAAGCCTTTGGTCGGGGGTTCAATTCCCTCCTCTGGCACCACTTTCTGAAGGTTTTGTTTCCGTGTGTATATGTTTGTGGATATAATGACCTATACTGGCGGCGGTGCTTCATTCGCAACGGCTTTTGGGGAGAATACAAAATCTTCGTGTTGGCAAATTCACGGGCGGCAATCCCACGGATGGAGTTGGTGAAAAACTGAATCAAAAATTGCGGTCAGTGCCGCCAGCAGAGGCCGCGATAAGGTCGTTTATTTGCGGTCTCCGCTTGCCGATTCCCCGTTGTTTATCGCTCGTCACTGGTCGCTTATCTCCCGCTGCTCGTTCTAGGAGCCATCCTCTTGTTTTCTTACTGGCGAATTGGACGACCATACAAATGGTGGGTGCGCTTCGCTGTCTTGGTCGCGGTTTCGCCTTGGATCTTATCCGGTGTGGTTTGGATATTTCAGCTATGAAGTTATGACTTGGCTTGGCTTATCCATTTTATGGTTGCTGATGAGAGAGCATTTCCGCAAGGTCGGATCGGACTGAAAAAAATTGTTGCAAACCTGTGGATCAGGAAGAGAATCACGAAAGCGGCCAACACTGGTGGCGGGCAATTAACCAGATAGGAAATATCAATGAACATCAAATCAAATGGGAAGTCCCGGTTAAAACCGATGAATCGAAGTACATTTCTAGTTGTTTCGGCACTCACTTCAAGTCTGGTGCTCGCCGGCTGCAACAAGGCCGGCAAATTGAGCCAGCCCTCCACGGAAAAGACCCCTCCGACCGGGCCGGAGCAACTCGTTCAGAAATGGACCGACGGCGAACGGATCGTCAAACATATTGACATGAAGATGAACCTGGAGATCAACGTCCCCAACCAGCCCGAGCCGGTGAAGCAGGACATCATACTTGGAGAGAAATACGGACTCACGGTGTCAAAAGCGGACAGCGGCTCCAAGGTGGAACTGGAATTTCTGAGCCTCAGGATGGACTCAATCCAGGCAGGCAGGACCAACTTCACTTACGACTCGGCAGCCAAGGGGGACGCGCCGAAGAACCGGCAGGCGGCGGCCATCGCCAAGGGCCTGGGAAACGTAATCGGCGTGAAGCTCGATTTTTTTCTCAACGCCACCAATGGCATTGACCGGATTGAAGGCGTGGATACGCTGATGAACCGGCTGGCGGCTGGCGGTCCGGCGATGAACAATTCCGGCATCCAGAACATGTTCAACAAGGGCAATTTGCAGCAAATGATTGGTGCAAGCGAGTATCTGCCCCCGCAGCCTGTGCAGCCCGGTGATCAATGGCCGGTGCAGGTGCAGACGGACTTGGGCGAGATGGGCAGCCTCACCGTCAGCGATAATGTGACCTTTGTCCAATGGGAAAGACACGGCCCCCGCCTGTGCGCGCGCCTGGAGTTTGACGGCACGTTCAAGGGCAAACCCAGTGAGCATCCCAACCCATCCGGCATGTCCATGACGATTCAGGACGGCACCACGTCGGGGGTGTCCTGGTTTGACCCGGAACTGGGCACGGTCATTGATTCGGATGCGATTCAAGACCTGACGATGTCCCTGGCGATTCCCATTCCGATGGGCGGGCAAACGACCCGCCAGACGATGAAGATGCTCATGCACCAGGTGTTGAATGTGAAGCTCGATTCGGTGAAATAACCTCCTTCCGCCCGTACTCGATTCGGGGAGCGCCCTTGGTGATGAGACTTGCGTATCCCGGCAAGCACTTGAGTTGCGAACCGTAGTTGGAACCGGCCCGATGCGGCACTATCTCACCAGTCCACCGCAACGGTCATTTTTTTGCCGAAACGGTTGGCGTAATGGATTTGGCGGTGACGGCAGCCGTGCTCGTGGACCAGCTTCGTCAATTTCACGTCGTAACAGCAATACTCGGCAATCTCGAGAAATCTTCCGTCCTTGAACCAGCGGATGGCCTGCAATCCTTCCGCTGTTTTTTCGACGCCGAAGGTTGCGGTGGCGATGGAATCGAGCGAGAGCCGGTGATTCAACCGGTTTTGCAGGTCCACCATCAGGTCGAGCGTGGGCAATTGGGTGAGGTCGAACGAGGTGTAGCCGTGCAACACTTCGTAGTCGAACCGCAAATTGTTGAAGCCAACGACGAGGTCGGCGCGTTGGAGGTCACGGATCAGATCATTCACGGTTTTTTCGTGATAGATTTTGTATTCGCCGCTCGCCGTGCTGAAGGTGACGCCGATGCTCATCCCCATCTTGGAGATGTGGTTCCATCCACCCACTTCATCGGCGGATTTGCAGGTTTCCAGGTCAAAATAGACAATCTGTTTGGCCATGACACCTCATTTGTAGCAGCGGACACGGATTGGCTCCATTCAAAAAATTTGTGCCGCGCAGCGACTGTGCTACATTTTCACCCATGGCGATGACACCCTCCACCATGTTGGCGCTCGGGACGCCGGCGCCGGACTTCAAACTGCCGGACACCGGCGGGAAAATGGTTTCACTCTCGGACTTTCGCGGCAAGCCCGTGCTGGTGATGTTCATCTGCAATCATTGTCCGTTCGTGAAGCACATTCGTTCTGGACTCGCCAAATTGGGGCATGATTACCAATCCCGCGGCGTGGGAATGGCGGCCATCTGCTCGAATGATGTCGCGAATTATCCCGACGACAGCCCGGAAAGAATGAAGGAGGAAGCGCGGGCGGCGGGCTACGTTTTTCCGTATCTCTACGACGAATCGCAATCCGTGGCCAAAGCCTATCGCGCCGCCTGCACGCCGGATTTTTACCTGTTCGACACGGAGCACCGCTTGGTTTATCGAGGCCAATTTGACGACAGCCGCCCGGGCAACGCGCTGCCGGTGTCGGGAAAGGACTTGCGCGCCGCGCTGGACGCCGTGTTGACCGGCAAGGAAGTCTCGCAAAATCAGAAGCCGAGCATTGGCTGCAATATCAAGTGGAAGACGGGACAGGAACCGGACTATTTTTGAAGGCATACGAAGAATGAAGAATCTTTTTCTTCATTTCCCTCGCGGCAGCCTCTCGTCCACCATTTCGCAGAGGACGTGGTAGAGTAATTTTTGCCCTTCCTGAATTCGCGCGGTGTTGCCGCCTTTGACCAGCAAATCAACCGTCGCAATTCCCTTGGTGAATCCGCCGTCGCGCCCGAGGAAACAAATACTTTGAACGCCCATGCGCCGGGCTTCTTCGAGCGCGCGCGAAACATTTTTGGATTTGCCGCTGGTGGTGAAGGCGATGAGCACGTCGCCTTTCCCGGCGAGGCCCTGGACCTGCCGCACAAACACCTCCTCGAATGAATAATCGTTGCCGATGGCGGTGATCAATTCGCCGTTGTTGGTGAGCGAAATGGCCGGATAGGAGCGGCGATCGTTCTGGAAGCGGCAGAGGAATTCCGTGGCCAGATGGGTGGCATCCGAGGCGCTGCCGCCGTTGCCGCACATCAGCAATTTTTTGCCGGAAAGGAGACAATCCGAAACCATTTCCACCGCGCGCGCGAAGGGCTTCTCCAGATCAGCCAATCCGCGAAGGGTCGCCACGGCATCGTCAATCGTCTGTTGCAAACGTGTCATGACGGGCAGCTTAATTGGCGGCGATTGAAAGAAAAGGCAAAAGGCGACACGCGCGCCCGCTCGTTCGGCCCTCGCGGGCTTTCAATTTTGCATGAAAACCGGCAGGCTGCGGCGGGTTCCGCGGCGTCAACGCGCGAATGTTTCGGATTTCTTCCCGGGCGGGCGACGCCAAATTGCTTGAAATTTTCCGGCATGGGAATATTTTTCCGTCATGCCGATCTACGAATTTCATTGCGAAAAGTGCGGGCGTGACAGTGAATTGCTGGTGCGTTCGACTGACTGGAAGAATTCCGAATGCCCGCATTGCGGGGCGAAAAAATTGTCCAAGAAATTTTCCACTTTCGCATCGGGCGCCTCCGGCGGCGGTTCCCCGGCCCGCGGCGTTGGAAACGGCGGCGGCCATTCCTGTGGCGGCGGGTGTTGTTGCCACTGAAGGTTGCTACCGCGAACAGACTTCCCTGACGCTGATTTGCGTCAAATCCTCCACCAACCAGTCCGGCGAATGGCGCTTAAGCTCGTCATGGCTTGCGCCGCCGGTCGCCACGGCCAGGATTTTGGCGCCGATAAATTGCCCGCAACGGATGTCAAATGGTGTGTCGCCCACCACGACAATGTCCTCTGGCCGCAAATGCCTGCCAAGGACACGGCATCCGCGCGCGAAGGCGGCTGCGGCAATTTGGTTCCGTTCTTCATGATCATCGGCAAAGCCGCCGGTCTCGAATGTTTCCCAAAGTCCATAGCGGCGCAATTTGATTTCCGCCCCAAGGCGGATGTTGCCCGTGAGCAACCCGAGCATCGGCGGATCGGGAAGTGCCACCAAATCGCGGAGGAAATGCCGCACGCCGTGGCAGGCATCGCCATCCGCGCGCCGCATGAGATGATCGAGGCAAAAAACGTAGTGGTCGAAAAATTTCCGGAAATTTTCCGGCGTGGCCGGGATGCCGTAAATGCCGAACAATTCCCGAACGAGGCTGACGTCCGTGCGTCCGGCAAAGCTGACCATTCCGACGCCGTCAAGCACCTGAAAAGCCGCCGCCAGCGTGTGCGCAAAGGCCTGTTTGCCGGCCCCGCCCGTATGAACGAGTGTGCCGTCAATATCGAATAAAATCAGCCGCGCCATTTGACAAGGACAATATCACAAGAACAGATTGCGGCGAGATTTTTGGGCAGGCGGTTACCGTTCCTTGAGCAATTAAGTTGCCCGGGTGCTGTGGGTTTTTCAGGCGTTCGCGGCGGTGATGACGGGATGTCCGGTGTTACCGCCGGCATGGGGATGGTATGATCAGCCGCAACCAGAGTCTTCCTATCGCCGCCGATTGTATGAATTTCGCGAATATTTTTGCCGGGCCAATTCGTCCGTGCGCGCCAAAATTTTCGCGTCCGGCCGGAAATTTTGCCAGGGGATTGCAAATTGCTCTTCCGCGGCGGCGCGCATCGCCTCTTCCCACTCGATCCGGGAGACGGAAACGAGGGACGGCTGAACGGAGCCTTGAATCAGCAGGCCGAATTTGTTTCGGCGCTGCGCCGCGCCGGCGATTTTTTTTCCATGCCAAAGCAAATCGTATTTCTCGAAGCCGGCGAAACATTGGCCGGGCAGCGTTTTTTTCGAGGATGAAGCCAGTTCGGTTTCGATTTTTAAACGGGCGAACGCGGCGCGAATCCATTCGTGGATGCGGCGGTAGCTTTGCTCCGCTCTCAGTTCAAACCATTCATGGAGCGGCGGCGCGGTGAAACTGTAAGTCCAGTCGGTGTCGTGCGGCACGATGCCGCCGCCGGTCGGGCGGCGAATGAGTGGACGCAAATGCGTGGCACGCTCGACCTCGGAAAATTTCTGGAAATAACCGAACGTCGCCGCCGGTTCGGTCCAGCCATAAAACCGCAAAATTGGCGCGCGGAGGCGCGAAGCATTCTCGAGCAAGGCTTCGTCGAGCGCCATATTGAACGCCGGTTCGCCGGGTCCGGAATTGAGAAAAAGCCAGTTCATTTTGCCGGAGGCTCTTTGACACCGATGCGCGGACAAAGTTTCAGCACCTCGCACCTGGCGCAGTCCGGTTTGCGCGCGGAACAACGGCGACGTCCGTGCCAGATGAGCAAATGGCTGAATAAGGCCCATTTTGCCCGCGGTACCAACGACATAAGAACCTGCTCGATTTTTTCCGGAGCGGCATGCCTGGTAAGGCCGAATCGAATGGACAATCGCGCGACATGCGTGTCCACGACCACGCCGACGTTGATGCCGAAGGCATTACCGAGAACGACATTGGCCGTTTTGCGCCCGACGCCGCCAAGTTGGATGAGTTCCTCCATCGTCCGCGGAACGTCGCCGCCGTGCTTGCGCATAATATCGCGGCAGGCGGATTTGATATTGCGCGCCTTGTTTTTGTAGAAGCCGGTGGTGCGAATGTCGTTTTCCAACTCTGAAATTTGCGCGCCGGCGAAATCCGACGCGGAACGATATTTTTTGAATAATTGTTCGGTGACAATGTTGACGCGTTTATCGGTGCATTGCGCCGAAAGAATCGTGGCGACCAGAAGCTCCAGCGGGTTGGCGTGAACCAGTTCACAATGGGCGGCCGGATAGGCCTTTTCCAGGCCGGCAATGATTTTTTTGACGCGGGCGATTTTGGCTTGGGCGGTTTCGCGGAACATTTGAAAATCCTATTTTTTACTGATTTGTTTTTTTGCCCAGACTTTGGCCTGACGCGGCGTTTTCAATTCCTCGGCCAATTGTTTTTCACGGATTTCGTCAAGCAATGTTCCCATTGCCGGGCCGGGTTTCATGCCCAGCGCGATTAAATCCCTTCCGGTCAATAAGGGCGGCCGGATCGCCGGCTTTTTTTTCAGTTCCTCCATTTGCTCCAGGAGAAATTCATAATGCTCCAGCGAGCCGTGCGAGCCGAGGCAATCGAGCTTGTGCAATTCCAATTCCAGCGGAAAGGTTTCGCGCAGCAATAACCGGCGCAAGGTGGCCTTGCGCATCTGCCGCACATCCTTGAACTGCATGTGCTGGCGCACACAGGCGACGATTTCTTCGATTTGTTTCCGGGGAAACCGCAATCGCCCCAAAATTTCCCCGGCCATGGTCGCGCCGATTTTTTCGTGGCCGTAGAAATGAATGGCGCCGGTTTGCGCGTCTTTCTCCGCTGTTACCGGCTTGGCGATGTCGTGCAGCAAAACCGTCCACGGCAACAGTTCGCCGGCGTCCGGCGGCATTTTCTCAAGCATCAATTTGATGTGCTCAAAAACACTGCCTTCGGGATGATAGTCCTGCGATTGCTCGCAAGAAATCGTAGCGGCCAGTTCCGGCAGGATGTGTTCCAGCAAAGCGCTGTCGCGCAACAGAACGAGTCCGCGCGCGGCGTGCGGCGGCCGGAATAACTTCAAAAGTTCTTCGCGGACCCGCTCCGCGCTGATGATTTTAATCTTGGGCGCGAGAGATTTGACGGCAGTGAACGTTTTCGGCTCGATTTCGAAATTTAATTGCGCGGCAAAACGGACGGCGCGCAGCAATCGCAAGTGATCTTCGGCAAACCGTTCCGCCGGTTCGCCAATGGTGCGAATGATCCCGGCGCGCAAATCCTTCTCGCCGCCAACCCAGTCATGGATTTTACGGGAGATGGGGTCGTAAAAGAGGCCGTTAACGGTGAAATCGCGGCGCAAAGCGTCGGCTTCCGCATTGGCGAAAACCACCTTTTCCGGACGGCGGCCATCCTGGTAATCCGCCTCGGAGCGATAGGTGGCCACCTGGAAGTGCTGATTGCTTTCGACCACGACGATGACGCCGAACTTGCGTCCCACAGCGATGGTTTTGGGGAATAGTTTCTCGACCTGTTCCGGGCGCGCCTCGGTGGCGATGTCAAAGTCCTGCGGCTCGCGCCCGATCAGAAAGTCGCGCACACAACCGCCGACCCAAAAGGCGGAAAAGCCCGCGGCCTGGAGGCGGCGGACAATTTGTGCGGCGACTTCGCGCGATGCAGCGGTTGTCATGACGATTGAAACGCCAATTTTGAAATGCCCGGGCAATTCGGCAAGAACTTTAGTCGCTCATTCCATGCCCCAAATGGCTTTTACATGCCCGATGCCGGATTTGACGGCTTCAAGCGGGAGGGCGGGGCTTAACTCGAATACCTTGATATGCTCCGGTTTGACGAACGGCTTGAGCGCGGCGTAATCAATCGTGCCCGTGCCGGGCGCGGCGTGGTCGCGCGCGGGAAATTGCACGTCATGAATATGAAACCCGGCGAGGCGGTCCCGCAGCGATTCCAAATGGTTCACGTGATGGATGAAGCCGAGGTTCTCCTTGATTTGTGCGTGGCCGCAGTCATGCCAGTAACACAAGTTCGGGCTGGGGATTTCACGAAAAAGAAATTGGAAATCGCTTTCGACGGGAATTTCTTCAAGGGCCTGCCGGTTTTCGCAGCCGAGTTTGAGGCCGCGTTTTTCGGCTTCGGGCAGGATTTTTTGCAGCGTTTCCTTGGTCCAGCCAAAAAACTTTTCCTTTTTGACTTCGCGCGCTTTGGAAACTTCGGCGCACAGCTTTTCGTATTTGGGGGAATCTTTTTCACCGCGTTCGAGCATATCGCAAAGTTTGCCGGTGTAATCCTTCATTTCAATGCTGCCAAGATGGAGGACGACAAGCGGCGCCTTGACGCGTTCGGCAAATTCAAAGGTTTTGAGAGTGTGCTTGACGGCCAACTCGCGTTGGCGGGGGCGTTCGTCGGAAAATTCATAAAGATTCGGCGCGGCATGGTTGACTCCCAGGGGAAGGGGACAAAAATTGTGCAGGCTGGAAATTTTGATTTCGCCGGCGTCCACGGCGTCGAGGATGCCGGGGACGAGGCTGATGCGGACGCCGTGGCTCAACTCGGCGTAGGCGAAGCCGAGTTCGCGGATTTCGCGCAGCATTTCCCGGCCATCGGTATGGCGATGGGAATTCCAGCAGGTTGAAAGGGAATACATCGGATCGCCGGACGGTATTTTCAAATTTTAATCAGAGGTTCCTGACGTCGTTTTACAGGTGTTTAAACGATGAATCGTTAAACCGCGGACAGTCCTACGATTTAACGATCCGACTGAGACGCAATAATAGGTTACATGTCCGCGTAACGTGCGGAAAGCATGGCGGAAAAGCGCGCGACTTTTTGTTTGCGCCGGCGTTTTTCACTCGGCTTTTCGAAATGCCGGTGATTGCGCACGGTCTTAAGCGTGCCCTCGCGGTCGACTTTTTTCTTCAGCCGCCGCAACGCACGATCCACTGGTTCGCCTTTTTTTAATTTAATTTCTGTCAACGCAACTCACTTCCTTTCCATGCGGGCCACTCCCGCAGAATGCGATAAACGAACGGGCAGCCTATATTTTTAGAGGTGATTGTCAATGTCTAAAATCGCGCGATTGCATTTGGGCGGGCGCAACTTATTCTTGTCCTGATGAAACCACGGGATGGAAAACGGACGCGGAGCGCCGCGGATGCCGAATTGCAAAGGCGCATCCGGGAACTGATTCAATTCAAGGGCGGCGGCCACAACGAAGAGGAAGTGGCCGACATCATCGAAAACGCCCTCCGGCTGCTCACCGACGTGAGCGACACCGGCGACGTACGCATCATCAAGACAGCGCTGCGTGAATTGCGCTATGCGTTTCGGCTGTTTGCGCCCTATCTCGGCAAACGGAAGGTGACGATATTCGGGTCGGCGCGGACGCTGGCGGACGCGCCGGAATACAAACAAGCGGTGGAATTCGCGCGAAAAATCACCGAGGCGGGTTTCATGGTCATCACCGGGGCGGGCAGCGGCATCATGCAAGCCGGGCATGAAGGAGCCGGGCAGGAGAAAAGTTTCGGGGTGAACATTCGATTGCCATGGGAGCAGGCGGCCAATCCAGTCATTGCCGAGGACAAAAAGCTGGTCACCTTCAAATACTTTTTCACGCGCAAATTGATTTTCATCCGCCATTCGGACGCCATCGCGCTTTTCCCGGGCGGATTTGGAACCTTCGATGAAGGGTTTGAGGCATTGACGTTGATGCAGACGGGGAAGAGCCAGCCGATGCCGCTGGTGCTGGTGGACAAACCCGGCGGCATTTTCTGGAAGACCTGGGACATTAATATCCGGGGCCATTTGCTGCGCGACAAACTGATTTCACCCGATGACTTGAGTCTTTACCAAATCACTGACAGCGCGGATGAGGCGGCAAAAATCATCACGCGCTTTTACCGGAATTTCCATTCGACGCGCTTTGTAAAGGAACTGCTGGTCGTACGGCTGAAAAATGCGCCCGGCGAGTCGGCGCTGGCGGCGATGAACGAGGATTTTTCCGACATCATCGCCGGGGGAAGAATCCAGGCCATCAAGCCCACGCCCGAGGAGGAGGAGGACAACGACAATTTGGACCTGGGGCGGATTGCGTTCAATTTCAACCGGCGCGACTATGGCCGGCTAAGGCAATTGATTGACGCGTTGAACGGGGTGTAATCCATATGCATCGTGATTACGGCGACACCCTGGCGGAATATAAAGCCATGCGCGAAAGCGCGGGCGTGCTTGATCTTGGCCTTCGTTCGCGGATTTGTGTCGTTGGCAATGATCGCGTCCGCTTTCTGCACGGGCAAATCACCAATGACGTGAAGAAGCTGCGCGTCGGCGAAGGCTGTTACGCGGCCATCGTCACCGCCAAGGGCAGGATGGAAACCGACGTGACCGTCTTCAATTTGCCTGACGAGTTGCTTCTGGATTTTGAGCCGGGGCTGACCGAAAAAATTTCCGGGCGCCTGGAAAAATTCATTGTCGCTGATGACGTTCAGATCGTGGATGCCGCGCCGCACTACGGTTTGGTGAGTGTGCAGGGGCCGAAATCCGGGGAGGTCATTCGCCGCCTGGTTTTTCCTCCGGAGATCCCCAACAAGCCGTTTGCCTCCGTGAAAATTTCGGATCCAGCCCTCGGGGAAATTTATCTGGCGAATAATCCCCGGTGCGGTTCGATCGGTTTTGATTTGTTCATACCCAACCAATCTCTTGCAACCGGCACGGACCAATTGATTGCGGCGGCGAAACAATTTGGCGGGCGCGCCGCCGGTTGGGCGGCATTTGAGATCGTGCGCATCGAAAAGGGAATTCCGCGATTTGGCGTGGATATGGACGACACGAACCTGCCGCTCGAATGCGGCATCGAAGGCCGCGCCGTGAGTTATGACAAGGGCTGTTACCTCGGGCAGGAAGTCATCAACCGGATTCACAGCATCGGCCACGTGAACAAGGAACTGCGCGGTTTGCGGCTGGGAGATGATTTGAAGAGCCTGCCCGCGCGCGGTGATAAATTATTTCATAATGGCAAGGAAGCCGGTTATGTCACCAGCGCGGTAAGATCGCCCGCGCTGAATGGCAATGTCGCGCTCGGGTATGTTCGGCGGGAAGCGAATCGCATTGGGGCCAGATTGAACCTGCCATCGGGACCGGGAGAGAGCGCCGCGGAAATTGTGGAGCTGCCGTTTGTGAAGTGATCAAATCGCTTCGGCAATCAAATCGTAATCGGTATGGCCGATGATTTTTACGTTGGCGAACCGGCCAATTGGCAGTTGACCGCGAACAAAGACGCGGCCGTCAATGTCCGGCGCGTCGGCTTCCCCCCGGGCAATAAGAAAGTTTCGAGATTTGACAGTTGAGGGTTGGGTGTCTATTTCGCGCACCAAGCCATGCTCCCAGGAGCTGACGTTGACGGCCCGCAGTTGTTTGACGTCCGCCTTGCCTTCCACGAGGACCTTGATCCGGCGGCCAACATACGAAGCGGAAATTTCCCGCGCGATTTTATGCTGCTCGGCCATGGCGCGGTCCCGGCGCGAGCGTTTCACACGGTCGGAAATCTGTCCGCTCATGGCGCCGGCGCGGGTGCCGTCTTCTTTCGAGTAGGCGAAGACGCCAAGCCGTTCGAACCGGGTTACGCGGATGAACTCCAACAAGGTTTCGAAACATTTTTCCGTTTCGCCGGGGAAGCCGACGATGAAGGTGGTCCGCAAGCCGATTCCTGGAACGCCGGCGCGGATTTTCCTTATCAAATCCACGATATATTGCCGCGATGTTTCACGGCGCATCCGTTCCAGCATGTTGTCGTGAATGTGCTGGAGCGGCATGTCCACATAGCGCGCGACCTTTTTGCAGGCAGCCATCGTTTCGATCAATTCGTCCGTCCAGTGCGCGGGATGCGTATAGAGGAGGCGGATCCAAAAATCGCCGTCGAGCGAATCCAATTCGCGCAGCAACGCGGCAATCGTCGTGGCGCCGGGGTCGAGCGATTTCGCGGCGGCGATGAATTTTTCCGGTGAAGAAATGGCGCGGCTATGGTTGGGGCGCAAATCGAGTCCGTAGTAAGTCGAATCCTGTGAAATCAAATTGATTTCCTTGACGCCGTCGGCGATGAAAGCCCTGGCCTCGGCGACGATGTCGCGCTGGAGGCGGCTGCGGTGGGAGCCGCGCATGCGTGGAATGATGCAAAAGCTGCACGGATGATTGCAGCCTTCGGCGATTTTGAGGTAGGCGAAATGGCGCGGTGTGAGGCGAAAGCGCGGAGTTTCGAAATCCGGAATGAAGGTGGGCCGGGAATGGACCTCCCGAAGCGGCGAAACAGGTTTTGCGGTTGAATTTTGGGCATTGAGCTGTTGCATCTCGTTCAAACGCGAGGCGATATGGGATGGATTTTTTTGGGGAGCACGCCGACGATGGATTTTTTCGGCGCGACGGGCGACGGCCTGCTTCACGATTTCCGGGGCTTGCGCCACCTGGTCAATGCCCATGAAGGCGTCCACTTCCGGCAGGAGTTTGGGGAGTTCGTCGCGGAAACGCTGGGGCAAACAGCCGGAAACAATCAAGCATTGGCCGCGGTTATTCGTGTCGCGGACCTCCGCTGATTCCAGAATGGCGTCCACGCTTTCCTCCTGGGCCGAATCAATGAAGGAGCAGGTGTTGACGATGACGGCGTCGGCCTGGGCGGGGTTGTTGGTGATTTCGATGCCGTTCTTGAGGAGGGAGCCGAGCATGATTTCGGCGTCCACGAGATTTTTGGCGCAGCCGAGCGAAATCAAGCCGACGCGCAACGGGCGATTGCCGGCCCCGCCCGCGACCGGAGGATTCCTGGATATTTTATTGGTCACTAAAGAAAAAAGTTTAACAGGGATTTTCAGCAAAGCGACGTCGGGCGGCGAAACACGCGCCACCGGAAATGAGCCAAAACGAACCATACTATGGGGTTGCCTGCAACCGCTTGCGCCGTGCCGGTGTGCCGCGTG
>DATJSQ010000314.1:0-10665 GCA_035503995.1 Verrucomicrobiia bacterium | reverse complement strand
TGGAGTTTCAATACCGTAAGCAATACCAAAACCATGATTGCTTCCGGATTTCCCGGCCAGCCGGACAATATCGCTTTGGATGCGGCGAACAACCGCTATTATTTCACCACCGGCTTCGACGGTACGGGAGATCCTGTCAGTCATACTCCCGCGAATTATCAGGCAATCTACATTGGCGCGTTGGGTGTAACCAATGCGCCCACGCTAGTTTACACGCCGCTATTGACCGGCCAAGACACCAACCTCAACGCCGGTAAGGTGGCCATTCAGGGCATCTATGTCGTGGACGTGGCCGCCAATCTCCTGCCGCCGGTCGCCAGGACGGACTACGTGAGCACGGACACAAACTTGACCATCACCCTGCCCGTCGTGGATTTGGTGGCGAATGATTCCGACCCCAACGGCGATTCGTTGGGTATCACCGCCGTCAGCAGCGCCAGCACCAACGGCGGCAACGTCGCATTGAGCGGCGCCTTCGTTGATTATACGCCGGTCGCAAATTATCGAGGCAGCGATCAATTTACCTACACGCTGACCGACAGCGGTGGCGCGCAGGCGCAAGGGACTGTTGACGTGAGCGTGGTGCCGCTCGGCATTCCCGCCAGCAATCACCTGGCAGTGGCCGTGGTGCCCACCGGACGGCTGTTGCTTTTTAACGGCGCGCCGGGTCAAAGTTACATGATTCAATACGCCAACAGCCTGTCAGCCCAATGGGCCGAGCTTTCCCCGTATCTGCCGGCCGGACCTTCAGGCGTCATCGAGTATAATGACTTGCTGGCTCCTCTTCCGGCCATGCGGTTTTATCGTCTGCATAGTCAATAATTCGGCCCTCCCCGAATAAAGCATCAGATTTGGTACCGCGTTTGGAGAAGCTGCCAGAGGCTGCGGATCCAGCGTGGCAGCAGCGGTTCGGCGGCCAGCTTGAAACTGATTTTTCCCGAACGGCCATCCAGCAAGGGAACGCCATTTTCCGGGTCAACCCTTCCAATCACCTCAAAAAAAGGTTCGGCGGATACGTTTCCCTGGTCCGCCTGGCCTCCTTGCTGGCCGGTGTTGTCGGTTGAAACAGGGATTTCTCCGCCTGCCGCCCAGCCCAACGCCGCCGACGGCAAAACACTTTGGCCGCCGGGAATGACCCGCCAATTTGCCACCGGCAGCTTCGTTCCCGCATTTCCCCAAAGCCGGACGGTGGCGTTGTAAATTTTCCGCGCGAACAGATTGCGCGCGTTGTCTTCCGTCACCGTGGCCTCAAATTCAAAGGCCGCCGGGTTTGCCAAAAGCCCCAGATCCGTTCCCCGCGGCAGCCAGCGTCCAGGAAGCTCCGAGAGATCCGGTGCCACCCAAAGGCCGTCATGTATTGCGCGGACGGTCAGGTTGCTGGAATCCACGGTGTATTTATTCAATTCCACAACAACCGAATCGCGCAGGCTCGTCAGCGGCGCGATGTCCGCCGAATTGGTGTCCATGGCCTGAAGCAGGCGCGCGTTAATTTCATCCAAATGCGCCCGCGTTTCGGCTAGTTGCAAGTCCAACTCCGGATTTCGCAACTTCAACAGCCGCTGTCCCTGTTTCACCGCGCCGCCCGTCGGCGCAAGCAATTCCACCACCTGCCCGGCAGTTTGATTGACGATTTCCGTGCGCTGGATGGCCACCACAATTCCCGGCGCGCGGATCGAATATGGAAACGGAACGACCGCAAGCAAAATGATTAAGAACACCGCGATGCCCGCCGTGACGCCGATGGCCCGGGAGCGCACGCGGTCGAGACGCGGATTGGAGGAGAGATATTTTACGAACCGCACCACCGGCGTCACCGCCCATGAAATCAAGCACACCAGCGCCATAACGATGCCGATGATCAGAAACCGGTCGGCGACCACCAACAGGATGCCGCTAAAAATAATCGCGCGATAAATCCAACTCGTCATCCCAAAAACCGCCAGCCAGCCAGCCTCGCGCCGCGTTCCCGCCGGCGATTCGGAATTCTTGACGCCAAACAAGTGACGTTCCACCCAGTGGCGCCATTGCATCGCGGCGCGCTGGTTCAAATTCGGTATTTCAAGCAAGTCCGACAGGATGTAATAGCCGTCGAAACGCATCAGCGGGTTCACGTTGAAAATCACCGTGGAAACGGAGGCCACGAACATGATGTTATAGGCGAGGCTGTGGACGACTCCCGGCCCGGTCTTTGACCAGAAAAAGGCCGCGATGGCCGCGAAGAAGATTTCCACAATCATCCCTGCCGAGCCAACCAGAACACGCTTCCAACGCTCCCGGAAACTCCACGCCGACGTCGCATCCACGTAAGGCATGGGCGTAAAAATCATCAGCATCACCCCCATGACGTGGACTTCGCCGCCAAACCTGCGGCAGAAATACGCGTGGCCGAATTCGTGGAGCGCCTTCACCGCCACCAGGCCGAGGTAGAGCAGGATCAAGTTGTTCGTCGCCAGGATCCCCTGCCCTTGCATGCGCAAGGCATCCCAATTGTTCACGGCGATGACCAATCCGTAGCCAACCACCAGCAACCAGAGCAGCGCGCCAAACGGGCCGATTAATTTTCCAATCACCGGCAGCGTGCGGACCAAAAAACGGTCCGGATCCAGCAGCGGGAACCGCGCGAACATCACGTTCAGAAATTTAAAGCCGATTTCACGCTGTTTGCGTTTCTTGTAGCGTTCGAACAATTGGGCGCTGTCGGCGGCCAGGTCGTATTGCAATAAATTGGAAAAATAAAGTTGTGAGAGCAGTTGAATCACCGCTTCCTGGCTCGGGGCCGCGTCCGGAAAACGTTCGAGGCATTGCTGCCACACCTGCTCGACGGTCCGGTCCGGGCGCAGGCGCGAGACGAATTCATAAGCCGCCGGGCGCAGGCGGAAGTATTGATTGCTAAACGGATTTTCCAGCACAATCCAGCGTTCTCCCCGGAAATTCTGGCGGCGCACCTTCACGACCGGACGCAGGCAAATTCTTTGATTTGCCACGCGATACCAGGATTCGCTGAAGGTCTTGGTCATTCGTCACCACCAAAGTTTCATGCGGAGGAAATCCACGGTGCGATGGGTGAATATCCAAAACAACGTATGTTTGCCTGCCCTAAGCTTGCATAAGCCGGTCATGCCCGGCCGCCACCAGGGAGCCGCGCCATGGTCCGGCTTCAAGCGCACGAGGAAAACGTTTCCGTCCTTTTTCGTCACCGCCGCCGGCTCAATAACCTGCACGGTTACCGGAAATTTCAATTTCGGCTGCGTGACAAACGCGATCTGGCCCTGGGAACTGCCGAGAACTTCCTTCACGTCGCGTTCCGGAATTTCCGCTTCCGCATAAAGTGTGTCAATGCGGGCGACCTTGAATAACGCGTCGCCCTGCTTGACGGGCGAGCCGATGCGCTCGCGCAAATCCCCTTCGACAACCACACCGTTGAACCCGGCTTTAATCACCGCGCTGGCGAGGCGGTAACGGACCAGATCCAGTTGCGCCTGGGCCTGCCGGGCCAGAGCGTCGTCAATGCGCATGTCGCCAATATCGCCGGCGGCCTGGTCTTTCACTGATTGCCGCTGGTAACGAACCACGTCCGCGAGCGCCGCCGCCTGTTCCAGAAGCAATTCACTCCGGTTCAGCGCCAAAAGCGGCTCGCCGTTGGTGACCAGATCGCCGGCGCGCGCAAACACCTGGTCAATGTAACCGTCGAATGGCGCGGTCAGATATTCGGCTTCATCGCTGCGCAGGATGAAATTGCCTTCGACGCGATAGGTCACGCGCACTAGGAACAGGACGGCGATGAGCGCCGCGATGCCAATGGCGGAGACCTTGCTCCAGGTGTGCTCCGGTCCGAGCCAGCCGGCGAAATACTCGCGCGAATGGACGGCCCAACGCGCTCCGAACCAGCGGTCGTAATGCTTCAATTCACTCAACCGCCTCGTGACCTGGTCGCAAGCCAGGCGGAGTTGTTGCAATTCGGACGCGTTGAACGCGGCCTCGTTTCGTTCGCAAGTCAGAACAGCGACGACTTTTCCATCCAGGCGCAGGGGAATCGAGCAGAGGTTTCCGCATTTCTGGTCGGAGCAGAACTTCTCATGGTCGCGGGCCACCGTGGTCACACCTTCCGGAGCCGGCCACAGGATTTCCTCATCCTGGTCCACGCATTCCTCCATGACGGCTTCCAGCATTTGCGCCGCGGCCATTTGCCGGTCGAACTGTTCGGTCCGGCTGATGGCGCGCAATTTGACATAGCCGCCTTCAATCCAGCCGACGCTGGCGCGGTCGCAACGAAAACGGGTGGCAATTCCATTGCAAAAGGCCAAGGCGGCCGGAAGAAAATGTGTGGCATCATTGACCGGTACGTTCAAATCCAGGACGGCGGCGAATTTTTCCGCGTCGTGACGCGTCTTTTGCGTGGCCAGATTTTGTTGATAGGCCTCGGGAACGTCCGCAATTAATTTCAGCCGGGTGAGCGATTCCTGCGCCGCCGTGTCGGTAAAATCCTTCAGTTGCACGGCGCAAATCACTTCGTCCTCCGGGCGCGACATTTTCAGCCGAACGGCTGCGTTGAAACTGCCGGTGGGCGCGTCAATGGGCTCGACGAAATCGCCGCTGTTCAGGCAGCGTTCGGCGATTGCCTCAAGCCGCGAAGTGAATAGCGTTCGAACGCGGGACAAGCCGCCGCCGGAGTCCCATTCGCCGATTTTCGTCCAATGCGGGGTCTTGCCGGGATTGCCGAGCAGGAGGGCGGCGATGTCCGCCGAATTCAGCCGGGCCGCGGCCGCCAGAAACCGGGGCCAAAATTCCCTGGGCGCGCCCGAGAATTGCCGCAATGTGGACAGTTCCTCCAAGACGCCTGAAAAATCGTTGTCCATATTATTCGGCGGTCAAGATGGCGGAAAGCCCGGGGCGGATTTTCCCGTCGGGGTTGTCGAAGACGGCCTTGATTCGCGCCAGCCCGCTGGCGGCGTCCACGACGGGCGAAATAAAACAAATTTTTCCGGAAACCACCTGGCCGCCATTCATCGTGATTTTTACCGGTTGATCCAATTGCAATTGCGCCACAGTCACACCATCCACGTGGCCGGTGAAGTAGCAGCGCGACGTGTCCACGAGGCGAACGAACGGTTCATAAGGCGCGACGACCGCTCCGGGCTTGAGCGCGATTTCCGTGATGATGCCGGAAAACGGGGCCACGAGTTGGCGGTCGGCAAGTTGCTGGACGGCGGTTTGGTATTGGGCGGTGGCGACGTGATATTCGGCGGTGGCCTTGTCCAAATCCTCCTGGCTCACGGATTTGGTGGTCTGGTAGAGTTGGAGGGTCGAATCATAGACCATTTTGTTCTGCTCCATAATGGCTTGGGTCCGCATCACCTCGATCGCCTCGAGCTTTTTGTCCAATTCCAGAATCACGTCGCCTTTTTTCACCGCGTCACCCTCTTTGAAAAATTCGGTGTGGATGATTCCTGCGTCCGCAAAACCGAGGGCGACGTCCTGGCAGGGTTCGGTGATGCCGGAAATCTGGATCGGCTCCGCACCGGCCGAAAAGCAGGCAATTAAAATAAAAAAGGCGAAGAAAGCCGAAAGCGCGGATCGAGCTCCCGCGGGTCCTCGGAGTTCGGCGGCAAGCGGAGCGCGACACCGTTCGGCTTCGCTGAAAATTGAGTGTTGAATGACTTGCCGCGCCATTGCCGGGCGGAGGTGGGTTCTTTGCCGCCGGTTCATGCAGGGGAATCTTTGGAAACTCATGGCGTATTAATTCGAGACGGCCTTGTCTGGCGGCGGTACCGGCGGGAATTCATTCGGGGGCGGTGGAATGTTTTTGACGGCATAATTCGGATTTTGCCCAAGCATGGCTTCGGTTTGCTGTTGCAACTCTTTGCGGGTGATTTCCAGGCCGTTATCTTTGAGAAATGAGCCGTCGTTTAATTCAATTTCCAGCAGCGCGTTGCGATATTGGGCGAGCGCGCCGGCCAGGTCCTGACGCGCGTCCAACCAATCCGCTTCGGCGTCAAGCACTGCTTGGGCTTCCACTGTGCCGGCCTTGAGGCGCGCCAATTGCGTTTGGAACACCGCTTGATCATAGTCCACGACCGTTTGATAGCTTTGAATGCTCTGCTGCCATGCCCGCGCCTTTTGAATGGATATGCTCAAGCTGTTGGCCATTTGCGTCTCCACGCCTCTGAGATTGATATACGCCTCCTGCAGGGCCAGACGCGCTGCCTTAAGCTCATTGCGCCCTTTGATATTGCCGCCGAGCGGCATGGTCAGTTCCAAACCGATGGACCAGGACGGATCGCTCTGCGATTCGGCCGCACTCCAGGCCTCGGCGGGTGTGCCGCCGAGGCCATTGTAGCCATATGCCGCCTTCGCATCCAATTCCGGCAGCAGTTGATTTTTGGCGACGCCAAAGCGCAAGCGTTCCTGGTTCATTTTCTCATTTTGAATTAAATAATCCGGATTTAATGAAAATGCCTCCTGGTACGTGTCCTGGTAGGTCGGCGGGGAATTGGTCGTATGCGGATCGTCCACCGCGCGATAGGCCGGACTACCCGAAGCCGGCAGCGCTGGATCCGGTGATTCGCCGGCGAGCGTTTGCAAATGATCCAGTGCGTCGTAATAACTTTGAATGGCGTCGTTGCGCTTGGTGTTTCGCAGCGCCACCGCCGATTGCGCTTCCATCACGTCCAACTCCGCCCCCTGCCCGGCCTTCAGTTTTTTCTGGCTGTCGTTCAACACTTCCTGCGCCGCGGCGACCGAGTCGTCAAAAAAATGCACCTGCTCTTGTGCGAAATATAAATTCCAATACGCCCCCTCCGCCTGGGCCATCGTCAACATTAATTGCCGCCGGTATTGCTGGAACGCAATGTCCGAATCGAGCGCCGCCAGCCGGTAAGCGGCCAGCGTGGGCGTCACGCCAAAATCCTTCAGGAGCGGCTGGGTGATCGTCGCGCCGATGAACGTCTGGTATTCCCGGAACCAAAGATTGTTCGTCGTGTTCAATACCGTGCCGTAAGGATTGAGGTTGTTTCCCAAATCGCTCATCGTCGCCCCCATCCGGATTTTACCGCCCAGTGGAATCATTTGCTCGATTCCGCCATCGTAGATGTTGTTCCGCTCGTCAAACAGTGGCTGTCCAGAGTCCTCCGTCAACTCCTGGATGTTGTTGGTGCGCCGGTTCGCCTCGCGCGTGACCGATGCCTCCAGTTCCGGCTCGAAAATGCCCAGTTCCGCGCGCTCCTTGTCCTTATTGGCTTCGGCGTCAACCATTTGCGCCTGGATCGTCTGATTGTATCGGAGGACCCGCTGAAGATAATCGCTCAGTTTAAGATCAACGGATGGGTTGCTATTGGACGGTTGCGCCGATAGCGGGGAAACTCCAAGCCAACACATAATTGCCAACAGCGCTGGTTTGATACTCTCCCTGCGGACACTCCACGCTGGGACATTTCTACTACGGCTCATCGGGCCGATAATAGGAAATGAGAAAACCACGGGCAAATTTTTTTTGTAAACTCTGCGGAGGATTTCAATTATCTGAACATCCTGGCCTGCGCGAGAAGGGATTTGAATGAATCTCCACGCGTCCGCCAATTCCACCAACGTGGGCAATGCAATCGGCTTTTATGATCTCCCGGCAAGTCAAATCGCATCACCCGCCCCGGGGTCTTTCGATTCTTCCAATTCCAATTTCAGGGCGTGCAGCGAAAGATTGATGTCCAGGATGAACGCGACGAGCGACGCGCTCAATGCCACCATGCAGCCGATGAACAGGGCGCTCACCACAAATCCGTATTGCCATTGGAAAACCGCCGTGACAAATAGCGTGATAATCAGAATCGCCGCCAATAAGGCGCTGATCGCCGCTAAAATGATGCTCCAGCGAATCAGCTTGGCGCGCCGATAGATAATCGCCACCTGTTCCCTGACTTGTTGATGTGAATGGCCGCTGCGCGCGGATTCCACCTTCAATTGCCGCGCCCGGTCAATGGCCCGGCCCAGCCGGTTGGTCATCGTCAATAAAAGCAATCCCACCCCCGATATCAAGATCACCGGGCCGATGGCATCCCGCAGTTCAGGAATCAATTGTTCAAGTGAAATGGGCGGCATCTATCAACTGCAGAGTATTTGAAAATCGCCCCCGTCAAAGGAAAATTCAAACTTTTGCCCACTTGCCTTTTTGCGCGGACTCTTCCACCGCGGCGAGGACACGCTGGTTCTTTAGCCCGTCTTCAAAGGTCGGCTGGACGGATTTGCCTTCGGCGCAGGCGTTGACGAAATCGGCGACGGTATGGACGAAGGTCTGTTCATAGCCGAGGCCGTGTCCCGGCGGCCACCAATGACCCGCGTAGGGATGCACCCCGTCGCGTTCGGTTACGTAAATATCGCGGAAACCGCGGCGGTCCACCGGGTCGGCGCCGTTGTAAAACTTCAAGCGGTTCATGTCCTCGAAATCGAAGTAAATCGAGCCTTGACTCCCGTTGATTTCAATTTCAATGTGATTTTTGCGGCCCAGCGCATAACGCGTTGCCTCCAGGTTGGCCATCACGCCGTTTTCCATCCAACCAAGGAAGGCGGCGGAATCGGGCACGTTGACTTTGCCCATCTTGCGCGCGCCCTTGGCCAGCGAATCGGCCAACGGCCGCTCGGGGACAAAAGTGTTCAATAGCCCGAGGACGTCCTTGAATTCACCCACCAGATAGCGTCCGAGGTCAATGATGTGCGAATTGATGTCGCTGTGGACGCCGCTGCCGCTGGTCTCTTTTTGCATGCGCCAATCAAGCGGAAAGTCAGGGTCCGCCAGCCGGTCCTGCGCATAGCGCGCGCGGAAATGGTAGATGCGTCCCAGCGCGCTTTCGGTAATCATGCGTTTGGCCAGCGCAATTGCCGGAATCCGCCGGTAATTGTGGCAGACCATGTGGACGACTTTCGCGCGGTTGGCGGCGGCGAGCATCTGCTCGGCTTCCTTGACCGTCGTCGCAAATACTTTTTCACAGAGGATATGTTTGCCGCTTTTCGCCGCGGCGATGGCAATCTCCGCGTGAAGATTCGGCGGCACGGAAATATCCACGATATCAATCAGGGGGGACTCGACGATTTCCTGCCAGTCGGTGGTGGCGTGTTGCCAGCCGAGTTGCGCGCGCGCGGCTTGCAGGCTGGCGGCGTGGCGCCCGCAAATGGTGTGCAACTCCACGTTGGCTTTGAGCGGGAAAAACCTCGGCGCCTGCCGCCAGGCGCTCGAATGCGCCCGTCCCATGAAGCGGTAGCCGATCAGTCCGACACGAAACGTCTTCGCCATAAAAAAGTTGGATTGAACTGAATTCGGGCTTCTTTATAGTGAGCCAGAACATTCAAGTCAATCAAATGCCATTCACAACAGCGGAAATCGCAAAACTCATTGGCGGACAGGTGGTTGGAGATGAAAAAGCCGTCCTAAAAGGCTTCGCACCGGTCGAAAATGCTCATTCCGGCGACCTCACTTTCGCCGAAAACGATCTTTTCTTCGCCCGCGCCGAGCATAGCCAAGCCACCGCCGTAATCGCCGACCAGCGCTTTTCGTCCTCAAAAATAACCGTCATTCAGGTGCCGAACGCGAGGATTGCCTTCGCCCGCGCGCTCCCGCTGTTTTTTCCCGACCAAAAATTCCCCGCCGGAATCCATCCGACGGCCGTCGTGGCAAATTCGGCGCGGATTGACGCCACCGCGCACGTCGGCCCGCATTGCGTCATCGGCGAAGGGGTAAAAATCGGAAGGCGCTCGGTGTTGCAGGCGGGGAATTTCATCGGTGATGATTCGCAACTGGGCGAGGACGTGAATTTGTTTCCGAATGTCACAATTTATCCGCGCGGACAAATCGGCCGGCGCGTTCGCATTCATGCCAATTCGGTCATCGGCTCGGACGGGTTTGGCTACGTTTTGGATGGGGGGATTCACCGGAAAGTTCCGCAAATTGGGAATGTCATTATTGGGGACGACGTGGAGATTGGCGCGGGCGTGACGATAGACCGCGGCGCGCTCGGCTCGACGGTCATCGGCAAGGGCACCAAAATAGACAATCTGGTGCAGATCGCCCACAACGTTCATATCGGGGAGCATTGCATCCTGGTTGGCCAGGTTGGCATCGCCGGGAGCACCCAGATCGGGAACTACACGGTGCTCGCCGGACAGGTGGGGGTGGCCGGCCATTTGAAACTTGGCAATCAGGTCACCGTCGCGGCGCAAGCCGGCGTGATGCACAACATTCCCCACGGCGAAAAATGGCTGGGCACGCCCGCTCAGCCGGACAAACAGGCGAAGCGGCAGATGATTGCGGTCCAGCTTTTGCCAGAATTGCTCAGGCGCGTGGCGGAATTGGAAAAAAAACTCGGCGGGCGGAAATGAGCGGGAGCCGCCGCCTTATAAGACCCGCGCACGAGGACGGTCGCCCGACGCGGCGATTTTTTCCAGCATGGCCGAATCAATGCCAGGGCTGAAGCAAACTTCCGTTTTGCCGGTTTCCGAGAGAATCTCCAGTTGTTTGTAGCGCCCGCTCTCGTCGTTCCGTTTCAAAACCACGCGGATGGGATCAACGATTCGATATTGTTGGGGGAGTTCATCCCACTGGCCGGCTTCGATGGTGATCACATCATTGAAATTATCCTGCTTTTGAAAAAAAACCGTTTGCAATGGCAGATCGTCGAAAAT
>DATJSQ010000313.1:0-11493 GCA_035503995.1 Verrucomicrobiia bacterium | reverse complement strand
GGATTCTATGTGTATGAAAAATCCGGGCCGCGACCAAATCCAAAAGCTGCTGCCTTCGTGCAAAATCAATCTTCTGCCGGATTTTCGCGCGAAGAATTGCAGGAGCGGATGGTTCTTCTGATGATCATCGAATCAGCCCGCTGTCTCGAAGAGCAAATTGTTGCGGAACCCGCGGACGTGGATTTTGCAATGGTAACGGGCATTGGCTTCGCGCCGTTTCGAGGCGGACCACTCCGTTACGCCGATTCGTTGGGCGCGGAAAAGCTTGTCGGGGCAATGGAATTCCTGGTGGATGCCGGCGCTGAATATTTCGCGCCTCCCGGCCTGTTAAAACAAGTGGCCGCAACCAAAAAAACATTTTATGCCCGCTGAAGAACCGCCAACGATTGACACGTCCAAAATGCCCGCCGGCCGGCGCGCCGCCATCGAATTGACGGAAGCCGCCCGGACCGTATCGCACGGAAAAACCTTCGCCGCCGGCTTGTTCATGGGCGAATTCAATCTCACTGAAATTTCACCCTTCCCGGGTCAAACCGATGACGACTCCGGACGTGGCGGGGCCTTCTTGAAACAATTGGAGGCCTTTCTTCGCGAAAAAGTGGACGCTGATGAAATTGATCGCACCGGCGAGATTTCCCAATCGGTGATTGACGGACTGGCAGAGCTGGGCGCGTTCGGCATCAAGGTCCCCGTCGAATACGGCGGACTGGGCCTGTCGCAAACCTGTTATTGCCGCGCGGCGATGCTGCTCGGCAGTTGGTGCGGCAGTACCGCCGCGCTCATCTCCGCGCATCAATCCATCGGCGTCCCTCAACCCTTGATCTTGTTTGGCACCGATGACCAGAAGAAAAAATATCTCCCACGGCTCGCTCGCGGGGAAATTTCGGCATTCGCTTTGACGGAAGTTGATGTCGGCTCGGATCCGGCGGCGATGACCACCCGCGCCGAGCCGGCGCCGGACGGAAAGTCCTTTATTATCAATGGTGAAAAACTCTGGTGTACCAACGGAACAAAAGCCGGCGTCATTGTTGTCATCGCCAAAACACCGCCGAAAACCGTCGCCGGCAAACCGAAGGAGCAGATCACGGCGTTCATTGTTGAAACGAATTGGCCTGGCGTCGAGGTGGTTCGCCGCTGCCGGTTTATGGGACTGAAAGCGCTTTACAACGGCGTCCTCCGCTTCGAAAACGTTTCCGTCCCGCGCGAAAATATTATTCTCGCGGAAGGTAAAGGTTTGCGCGTCGCTCTCACCACCTTGGACACGGGGCGACTGACCTTGCCGGCAGCCTGTGTGGGATTGTCAAAACGTTGCCTGAACCTTTCACGCCAATGGGCGAACCAACGGGTCCAGTGGGGCGCCCCCATCGGCAAACACGCCGCCATCGCGGACAAAATTTCGCGGATGACCGCGGATACTTTTGCAATGGAATCCATGATATTCCTCGCCGCCAGCCGCGTGGATCAGGACAAAAATGCGGACATCCGCCTCGAGGCGGCGCTCTGCAAATTGTGGAGCACGGAAATGGCGTGGCGGATCGTCAACGACGCCATGCAAATCCGCGGCGGGCGTGGTTACGAAACTGCCGATTCGCTGAAAGGACGCGGCGAACCGCCGGTCCCCGTCGAACGTTTCTTGCGCGATAGCCGGATCAACACGATCTTTGAGGGGTCCAGTGAAATCATGCGGCTCTTCATTGCGCGCGAAATGCTTGATGCGCATTTGAAAATTGGCGGGGCCGTTTTGAATTCGCAATCGTTCAAATCGGAGCGATGGCGCGCCGTCGCCAGGGCAATTTGGTTCTATTCGCGCTGGTATCCCGCGCTGTGGTTCCCTGCCGCTCCAAAGTCCGCCGTCCAAAGCCATGAATTGAAACGGCATCTGCGCTACGCTGCAGCAACCAGTCGAAGATTGGCCCGCGCCATCTTTCATGCCCTGCTCCGGCATGGCCCGAAACTCGAGCGCGAGCAATTATTATTGTTTCGTTTCGTGAACATCGGCGCAGATCTGTTCGCCATGGCCGCGACCTGTTCGCGCGCTGAAAAATTGTCGAATGAAAAGTTTCACGCCGGAATTCTTCAGGTTGCTGACTTTTTTTGCAAATCCGCGCGGTCGCGGATTGAGGAGAATTTCCGCCGGATTCGAAGGAATTCTGACTCCGACAGTTATCAAGTCGCGCAGATAACCCTCGATGGGAAATTATCGGATGTCGAGCGTGGGATCGTTTTACCGGAATGATTCCGCCAGTCGCCGTCATCCAGGTTTCGTGGCGGTCAGCGTCAGCTGGCTCAAATTGCTTCGCCGACGGCGCCTTGATTTTATGGACGCAATTGAATATCCATCTTGTATGCTTATTGTTCACGTTCATGTTCACGCCAAACCGGATTCCGTGGAGTCTTTCAAAATGGCGACGCTCGCCAATGCCCGATCAAGCCTCAAGGAGCCGGGAGTCGTCCGATTCGATGTCCTCCAGCAGCAGGACGATCGCGCGCACTTCGTCCTGGTCGAGGTCTATCGCGATGCTGCTGCCGCCGCGGCGCACAAGGAGACGCCCCATTATCCCGTCTGGCGCGATGCGGTGGCCCCGATGATGGCCGAGCCGCGCCGCAGCGTGAAATTCAATAATGTCTTTCCCCAGGATGAAAGCTCGTAAGCGGCAACGTTTCCGTTCACGCTTTGGCGTGCTCGGAAATCATGCTGAAGCTTGCACCCCAACCGGTCCATGAATTTTGAATTTGCCACCGCCACCCGGATTATTTTCGGCGCCGGCGCGTTGCGTAATATCGGCGCGCTGGCCGGAGAATTTGGCCGACGCGCGCTGGTCGTGACCGGACGGGACTCGTCCCGCGCCGGGAAATTGCTGGCGGCGCTTCGCCAGACCGGTGTCCACGCGGCGACCTTTTCCGTCGCCGGCGAGCCGGAAATTCCCGCGGTCGAAACCGGCGTGGCGCTGGGGAAAAAGGAGAATTGCGATTTCGTCGTCGGCTTCGGCGGAGGCAGCGCGCTCGACGCCGCCAAAGCCATCGCCGCAATGCTGGCGAACGACGGCGATTTGCTCGATTACCTCGAGATCATCGGGCGCGGAAAACCGTTGACGAAGACATCCGCGCCGTTTATCGCCATTCCAACGACCGCGGGCACCGGTTCGGAGGTCACGCGCAACGCCGTGTTGGCGTCTCCGGAACACCGGTTAAAAGTTAGCCTGCGCAGCCCCTTGATGCTCGCCAAAATTGCGCTCGTGGATCCTGAACTCGCCGCTGATTTACCCCCTGCGATCACCGCGCGCACGGGACTGGACGCGCTGACCCAACTCATCGAGCCGTTCGTTTGTTTGCGCGCAAATCCAATGACCGATGGTTTGTCTAAGGAAGGGTTGAGCCGCGCAACGCGGTCGTTGCGAATTGCATTTCATGACGGTCAAAACAAATCCGGCAGGGAAGACATGGCGCTCGCAAGCTTGTTTGGCGGGCTGGCGCTGGCAAACGCCGGTCTCGGCGCCGTGCATGGTTTTGCCGGCCCCATCGGCGGAATGTTTCCCAACGCGCCCCACGGCGCGATTTGCGCCGCCTTGCTCCCGCAAGTGATGAGCGCAAATATCCACGCCCTCCGCCGGCGCGACGAACAAAGTCGCGTGTTGGAACGATATGACCAAATCGCGCGGACTTGCACTGGCGACGGACAAGCGACGGCTGACGCGGGCGTGGATTGGGTTCGCCGATTGATTGACGAACTCCAAATCCCGCCTCTCAGAATTTACGGTGTCAAATCGGAGCACGTTGACGAACTGGTGAGGAAGGCGATTCAGGCCAGCAGCATGAAGTCGAACCCGATTGTGTTGACGCCGGAAGAACTGGCTGAAACCCTGCGGCAAGCCTTGTAAACTGAAACCACCGCGCCCCGCGTTGTTGGAATCAAGGCAAGCCTTTGCGTTCTTTTGCCCTTTTGTGCATTTTTGGGGCGTGTGAATCCGTGCCTGTCCGCCGTAGGCCAGGCGAAGGCGGGTCCATCCGCGGTTAATGTTTTGTCAAATTCGTGCGTGCCGGGTCGTAGCATCTGAGCGAAGACCGGTCCCTTCGCGCCAATTCGCGTCAAGTCTCTCCCTGCAAGGGATACATCCTCGCACAATTTGGAATTTGACCGTTTCCTTTGCGGTTGTTAGCCTGTCGTTCCGTTCCAAACGGTTTTTATGCCCAGACATACCATCTCAGTGCTCGTGGAAAACAAGTTCGGCGTGTTGACCCGCGTCGCCGGCCTTTTCAGCGGACGCGGCTACAACATTGATACTCTCAACGTCGGTCCGACCCACGACCCCAAACTCTCCCGCATGACCATCGTCACCCACGGCGACGAGGCCACCCTCGAGCAAATCGTCAAGCAACTCAACAAGCTGCCCAACGCCATCAAGGTCCAGGACTTCCACGAGGGCGAATATGTGGACCGCGAACTCGTGCTGGTGAAAGTAGGCGTGGACTCCAAGTCGCGCGCCGAGGTGATGCAAATCACCGACATTTTCCGCGCCAAAATCGTGGACGTCCAGCCCAAGTCCGTGACCATCGAGGTGACCGGCAACGAAAGCAAAGTGGAAAAATTTTTGGAATTGATGGATGCCTTCGGCGTCACCGAACTCACGCGCACGGGCAAAGCGGCGTTGCCGAGAAAATAATCCCGCCGCGCCGTCCTATCGGTTCCCGACCGCCTTCACCACTTTCCGCGCCGCGTCGGCCATGGAATCGCCGGGGATGATGGCGACGCCCGATTCAGCAAGAGTTTTCCTGCCGGCGATCACATTATTGCCTTCGAGCCGCACCACCAGAGGGATCCCCAAATGGGTTTCCCTGACCGCGGCCACGATGCCGGTGGCAATGACGTTGCAATCCATGATGCCCCCGAAAATGTTCACGAGAATCCCCTTCACGTTCGGATCGCTCAAGATGATTTTGAAGGCGGCGGTGACCTGCTCCTTGCTCGCGCCGCCGCCGACGTCGAGAAAATTCGCGGGCATTCCGCCAAAATGCTGGATGATATCCATCGTGGCCATGGCCAGGCCCGCGCCATTGACGAGGCAGGCGATGTTGCCGTCGAGTTTGATGTAATTGAGGCCGAATTTTGACGCTTCAATTTCAAGCGGCGCTTCCTCGTTTAGATCGCGCATTTCCTGGATGTCCTTGTGCCGGTAGAGCGCGTTGTCATCAAGGGAAATTTTGGCGTCGAGCGCCACCACCGCTTCCTTGCCGTCACGCAATTCCGCAATGGCGAGCGGGTTTAATTCCACCAGGGAGGCGTCGCATTCCCACCAGGTTTTGAACACGCCGACAATTAATTTGGCGGCGGTGTTGAACAAATCGCCCTTAAGGCCGAGGGCATCGGCAATTTTGCGCGCCTGATAGGGCATGATGCCAACGGCGGGGTCAATCCATTCCTTGAAAATCTTTTCAGGATGTTTCCCGGCGACCTCTTCGATGTCCATGCCGCCTTCGGTGCTGGCCATGATGACCGGGCGTCCCGCGGCCCGGTCAAGCAGCACCGCCAGATAAAATTCCTTTTTGACTTTGGCGGCTTCGGAAATGAGCAGGGTCTGCACCTTGCGGCCATCCGCGCCGGTCTGTTTGGTCACCAGAACATTGCCGAGCATCTTTTCGGCAAACGACACCGCCTCATCCACGGACGTGGCGACCTTGACGCCGCCTTGAAATCCGGTTTTGAACGCGCCCTTGCCGCGACCACCGGCGTGGATTTGTGACTTAACGACGATTTTGGCACTTCCGCCGGTGACAATTTTCTCCGCCGCGGCCCGCGCTTCGGCGGGAGATTTGGCGGGAATTTCCAACGGAACGGCGACGCCGAATTTGGCGAGCAATTGTTTGGCCTGAAATTCGTGAATGTTCATTTCAAAATCTGCCGTATTCAACGCGATTTCGAGCAAAATGCAACCTTTAACCGGCAAATTGGCCCGAACCCTCCCCCATTTTTTAATGGATCGAGCGGTTTTTATCGTTGAATCCCCTGCCGTCTAAAGGCAACTTCCGAGCGATGAAATTTTTTTCGGTTGTGGCAGTATTGTTTTTTGACATTTCGGTTTCGAACGCGGCATACTTGGACGGGCAGGATTATCTTCCCCTTGGAGATTGGGCGAGAGCGAATGGCTTTCACATGGCGATTGCCAATCGTGACGTGTTGTTGACCGGCAAAACGTCGCGCCTGGCCTTCGAAGTGGATTCGGCGCAGGCGCAAATCAACGGCGTCAACGTGCGGCTCTCATTTCCGTTGGCGAGCGACCGGGGGATGCCGCTCATTTCCGAAATGGACATTGCCACCGCCCTCCGACCGCTGCTCTTTCCACAAAAAATTCCGGGGGAACGAATCACCACCATTTGCCTCGATCCCGGCCACGGCGGCAGAGACACGGGCAACCGCGTCGGCAGCGGACTATTTGCGCACAATGAAAAAAGTTACACGCTGCCGTTGGCGCTGGAATTGCGCGCGCAATTGAGGGAGGCCGGCTTCAATGTGATTTTGACGCGCAGCCGCGATGTCTATGTGGAATTGCCCGAACGCCCGGCGATCGCCAATCGGGCCGGCGCGAGTTTGTTCATCAGCCTGCATTTCAACGCGTCGCAAGTGGACAAGGATGACGTGCATGGACCGGAGACATATTGCATTACGCCGGTGGGCGCCCAATCGTCGAATGCGCATGGCGAGGACGGCGAATTCGGCTCAACGGTGGGCGCGGGGCCAACAGTGGCAAATCGCCGGGAAAACGAAAGTGTGCTGCTGGCGTATCAAATTCAACGATCGCTGGTGGAGAACCTTCACGTGACCGACCGCAGTGTGCGGCGCGCGCGCTTTGCGGTGTTACGCGACGCCACCATGCCGGCCATTTTGATTGAAGGCGGTTACATGACCAATCCAACCGAGGGCAAAAAAATTTACACCGCGGCGTATCGCCGGGAAATGGCCGCGGCAATTGTGAAAGGAATCTTAGCCTACCGGAGGATAACGGAGGAGCCGGCGTTGCCTTCGGCAACGGCCACGAATAAAATTCCGGCGATTCATCACCCTGAGTAATCAATGAGTATCGTCACCAAAACGGGGGATTCGGGCACGACGGCGCTGATGTATGGCCGGCGCGTGCCGAAGAACCATCCGCGCGTCGAAGCTTACGGGGCGATTGACGAATTGAACGCCGCGCTCGGTGCGGCGCGCGCCGCGGCCGCGACGGAAAATTTCATCGCGGCCAATCTGCTGGCCATTCAAAAGGATTTGATTGTGGTCATGGGCGAACTGTGTGTTCAACCGGAAGATTTGAAGCGTTATTTCGCGGACGGTTATTTGCCGGTGACACCAGATATGACGGTGCGGTTGGAAACGCTGGTGAAAGATATCGAATCGCAAAACATCAGTTTCAAAGGCTGGGCGACGCCGGGCGCCACAGGCCCTTCCGCCGCGCTGGACATGGCGCGGACCATCTGCCGTCGCGCCGAGCGGCGCGTTTGCGAGTTGAAATTTGTCGGCGAACTCCACAACGGGGAAATTGTGATTTATTTGAATCGCCTGGGCGATTTGCTCTGGCTCCTGGCGCGCTGGGCAGAACGGGGAGTCAGAAATGAAGGATGAACAAGCCCGCTATTGCTGCACCGTCACGCCCATAAGCCCAATGACGACTTGCTGCGAGAGGGTTTCGAGCGTGACATTTTCCAAGGGCACGCCCGGACGCAGGCGCCAGCCCAGGACAACGGCCCGGCAATTATTTCCAAGTTGAACCGTCGTTGGCGGCAACTTGGGCAGGGCAAATCCGTCCCGCTGATAGTCATAGTCAATCCCGCCAAATGGGCACAGCGACCAGAAATTCATCGGCGGCACCAGCTCCAATTTCTCGACGACGCCATCGGCATACCTCAGCCGCAATTCGGCATTCGCGATCCGGACTTCCATCGGATCCGTCGTGCCGCAAACCAAAAACCACACGCCATCGCCCGTCTGGCCGACCGGCACGGTGACTTGCCTGGGCCAGTTGTCCCATTGCGACGTGAACGCGATGTTGCTTGCCCCTGTGGGCCAAAGAAACGGGACGCCGTTTCCGGCAACGATGTGGCCGTGGCCGTCACTCAAGGAAGTCACGCCCGTCAAGTCAATGTCCGGCGCTTTGCTTTTTCCGCCGATTGCCATGACCCAGGTCGAGTATCCGTCGGTGCCGAGTCGCAGCGAACAGGTATTCGGCCGCGGCGAAAGATACTTCTGCCGGTAGATGGCGCGGATGTCGCCGTTGAAATCCGGTTGCATGTCAATTTCATCCCAAAGCGGATGCGCAGGCACTTCCACTCGTGTTTTGGCGGCGAGATAGGCATCCGCTTGGGCGTCGGCGACACGGATTTTGTACATCCGCCACTGCCGTGCATCGCCGACCTGCGCGAGTCCGAACACCAAATGGTTTCCGGCGTTGGTCGTCAACACGCCGGTCAACCGTCCCTGTTGAATTTTCGCATCACTCAAGACGCCTTGCGGATCGTGAAAATCAACGAGCTGTCCATCCACGGCCTCAAGCGTCACCGTGTCGCCACTATTGCCGGACATGGAGAGTGCGGGATAAGTTTTGAGCGAATCCCGGCAAACGACGACAACCTTCGCCGAATCGGTGGTCGGCACGCTGATATTTACCAGACTGCGGCCGAAACCCGGTGTCAACGTCCACTTCGCGGGTTTGCCGTCCACCGTGACGGCTTTCACGGACTTCGTGGAAACGGCCAACTGAATCTCCATTGCGCACGCACTGGCCAGTGTGACATCAAAACGAGTGCCTGAACCCGTGTGACGATACTGAATGCTCATGTCCGGTGTCTTGATTGAAGCATGGTCCCAACCGTCTGGAAATTGCGGTGCGAATCTTACGATTCCGTCGGGATAATCCGGACGATACCCAAACAACCCCTCCACGACCGCTCGTGCGAACGGACCGTCGCAGTCGTTGAAGTCGGTGCCGCCGGCCGGGTGTCCGGTATCGCCCGGGACATTTCCGAAAAACATCTCCTGCGGAAAAGTGCCGCGGAGAATCTTCCAGCCGTCGTCGGCCAGGCCGGTTTGGAAATATGCCAGCGCGAGCGCGTAGTTGTCACCCGGCCACATTTCGCGGACGGACCAGATCGAAGGGACCCAATCCGAAGGCCAGCACTGCTCCCCGCCGTAGGGCATTTTGACCCGTTGCAGTCCCCACTCCGTAAATTGCAGGGCCTGCGCCGCTTGTTCGGTATCCAGCAAACCGGCGTCAATCGGGCAGAAAATGGCATAGAGCCACGGACTTTCGTGAAGGCGTTTCATCCCAATTTGTTCCCGGTAGGCGCCGGGATAACCGAGTCTCGGAATCCAGAGCAGGTCGAAGAAACCCTTGCGAATGCGCGCCAGATTTTCCGTGTGAAGCCGGACGTCTGACGCATCTCCGGCCCGTTGCGCCAATTGCAAAGCGGTCTTTTCCGCGCGATAGGCGTAGGCGGTCTCCTCGGACGTGCCGCCGCCGTTATACCATTGATTGTCCGTCGGCCACGTGTTGGCATAACTTTCATAAATGCCGAGGCTTCCGGGATCGAAACATTCCTTGAGATATTCGCAGTGCAAATCCAGCGATGAGCGCAACAATCTTTCCAACTCCGGGCTGCCGGTCCAATACCATGCGTGCGCCACCTGGTCGAAGAACTGGCTCTGCATGTCGTAATGGTAAGGCTGGTGAAAGGCGATGCGGCCTTTGCCAAACAACCGCGAGTCAGGCGCCTGGCTGGTGAGCAGCGCCGCCGGGTCCGCATGAGCGGCGGTCTTGTCGGATGCCGTAATTTGATGGCTGATAAACGTGGCCGCATCCGCCTCCACATTGTCGTGCCAGCCATAAACTGTGCCGCCGAAAAGCGTGCGCCAGCCCAGTAACGGGACAGACCATCGCATTCCCGAATGGGTGTAAATGCCATCCCGATAACAGCCGTCAATCGCGGCAACTGAAGCGCCGACCGCCGCATTCAGCCAGGGATCAGGCGTATCCACCGTTACCTGATTCTCAACGTTCGTTGCGCGCTGCATCCCGGCGGCAAACTCGTCGGCCGACGTGTCTTGCGCTGTGCCCGCCTGCTCATCCGACCCGCGCAAATACCAAAAAACGTCCGGATTGCTATCGAGCGATATCGAACCGCATGCTAGGGGAGCGTCCTTTCCCTGGCTGGCCAAAAGTGCGACCGGATTTGCCCATTCATTTGCATCGCCAACGACGACTTTCGTATCGGCGCTGCAACTGCCGGTGGACGCGTAATCAGGTGTCCCGCCTGTCGCGCCGAAGTCAGGCGAAGGCGGGCGGGTCGTGCCGAGCGTCGCGCCCGGCTCACGTCCGCCTGACCCCTCGGCGCCCAATCCCGAACGACCCGCTCGCGCCTTGCCAGTCTGCAGCGTCCAGGATTTGCCGTTGGCGTAAACTTCGTCGTTTTCGCAATCCACAGGGTCAAAGCCGCGCAGCATATATTTTACGTCCTGGCTGGTCATATCCATCGTTTGAAGGAAATTGCCTTTCTTAACTCCTCCACTGGCCCAGACGAGTCTGTCGCCCGGAAGTGCATTCTCAATACGCAGATGAACGGCCATCCCGGTCCCTTGCGATGCGGGCACCACCTCGAGATGGATGATCGTCGCGCCCCAAGCGGTGTCCTTGACCGTCCATTCCATCCGGTCGGGGCGGTATCGCGACGTGAAGTCGGACGCATTCTGCAACCATTTGCCCTGGCGCTGGCGGACCAATGCAAACATGAGATTGCCAAGAAATGCCTTGGTGCTGCCCAGCATGGCGTACGGCTTATCGCCGCCCAGCGCCACCGCATACGTGTGATTGCAATACAACGGACGGTTGCAATAGCGGTCTCCATTGTGACGGACAAAGGCGTCTCCTTCCGCGGTATAAATAGGCGTTTGGAGTTGGGCCGGGTCAATTGGTTGTTCCTGTCGGCCGGCGAATCCGGTAACCGGAATTGCCGCCAGCAACATCGCTATCAGCGCCCGTCTTATCGTGCGAAACATCAGTGAACCCGAGTTTTACACTGGAGTCGTGCCGGAAGGCAATCGTTCTCGAAAAAATTAAAGCTGCGAAACGAAAGGCCCCTGTGCGGTCGCGCCAGCGTCGTGGAGTGCGGTGGCAGAGCGCAGCGGCGACACCGCTTTGACAAGGTCGGTTCCCGCCCCAAGCGGCGTGGGCTTCGCTTCCCGCCGCGTCAAAAACCATGATAAACTTCGAAGAACCAATCGCCCATGGGAATTTTCTTGATTCAGGCGATCCTGCGATTATTTTGAGCGACGCTCTCGGAAGCCAATGTAGCTCAGCGGTAGAGCAACGGTTTCGTAAACCGTCGGTCGCCGGTTCAATCCCGGCCATTGGCTCCACTCCTAACAGTGAGTGCTGCAAGGAGTTATAAAAGTGGCGGGCGCGAGTGCCAGCAGAAGTGCCAGCAGAATTTAACTCTGGTGAATCCTGCGTA
>DATJSQ010000312.1:0-16844 GCA_035503995.1 Verrucomicrobiia bacterium | reverse complement strand
CAATGAAATCAATCCGCGTCTTCATATTCGCAGGCCTCAAAGTAAAATTCGAAGGTCCATTTCATCTCTCACCCTCACTCTCAATCTCTCTTCATGAACCGGTGAGATCCGTTTGCGCTGAGCGCCCACCAACCCGCTTGCCGTCGCGGGAGTGCGGCGGCAACCCCGAAGGCTTTCGACGCCGCTTTGGGGAAGGTCCTGGAAGTTCGGGGAGACCTTGAAATGCGGAAGCGGGTCCCAGCTCGAAAGCGGTGTCAGCCCCATTCCCCGCCAGCCACCGCACTCCACGACGCTATCGCGTTTGACGGAGCATTTCGCAGGTTCATGGTCCCAATGCGCGGTAAATTGGCCGTGGGGGTGTCCCATGAACCCTGGGGACCCTCACCTGACCCTCTCTCCTCCCATCCGATGGGAGCGGAGAGGGGATCGGCTTCCGTCTTCGTTGCACTCCGACGCGACGCGTCGGCGAGACAGGTCCGCCTTCGGCGCGGCTACGACGGGACAGGCAGTAGGCGGATGCCATCTGTCGTTTGAATGCTTAGCCATCTGCGGAGGGCTCAGCCATCAGCATTCTTTTGAGATGTGCTTTCCACGGTTTGGCTTGGGGTCAGGACTTCCCGTTCCGCCGCGATGAGAGCGTCGCGCATGGTTTGGGCGTCAGGCGCGTCGCGGAGTTGATCGAGCACCGTGGTTTTCGTCGCGATGAAGCAGAGCCGGGCGAGTGTGTGGAGGTGCAGCCGGTCGTCCTGGCAGCAAATCAGGAAGAACAAATGCGTCGGCTGGCCGTCGGGCGCCCCGAAATGAATTTCCTGCACCGGCCGCCCCACCACGATGAACGAGGCGTCAAACAAATACGGTTCATGCGAGCGCGGATGCGGCAGCGCAAACCCTCCCGGCAACGCCGTGGAGCATAATTCCTCGCGCGCCTCCAGGCCGGCGAGGAGTGCCGTGGGATCGCACAAGTGACCGGTCTTTTCCGCGAGCGCCACCAAATCACGGACGACGGACGCCCTGGTCCTGGAGGTCATGGCCGAGGCGATGGCGCCGGCGTTGAGCATCTCCGGGAGGATGGCGCCCTCTGGGACCAGATTTTTCGTGTGGCGGGTGGATTTTTCGTGATAAGCGGCCAGCCGTTGAGAGGAGAATCCCAAGATGCGCTGCGAAGCCCATGCGTCAATCCTGGTCTTGCGAAAGACAACGCGCTCGCCCCGGCTTTCAAAGGGGATTTCACGGTTCTTCACGCGCTGCTCGATGTCCGCGACCGTGAGATGCAAATAATCGGCGACCTCGTCAAGGTTGAGCAACCGGAACGGCATAATCCGCGCAGGATAGCATGCTGTGAATCGTTGGAAAGACCGGAAACTTTCCGGAAAAAGTTTGGCGCTCGCCCGCTTTCAAATGATTTGATCTCCCGGCATGGGAATTCCCCCCGGGATTTGCGCAATCAGATTGCCAATGCGCCGGGATAAATTGGGCGGCCTGGTGTAATTCTCGCCCCTCACCCCCAATCCCTCTCCCCGTTGAGGGGAGAGGGAAGTCGCGCTCCTTGTCCTCGATCTTCGCTTGCGTCTGGGAATGCGGTGGCCGCGACACCGCTTTTCCGCATTCCGCATTCAATTCCGCCGTTGGCCTTCGGGCCTTTGCAGCCGGCCCGCTAAATGATAGAGTGCTTTTGTGAAAGAGGAACCAAAGCAAATCCATCCCAATGTCCGCATCGGTCATGTGCATCTAAAGGTGGCCGACTTGGAACGCGCGCTGAAGTTTTATTGCGGCGTCCTTGGCTTCGAATTGCAGCAGCGCTTCGGCTCTCAGGCGGCATTCGTTTCGGCCGGCGATTACCATCATCACATCGGATTAAACACGTGGGAAAGCGAGGGCGGTCCGCCGCCGCCACCGGGCACGACGGGTTTGTATCATGTCGCGATTTTGTATCCGACCCGCGCGGAACTGGCGGACGCGCTGCGGCGCGTGCTGGCCGCGGGAATCGAAATTGATGGCGCCGCGGACCATGGTGTGAGCGAGGCGATTTATCTCCGCGACCCGGATGGCAACGGGGTTGAGCTTTATTGGGACCGGCCCAAAGAACAATGGCCGCAGTCACCAGACGGCAAAGTGGCGATGTTCACGCACCGGCTGGATATGAATTCCTTGCTGGTGGAGAAATAATTTCAAGCGGTTGTATCCGGGCCTTTCCGCCCGGCTATCTTTCAACTCCGACCAATCTGCCGCAAGGGAGCGGCGGAATCAATCTCCCGATGTTACCACGCGCTCAATGCGCGGATCGGGGACAAGCCAGATCAGGGCCACGCCGAGGTAGATGAGACATGAAATCCATGGACGGAAAAAGGCGAGCGCGATCCCGGTGATGTAAAGAGCGGGCGAAAGTTTTCCCTTCCAATCCTTGCCCATGGCGCGGGCCAGTTTTGAATCGCGGTCGTGCTGCGACAGGATGACGGTCTGGAGGATGTAATAGGCGATGGCGGCGAGCAGCATCACCGCGCCGTAAATGGCGGTGGGCGCGGTGGTGAAGTGGTTCTCGCCCATCCAGCCGGTGACGAATGGAAAGAGTGAGAGCCAAAAGAGCAGATGGAGGTTCGCCCACATCATTGCGCCGGTCACCGAACGCGCGGCCTTGAGCAGGTGATGGTGGTTGTTCCAATAAATGCCCAGGTAAATGAAGCTCAACACATAGGTCAGGAAAACCGGCAGCAGCGGTTTCAATACGGTGACATCCGAGCCTTTCGGCACTCTCAGGTCCAGCACCATGATGGTGATGATGATGGCCAGAACGCCGTCGCTGAACGCCTCGATGCGGTTCTTCTCCATGGCGAAAAGATAATCAAATCCCGAGGCAAACAGCATTTCAAAATTTTATGACTTCTGTCATACTGCCCGGCATGAAAACAAAGGTGCTGGGGAATTCTGATCTGGCGATCACTCCCATCGGATTTGGCGCCTGGGCCATCGGCGGCGATTGGGAATTCGGCTGGGGTGCGCAGAATGACGCGGACTCGATCGCCGCCATCCATCGCGCGCTCGAATTGGGCATCAATTGGATTGATACCGCCGCGATTTACGGTCTCGGCCATTCCGAGGAGGTTGTCGCCCGCGCGCTGCGGGAATGGAAGGGCGCGCGGCCTTGCGTTTTCACCAAATGCGGCATGTTGTGGAACGACAAAAAGGAGATTTACTATTCCCTCCGCGCGGACTCCGTCCGGCGCGAATGCGAGGCCAGCCTGCGGCGGCTGGGGGTGGATGTCATTGACCTGTACCAAATTCATTGGACGGCGGATGATTTGAGCGAGACGATGGAAGGATGGCAAACGCTCGCCGCGTTGCAAAAGGAGGGCAAGGTGCGCTGGATTGGCGTCTCCAACGCGAGCGTGGAGGAGATGGAAAAAATGAAAGGCATCGCGCCCATCACGTCGTTGCAGCCGCCATATTCGCTCATCCGTCGGGAAATCGAGTCGGCGCAGTTGCCATGGTGCTTGCAAAACAATGTCGGCGTGATCGTCTATTCGCCGATGGCGTCCGGCCTGCTCACCGGCGCGATGACGCGCGAGCGCGTTGCGGCTTTGCCGGCGACCGATTGGCGCAGGCGCAACGACAATTTCAAGGAACCAAAGCTCTCCCAAAATCTTGAACGGGTCGAGCGACTCCGGTCCATCGGCAACCGCCATGGCCGGACGCCGGGCGAGACGGCCATTGCCTGGGTGCTCAACCATCCCGCGGTGACCGGGGCGATTGTTGGCGCGCGCAACGCAAAACAATTGGACGGTATCATCGGCGCGATGGATTTCCGGCTGACGCCGGCGGAAATCACGGAGTTGGGGCAGCCTTATCGGGCGGGAGACGATACAAGAAATCTCTGATTGACCGATGGGCGAAACTGCGGGATATTCCCGCGGTTCCAGGGATTGCTTGTTCAGCGCAAAACCGTTTTTGAGAGGAGAAAGACATGGCCGCAAAATCGTTTACCGACTATTTGAGAATCATCGCCCGGATTCTGCTGGGCTTGGTATTTTTCATCTTTGGACTCAATGGCTTCCTCCATTTCATTCCGCAACCAAAGGAAATGCCGCCCGGCGCCGTTGATTTTTTTGGCGCGCTGGTGAGAACGGGCTATATGATTCCGCTGCTCTTTGCGACTCAAACGCTCGGTGGCGCCTTGCTGTTGCTGAATTGTTTTGTGCCGCTGGCGTTGGCGCTCCTGGCGCCGGTCGTTGTCAATATCATCCTCTTTCACGCTTTTCTGGCCCCGTCCGGTTTGCCCGTCGCGAGCGTGGTCGTCGCCCTGGAACTTTTTCTGGCATGGTCCTATCGCCGGTCGTATCAGCCCATGCTCGCCTTTCGCGCCAAATTCTGACCATGCAAAAATCAACATCGCAACGCGTGATGCGAGCCTTGCTTCGAATGACGAAACTCGATATCAAGGAGCTGCGAAAGGCGGCGAAGTTAAGCCAAAATCCGGCCAAGAAAGGTTGACGTGAAAATTACCGACATTGCGTTTTTTGCCTATGCGGTCAGCGACATGAAGAAGGCGCGGGCGTTTTACCAGGACGTGCTTGGACTCACGCCCAACGGCGAATTCGACGGCTCCGCCAATCCCAATTGGGTGGAGTATGACATCGGCAGCGGGACGCTGGGCATCGGTTGCGCCCCGGGCATGTGGGACCCGTCGCCGAAGGGCGCTTCCGCCGCGCTCGAAGTGGAAAATTTTGACGACGCTTTGGCGACGGTCAAAGCGAAGAACGTGCCTGTAGTCATGGGGCCGCATGAATTTCCCTCCTGCCGCATGGTGGTGGTGGCCGACCCGGACGGCAACCGCATTACTTTGCATAAACGAAAAAAATAATCATCTCTATGAGTTCAATCCGATTGTTGGTTGGCACCAAAAAAGGCGCATTCATCCTGACGGCGGATGGCGGGCGCAAGGACTGGCAGGTCAGTGGCCCGCATTTTG
This sequence comes from Verrucomicrobiia bacterium, assembly GCA_035503995.1. Lineage (GTDB taxonomy): Bacteria > Verrucomicrobiota > Verrucomicrobiia > Limisphaerales > UBA11358 > UBA11358. The sequence goes on along the minus strand of DATJSQ010000312.1, from coordinate 11,881 downwards.
CGGGCTGGGAGATTTATCACCTGAAAGGTTCCCCCGCCGATCCCAACCGCATTTACGCTTCGCAGTCGAGCGGATGGTTCGGGCAAATCATCCAGCGCTCGGACGACGGCGGCAAGACCTGGAACACGCCGGGCAGCAGCCCGGAGGAATTGAAGAGTCCGGACGGTTTTCCGCGGGGCGAAAGCAATAAATTCGTCTATGAGGGCGAAGTGGGCACACACAAGTGGTATGACGGCACGCAGCATCCGTGGGAGTTTAAACGCATCTGGCACCTGGAACCGTCGCTCAGCGACCCGGACACGGCGTACGCCGGGGCGGAAGACGCGGCGATATTCAAAACGACCGACGGCGGGAAAACGTGGAAGGAGCTTTCCGGTTTGCGCAAGGCCAAGGGCGCTCTGTGGCAACCGGGCGCGGGAGGGATGGCGGTGCATACCATCCTGCTCGATCCAAAGAGGGCGGACCGGATATATCTGGCCATCTCGGCAGCGGGCGCCTTTCGCACGGACGATGGCGGGGCGACGTGGAAACCCATCAATCGCGGGTTAAGATCCAATTACGAATTGCCGGACCCGGATGCGGAGGTGGGCCATTGCGTCCATCGCATTGCCCTGCATCCGTCGCGTCCGGACGTATTGTTCATGCAAAAGCATTGGGACGTATTGCGGACGGACGACGCGGGCGGGCAATGGAACGAAGTCAGCGGAAATTTGCCGTCGGATTTTGGCTTTCCGATTGACGTTCACGCGCACGAGCCGGAAACGATTTTCGTGGTGCCGATCAAGAGCGATTCGGAACATTATCCGCCGGAAGGCAAGCTGCGGGTTTATCGCAGCCGAAGCGGCGGCAACGAATGGGAGGCGTTGACGAAAGGCCTGCCGCAGGCGAATTGTTACGTCAATGTGCTGCGGGATGCGATGGCCGTGGACCGGTTGGATTCGTGCGGCGTTTATTTCGGCACGACCGGCGGCCAGGTCTATGGCTCGGCCGACGGCGGTGAATCATGGAACGCCATCGTCCGGGATTTGCCCGCGGTTTATTCGGTGGAAGCGCAAACCCTGCAATGATCCGGGTCGCGCTTCCGTTTCATCTGCGCAATCTCGCGCGCGTCCAGGACGAAGTGCGGTTGGAAGTGCCCGCGCCCGTCACCATCGAGGCGGTCTTGAACGCACTGGAGGAAAAATTCCCCGTCCTGCGCGGAACCATTCGCGACCACGTCACGCTCAAGCGCCGCTCGTTCGTCCGATTTTTCGCATGCAAGGAAGATTTGTCGTTTGAACCGCCGGAAGCGATGTTGCCGGAGGCTGTTTTGAATGGTGAGGAGCCTTTCCTGATTGTCGGGGCCATAGCGGGGGGATAAATTTTCAATGGGAGGTCTCAGTTCAGTGTAGGGAAGCGGTATCAGGAGGACCGCAGACGAGTCGCTCATCATCCCGGCTGAGAACCTGCCACTGTCCGGCCGCCAATTCGCCGAGCCAAAGATTTCCGATACGCATGCGGATCAACCGCAACGTCGGATGGCCAATCGCCGCGGTCATCCTGCGGACCTGGCGGTTCCTGCCTTCAATCAATTCGAGGCCCAGCCAGCAATCGGGGACCGATTTGCGGAAACGGATGGGAGGAAGGCGCGGCGGCATGACGGGTTGCGGTTCCAAAATCCAGGCGCGGCATGGCAGGGTTTTCCGACCCTCGATCAAAACGCCCCGCTCCAGTTTCTTCAAACTTTCCGCCGACGGAATCCGTTCCACCTGCGCCCAGTATTCGCGCTCGTGCGCGTGTCGCGGGTGCAGCAATTTTTCGTTCCAGTGCGCTTCGTCGCTCAAAAGCAACAAGCCTTCCGAATCGGCGTCGAGCCGGCCGATGGGATAAATGTTCTTTAAAAATCCAAATTCGGCGAGGGTGCGGTTTTTTGAGCCGTCGCCGGTGAATTGCGACAGGACGCCGAAGGGTTTATTGAGGGCGATAAGCACTGGCATTTTCTACACCAAGGGAGCGAGGAAAACGAAGATTTTTGTCCGGGGGCTTTCTCAAGGTGGGCCCATCTCACTTTTTGTGAACGCAAGCAGACTATGCCGCCCCTGACGGGGCTTTGTCCCATATTTGTCGGGTTTCCTACAAAGATGTCGCCCCTGAACGGGGCTTCCACACGTGCCGTAGGATGGTCAACGCGGAACTTCAAGCGCCGTCGGCGCGACATCGCTGCAGCTAAAAGTCCATTAACATCCTCAGCGCCATCAGCGTGACATCTTCTGCCCCTTCTCAAATCAGCAACCCCGTCAAGCCCGGTTGCTGATTTGACTTTAGCTTTATCTTCCGCCGGTTAAATTTGTGGGGTGATCCGCAATATCATTTTCGATTGGTCAGGCACTTTGGTTGATGACTTGCCCGCGGTTTTAAAGGCGTCCAATTTCGTTTTGACGCAGGCCGGCAAGGCGGAGATGTCGTTGGACGAATTTCGCGCGGAATTTTCGCTGCCGTTCACCAAATTTTACGATCGGCACACGCCGGACGTGCCCATGCCCCAGCTTGAGGAATGGTTCCATACGGAGTTCAGGCGGGCGCAGACGTCAGTTTGCGAATTGCCTCACGCGCGCGAGTTTCTGGAGTTTTGCCGGGAGAAAAAGTTGCGGATGTTTCTCCTGAGCACCGTTCACGGCGACCATTTCAAGGCGCAATGCGCCGTGACCGGGTTTGACGTCTATTTGGAAAGGCCCTATACCGACGTCTGGGACAAGCGAAAGAAGATCCACGAAATTCTGCGCGAGAATCGCTTAAACGCGGACGAAACGGTGTTTGTGGGCGACATGGAGCACGACATCGAAACCGCGCGGCATGGGGGCGTGCACTCCTGCGCGGTTTTGACGGGATACAACACGCTGGAGCAATTGCGGGCGGCGCAGCCCGATTTGATAGTGGAGCACCTGGCGGAATTGCGCGACGTGTTGGAGCGAAACAATTTTCGGGACCTCAAGGCGCACGCGGCGAAAGACGAAGATCGCACTGTGCCGCTGGCGACAGTCGGCGCACTGATCTTCAATTCCAAAAACGAGACGCTGATGATTCGCACGCACAAATGGTCGAATCTTTGGGGGATTCCCGGGGGCAAGATCAAGTTTGGGGAAAGGTCGGAGGCCGCTTTGCGCCGCGAAATTCTGGAGGAAACCGCGCTCAAAATTTCCGACATTGAGTTTGTGCTGGTGCAGGACTGCATCCACTCGAAGGAATTCTATCGCGACGCGCATTTTGTGCTGTTGAATTACACGTGCCGGTGCGCGGCAAAGAATCCGCGGGTGAAGTTAAACGATGAGGGCCGCGAATTTCGCTGGGTGAAATTGGGCGAGGCGAAGAAGTTGAAATTGAACAAGCCGACGAAAATCCTGGTTGAGGCGGTTTTCAAAAAACGGAAGTGAAACCGCCAAAAATTTCCATTGTTGACCTTGAGGTCTTTTACCGCGTCGGCGTGCCGGCGGCGGAACGGGCCAAACCGCAGCGGCTGTTGTTGACGGTGGAGATGAAGCCGGTTTCCGCCAAGGCGGCCAAAACGGATTCCATCGCCGACACGATTGATTATTTTGCGGTATCGCGGCGTCTTTTGAAATTTGGCGCGGGAAAAAGCTGGAAGCTGATTGAAAAACTGGCGGCGGACGTATGCGAAATGATCCTGTCGGATTTCAAGCCGCAGAGCGTGAGGGTTGAAGTTAAAAAATTTCCGATTCGAGAGGCGCGGCATGTTTCCGTCAGTTTGACAGGGCGTGGGAAGTGAATGGAACGCTTGCCAGACTGGAATCGGACCAGAAGTGGAGAGTGATGATCTGGTTGTGGCCCACGGGGAGGGTGACCGCATCTTTTTGAACCAAGAGCGGGTGCCCCGCCAGGGGCCGCTCCAGGATGTCGGTTTCCTCGACGCGCATCGGTTGGTCGAACTCGATCCGCGCCCGCGTGTCTTGTCCATCGGCCTCGTACAGGCGCAGGATGAAGCCACGTCCGTCTTCGCTGCCTTTCAGAGCTGTCACGATGAGGTCCCCTTGGCCGCCCAGGTTGACAACCGAGAGCGTCGGGATTTTGCCTCCGGGCGGATGGGGCGTTGTGACGGTTGCCAGCAGGGGGATATTCAGTCCCAATGCCTGTTCGTCGGTGTGCGCCGCCTGCCAGCCATCAGCGTGGGGATAAAGGCTGTAGGTGAACTGCTGCAATCCCTGGTCCGGATGCGGATCGGGAGTGTTGGATGAGCGCAACGCCGTCAGGCGAAACACATTGTTCGTCACGTCGAATCCGTATTTGCAGTTGTTCAGCACGCTTAATCCGTAGAGCGCCTCCGTCGGCCGCCGGGTCGCAATCGTCGCGGCGAAAAGGCGGACTTCCGGGTCGCGCGGCATAATCAGGCCGGTCGCCCCTTTCGGGATGGGAATGGAGACGATCCACATCTTTGAAGCAACAGGCTGGCGGGCGCCGGATTGATCCCGGTAAGCAAAACTCAACCCGATCTCGTCATCGGGATAGGCGTTGACCACCCAATCGTTCAAGGGGAACGCCCTTGTTTCGGCGCCGCCATCGCCCAATCGAAAACCGATGTCCGTCCAACGGCTGCCATTGACGCAGGCCGCGAGCAGGTAGAGCGTGTCTCCGCGAATGCCGGCGGGCAGTTGGAGTTGTTGGCCCGCGGCGACGACATTGTCGAATTGATTCGAGTTGCTTCCCGGCAAATCGAATGGCACCAGGTTGGGTCCCAGCGGATGAAGCCCGGCGGATGGCAGCAGTTCGGCCGGGTAGGCGGCGCCGTCGCCGTCAAAGTTGTCGGTGCAACGGGCGCTGAATAGGCGTGACAGGTCCAGCGGCGTGGCGTTCTCGACGGGGCGGGGAAGAGCCTGGCTCACGTCCATCCACTTTTGACCGGGACATTCCTGTCCGTTGACGGGAAAGACGGTATTGCCAAACGGGATTTGGGCGTATGCCTGGGGATCGGTGGTATTGACGGGAAACCGGATTTTTAACGTCTGTTGTTCCTCCTGCCAATTGACCGTGGTCGGAATGTCAATGCGGGGCAGCGCGCCATAGAGCGTGATGTCCTGGGTGTAGGACGACTTTCCCCAAGTGTGTGCCACGCGCACGCGGACGAAGACCGGTCCCTGGTCCACCACCGAGACGATGGCGCCTTCGGTCGTCAGGACCTTGTTTTCCCCGGTGTAATTGAATATCCAGGCGTTGCCGGAATCGCCCAACAATTGCAACGCGTCCGCGTCGCGCGCGTCGCCAAAGACATTCCATTTCGCCGACTTCGAGTAAAGCCGGGCGATGGCGCCAGTGGCCTTGTCAATCTGAAGCGTCAAGCCGGGCGTCTCCACGTCGTACGCGTTGCCGTCGTTGCGCAACGTGATTCCTTCGGATGGGCAGGAGTTGGTCTCGGGGAAATAAACCGCGTCCCCGAAGGCCGGGACGTTGCGGGCGACGAAGACCAGCGTGCCATCCATGGCTTGCGCTGGAAAAGTCCGGCCCTCGTCGTCCACGACGGAATGATATTGATCCGCATCCGGGAGGAGCACCTTGACGACATCGTCCCGCGCGAACGAAAGCGTGTTCCACACGACAATCGGCTGGTCACCCGGGCCGCGGGTGTCGGCGCTGGCCGCCAGCAAGTCCAGGCTTTTGTCTGTTTGTTCCTTCTCAAAGCGGAAGGCGGGCGCGAGTTGATCGAGCATCCAAACATAGGTCGAGTGGATTGCCGAGCCGCACGCGATGTCGTGGAACTGGGCAAAGGTCGTCGGCTTCCAGGCGTCGTCAAACGCCCCGACTGGATACGGCCGGCCCATCATGGCCGTCAGAGAACTGAGCACCTCCGCCGTGTAGAGCTTGTTTTCGCTTTCACGCAGCGCCTTTTTAAGGTCCGCATGGGTTGTGTAACAACCCTCGAATGTGTATTGCAGGCCGGTGTCAATAATCGGCAACGACGCGGCGGCTGGCTGGCTGGCCAATTGCTCGAAGAAATCGTCCGCGCTCGCAAAATGAACCCGGGGAAGAATCGGATCGTGCTGGAAAGACTGGATGCGGAAAATCTGTTCGCGGGTGGGGCCGCCGCCGTGGTCGCCCACCCCGAAGACCTCAAGGGATTGAGGCAAACCGAACCGGGCGGCGTTGTCCATCGGCACGGTCAGTTGGTCCAGGTGAGGGTCCGTATCGTAAGAAGGCGTGTTGGCCTTGAGCACGCGCGAGCCGTCCGGCGCCTCCCACCAGGTAAACTCCATGCCATTGCCGCAGCGCATGTGATAAAAATACCGGATACCCGCCAGGCGCATGATTTGGGGAAGCTGCCAGGTATGCCCAAATGAATCCGGCAGCCAGCCCGTGACGGCATATTTTCCAAAATGCGCCTTGTAATAGCCCTGTCCGAGGACGAACGACCGGGCCAGTCCCTCGCCGCTGGGAATGTCGGTATCGGATTCATTCCACATTCCGCCCACGGGGTCCCACTGCCCATCGGAGGCCATCACCTGCATGCGCGCAAACTCGTCGGGATACTTTTCCTCGATGGGCACGTAGGCGGCGGGCTGGCTTTGCACATAGTCAAACTGCGGGAATTCGTCCATCAAGTTCATCACGCTGTTCCAAGTGCGGTGGCAAACGTCAATCGTCTCCGGCCAGGTCCAAAGCCAGTTCATGTCAATGTGCGAATGGCCGACGTAATACAGGTCGTATTTTTTGGTGACGGCGGCCACCGGCGCCAGGTCGGTTTGCGCCTTTTCCAACTGGCTGCGGTCCGATTCCAGGTTCGCGGGCGTAATCGTGGTGAAATGGATTTCACCTTCGCTGGCGTCCAAAGCCTTTTTCAAGGCCGCCTGCTGGTCGGCGGGAACATGGGCGGACAGCATGGCCACAAAATTGGCCTCGTTCAGATACTGGTCCAGGTCCGGCAGCACGTTAAAGACCAGCCGCGCGAAATGGAGCTGGCCATCGCCCGGCCCATTGATGCCGCGCACGGCCAGGCTCAAGGCCTGGCCTGGTTGCGCGTTTTGGGTCAGCGTATAGAGGCCGTCATCCCAGTGAAAGGCCTCCTTGAGCTGGCCGTCCACGTATAACTCGCCGTCATCGTCCACGCCCACCTCAAGCCGTACAGGCACTCCGGCGGTGGATAGCCCGGCCACCGTCGCCGGAATGGTGATCTTTGTGCGGAACCAGACCTTGGTGTCTTCGCCGGTCCACGAGAAGCCGGGTGCGACGTCCGCCCACGCATGGTCGTCAAATTCCGGCCGCTCCCCGCCGGCAACATCCGGCCGATGAAAGCGCCAATGTTCGATGGGCACGCTGAATTGTCGCGCCAAATCGGGTTTGAGGGCGGCCAGGCGATCCGTCAGCGCATCGGCTGTCGCGTGGTTGCAAACCCCGGCCAAAAGAAACAGGCAAAAGATTCGGTTCGTCATATGGCTCGTGAATTGATCCATCGGCGACTGAACCAGAAATTAACACCCACCGCACGAACTCTTTTGGCCTAGCGCCGTCAGTTTGACAAGGGGGCGGATGTGAACTGATGGCCGTCCAGGGTTTGCAATTTCCAGCCGGTTTTATCCAGGATGATTTTGGCCGCGCCGGAAGCGCGGGTATAGATCACGGGGACGTTTTGATCAGCCAGACGGTCTTTCAGGCGGGGCGTAACGTGCCGCGCAAAGACCGAGTCCGAATCAACAATCACGATGAGTTTGGGGTGGATGGCGGCGATCAAGGGGTCTGACAGCGGCTCGCCTTCGTTCGGCAAACCCGCCACGACAATATCCGCGCGCAAATTGTTGGTCGTCACCAGCAGCCCATTTTGTCCGAGCCGGCCCAGGTCGGAGAGGAAGAGGATTCTGGCGGCGGGGAAATGCCCGAGCAAAACGAGGGCGGCGTCATTGGCGCGGGAAAAGTTGGCGGTGGGTGGCGGCCAAAGGACCTGCCAGCATCCATATTGGCCGCCAAAATCAAAAGTTTTGCGCGACGACGATGCGCTTTTCTCGAATTCGGAGACAATGCCGTTATAGACGGCGGAGCGAAAATGAGCGGGGCTGGTCCATAATTCGCCGACGCCGAAAAGTTGCGCCAGGGCGACGGCCCCGCCGCAGTTTCGCGATTCGCCCTCGGTAAGAGCCAGGCGCGGGATTTTATCCACGGCTTGCCCGCGAAGAAAATCCTTGAGGGTGAAATTCACGGCGTCGGCATTACCGCAATCAATCAGCCAATTTTCTTTTTGCGCGCCGGCGTTCACAAAGACGGACTGGCCACCATCCAACGGCAGGACGGTGATTACCGTTTCGGCGCGCGAAGTCTCCCAGCGGCAGAGATAAATTCCCGCGACAACAATCAATGCGGCGGCACCGATAACCTGGCGGGTCCTTGTTTTCAGCCAACCGGACAGTGAGACAAATAAGACGACGTAAAAAATTCCGATGGAGATCCACGAGGGTGAGCGGACATAGAAATAGGAACCGGGAATTCGGGTGAATTCATTGCTGACCCAGGTCATTGCCGACATGAAGAACCAGGCGGCATTGTTGAACAGTCCGGTCAGGAAGGGGAGCCAGGCGCCGCAGATGAGGGCGCCGAGGTTGGCCATGATGGCGAACGTGCCCAGGGGAACGGCGATGAGATTGGCCAACGGCGAGATGGGGCTGAACAAGTGGAAATACAAAGCGCTCAAAGGAATGGAACCGAGCCAGGCGGCGAGTGAGAGCGAAAAATAACGCGCGAGGATACGGGCTGCTCGCATCAGGACGCGCCGCCACTTGGGGATGAGTTGTTCCGGCACCAGGGGATCGAATCGCAGGTGCGTGTCCGTGAACTGATTTAATTTGGGCAGAAGCAAACCGATCGTGAGCATGACGAAGAAGGAGAGTTGAAAGCTGGCCTCGAAAAGCTGACGGGGTTCCCAAAGCAAAATCAGGAAGGCGGCGGCGGCGAGGGAATTGACCAGGTCCCAGGGCCGTTTGAGCGCCCAACCGCCGAGAACAACGGTCATCATCACCGAGGCGCGAACAGCCGACGATTCCCAGCCGGTGGCGGCGGTGTAAAACCAGATGGCGGGGATGGCGATTGCGCCGCACCAGGCGCGCGAAAGGCGGAACACGCGCAACAGGGCGACAATCATTCCCGACAACAGCGCGATGCGAAGGCCGTCAATCGCGAATAAATGCATGGTGCCGGCGCGGAGAAAGGGGTCGCCGATGTCGCCGGTGAATGCCGTGCGCCAGCCGAGGGTCATGGCCCAGAGCAGATGCAGCGTTTCATCTTCCGACAAACCGACGGAGAGGGTGCGCTTTGACCAATTCAAAAACCGGTCGGTCAGCGGTGGCGTGGACAATACGGGCTGGAGCGTCTTCCAATTGTTCGTGGAGGCGGCGCGGAGTTCATAAAAGATGCCGCGCGTGGCCAGATAATCGCGATAATCGAAGAGTCCCTCGGCGATGGGCGTGGCGGGACGGGCGATGAGGCCGGAGATTTCCACCGATTGGCCGGTGAAAAAATTGGCGAGAGGCGAGGGAGTTGAAACGATGATTGTTCCAAAGGCGGGCTGCCAATTGTCGCCGCCGCTGATTCCGGTGACACGGATTTGAGTGAGGGAATGTTCGGCGTTGTTGCGCGCGACGATTTTTATCTGAGGCATTCGCGCCAGGGCGCCGCGGATGGAAACAAGTTCGGTTTGATCACCGACCAGGCGGCGCAAATCGTTGGGAGAAACCACGGCCTGATGGATGGCCAGATTCGTCCAGCCGACGAGAGTGAGGAGCGCAAGAACCAGAAACGGACGGTATTTTTTCAAAGCAAAGACGAGTGCGACCAGGGAAAAGGAAGCGATGAAAAGAGCGATGACCGGCGGATGAAAGAAATCCGCAATCAGCAGTCCGGCAATATAGAACGAAACGACAACGAGGAAGGGACGTTTCATTTTCTGAAAGCGCGCGCGACGGAATTGGCCGGGCTAACGGCGGTTGGATGCCACACGGGGCAGGCGTCAACTCGTGTGCCGGCGACTTCTGAGCCCAAAGACATTTGAAAGGTGAGCCTCGGTGTGAGTGAATGCAAGCGTGAAATGGCGCCGTCAAATTTAAAATTTATGATCGCTTGGCGCTCGGCTTGACATCACAGTTTAAAATAGTTTGAAGATTGCAACGGATTGTTTGATTCGTTACAGATGAAACCAGTTAAACTCATTGGAAAAAACCGGCCAATCAATCATTGTTTCCGAGGCCAGCATGAATAAAATCATTGCTGCGAGTGCATAAAATTTCGCAGCCTTTCCGAAATGGTTTAATAAACGGTCCATTCCATAAATGAAAAGCAGCAGGAACGGAATCAGCGCGCCGAGCCAGAGCCGTCCTGAAATGAAATAGGGGCGTTCACGGGATGGATAAAAACAGTTATGGAAATCGTAAATGAGCGAAAGAAAGCCGAAGAACGCCAATGCACCGGCCACGGCGGCAAACGCGAACCATAAAATCTGTCGCTGCGGAACATCGGAAATGTTGGAACCCCTGGACAGGTCCACCAAGGTTGTGCCGATAAAAATAACAGACAGCATCGCGTAAATGAAATCAACCGCCGGCGCCGCGAGCGGTTTGGCGTGCCACAAAAATTCCCCCTGCCAAAACGTTGATAGATTGCCTGACACAAAAAACCAAAATCCTCCCGGCGTAAATATCGGATGATGAAACCATTCGCCAATCGGCTTGTGGGTCCAGCCCAGGTGCTCGATTTTTGCTTCCGCGCCGGTGAAATCGCCGAAGGCATGTTTGGTCCAGATGGCCCAACCAGCCATTGGCAATCCGGCACAAATGGCTAACGCGATGGTTGAGGGAATTGCCGCGGGCAATTTATTACTTTTGAACAATTGAAATATTTTCAACAGGATAAGACTTCCTGAGACGGCCAGCAGGGGAAGATTCGTGAATTTGGTCAGCCCGGTGGCCGCCAAAGCCAGCCCCGTGGCCATCCCCAAACGCACGGTCGGCGCCTCCGCCTGCCAGAATCGCACCAGGCAAACCAACGCAATGCCAAAACACACGGGTGAAAGGACATCGTTTTCGATCGAGTAAAATGTTGTTTGCGGCATGAAGGCAAGCAATGCGGGCGCACCGATCCTTGGGAACATATTGTCGGGGAAAATCGCGCGCGTAACGACGTAGGCAATCCAAACCATTGCCATCATCAAGGCAACATTCAGGAAGCGCAACCAATACAGTAATCGTTCACCCTGAAATCCTATCTCTTTTCCGATGTCCCACCAAAATCCCGCCAGCGCATAGTACAGCGGCGGTTGCGCCGCCTCGTAATTTTTTTGCCCCTCCCAAGCTGGAATGTTAACCGCCAAACTGGCGCGCACTTGTTCGACGGGCTGCATCCACGGTGGTGACGGAAATTGTCCCCCCGGCAATCGGTCGGACGTTCCCAAATAAGCCAGCGAACTGTAGAGCGACAAATAAAGCGCCGATTCAGGCGAGATGGTCTCCAATCCGCGCGGCAGGTGGCCTTGAGAATATTTTACCGCCAGATCAAAATGAATCGGCTCGTCCACGCTGTTGAAAAATGGAAAGGCGGCGGAAAAAACAAAGACATGAATGCCAGCCAGGATACAAAGCACGAAAATAATTTTGCGTTCGTCATCCACAGTTTAAAACAGTTTAAAATTTCATGTAAAAAAGCAAAGGACATTTCAACTATCGTTACCAACACGATGTTCCAAAAGACCCTCTGAAAATCAAACCGAATCTGTAAGCCGACGGCGCGAACTTTTTTTCGCAGTCGGTTTCGACTTAATTTTTCTCGTTGTCATCATCAAAAATGCAGTTAAAATTCCGACAGACGGGCCATTAATGTCCTTCGGAGTATTTGATTCGTTACAATGAACAAGCCATCCACGCAT
>DATJSQ010000311.1:0-7338 GCA_035503995.1 Verrucomicrobiia bacterium | reverse complement strand
CGAGGCCAAGGCCGGGCGCAAATTGAGCTTCGCTGAAGTGGCCATGCCCGGCGTTCCACATTTGGAATTGATGCTGGCTGGCGAAATGCAATGGGCGATGCAACAGATGTTTCGGCAGTATGATGCCGTCACCGATTTGCTGCTACCACCGGAACAAATGCCGGAGGTTGAGCCGCAGCTCGAACCGGAGGCCAAGCCCGCCCGTTCCAAACAGCCCATGCTCAACCTGGGCGAATAACGCTATGGATTCGGATAAAGACGATTTGGCGATCCTCTGCCGCGACATGACCAAGGCGGAAGTGGACCGGATTCATCGTCTTTTGCATGAGTGGGGCACCGGCCCGGAGGACAGTTTTTTTCCCATTCAATTTGCATTATTGACCCGCGCACAGTTGCGCGCGGCAGCCAGCGTGCCGCGTGCCGTCACCGACAGCCGCAAATGGCTCGAACAACATCTGGCCGAATACCGTCGGCAAACTCAATCGCTAGTGAACGATTTCAACCAGACGTTTCAAACCGGCACCCGTGATTTCGCCGCCACCACGTCGTTGCACGCAAAGACTGTTGAAAAAGCCGCCAGCCAGATGCAGGCACAGTTTGACGATGCGAAATATGTCGCCAGGCAAATTAAAACCTTGATGGACAGCGCGGCGTCCCGGTGGGAGGACATCAGGGCCAGCACGGCGGCCCAGTGCAAACAACTGGAACAAGTTTCCGACGACCTGCAAAACCGTTTTGCGTGGCGGGTCATCCTGGAAATGGCGATTTGGTTTTCGTTGGCGCTGGGTATCGGGCTTCTGTTTGGACACTATGTTTGGACACGCTGAAATTGGGATGCTGAAATTTCATTTGCGGACAGTCCTTTGCGGTATCGCTGTTCAGGCGGGTCAAACTGGACCTCGGCCCATCCGACCTGTTATTGCACTTCGCCTCCAGCGCCCGGATTGCACCCCTCATTCGTGATGGTCAAGACCGCTACTGTCGAATTTCAACGGTTCAAGCCAAGGCCATTGTTTGGCCAACGGTGTCACCTTGCACCGAATAGCTGCCAGCATTGGCGATTGCGAAGTATTGGCACGCAGCTAAATCGCGCGCTGTTTGTTCGGCACTGACACCAGGCTGATACCACGTCATATTCGAGGGGTGGCCGGTTGGGGGTGTGGACGAACAGCCTGAAAGAAAAACGACAGAAATGAGTGATAATAATCCCAGAACTGTTTTTGTTTTCATAGATGCTAATGAGATTTAGCCCCTCATTTGCCTTTGGCGTCCAGCAGCCGAGGCCAGGCAATTTGTCTGTAAAAAGTTGTTGTTTGGCATTTTTTTCGAGCGAGGCGAGTTTAACCAAAGTGGCGCACAGCGACAATGCCCGATTTTTCCCGATTTTTCCTTAATTTTTCTCCGCGCGGACCGAACCGGGTCAAATCATCGAAACAAGCGTGCCTCGCGCCTCCATTATATGGCTCGCTCGCGCCGTCAAGGTTGAACGCCCCTTCGCCCTGCGTCTCCACCATTGACTGCGCTCGCTTCGCCAGGAACCGGATGGCGCTTAGGATGGCACGCTTGGAGTGTGCATGTCTGGTTTTGAATCAATTGTGGGTCTGCAAACGGAGGCTGGATTTTGGATGAAAACATTTTGCATGTTCACAAAGAGGGGAATGTTCACGGCATCGTGAACATGGTGAACCATTGCACACGCCGAACGGAACAGACGGCAAAAGATAATCTGGTTTTCTCGGAAGCAGATTTGACGTATTCTCCGCCTGCAATGCCTCTGCCGATCAAAATTGATGATGTGCTGCACGGACAAACCGTGGAATGGGAACGGTTGGAATTCAAGCAGGGCTGGAATCCGGAGGCGGTCCTCCACACCATGTGCGCCTTCGCCAACGATTTTCACAATCTTGGCGGCGGCTACATTTTCATCGGCGTCGCAGAAAATCAAGGGCAGCCAGTGCTGCCACCGGCTGGGTTGCCCGCCAGCCAACAGGATACGATTCAAAAGGAAATTCTCGAAATCGGGCATCGAATGCAGCCGCACTACCATCCGGTGATTGCCCCGTATGTCGTCCAGCGCAAGCATATCCTCGTGCTTTGGTGCCCAGGCGGACAGTCCCGACCATACAAGGCCCCGGTGTCATTAGCCAAAGGGAATCGCGAATTCGCATACTTCATCCGCAAAGGCTCCGCCACCGTCAGAGCCAGGCATCAAGAGGAAGTCGAGTTGATCAGCTTGGCAGCCACGGTGCCGTTTGATGACCGCATTCACCACAGCGCCTCTTTGAGCGATCTCAAGCTCTCGCTGATTCAAAATTTTCTCCGCGAGGTCGGCAGCGACCTTTTGGCCGTTTCCGGCAAAATAGAATTTGCCCAGTTGTGCCGTCAGATGCGCATTGCCGATGGCCCCGCCGAGGCGTTGCACCCCCTGAATGTCGGCCTGATGTTCTTCAACCCGGCGCCGCAGGATTATTTTCGACAGACGCAAATTGACGTGGTGCAGTTTCCCGAAGGGCCGGGGCGGCGACACTTTCACAGAAAAAACCTTTGCCGGTCCCTTGGACGTGATGCTCAAGGATGCGCTGACGTTTTTGAAAAACACGGTGATTGAGGAGCGGGTTGTCAAGCACGGCGACCGGGCGGAAGCGGATCGTTTTTTCAATGTGCCCTACGCCGCATTGGAGGAAGCGGTGGTCAATGCGGTTTATCATCGCAGCTACGAAATCCGGGAGCCAATTGAAGTCCGTGTGCTGCCGGATGAAATCACCGTGTCCAGCTATCCCGGTCTGGACCGTTCAGCCAGCATCAAGGAACTGCAATCCGGGCATTTCGCGACGCGCCGGTATCGCAATCGGCGCATCGGCGAATTTCTGAAAGAACTCAGCCTCACGGAAGGCCGTGGCACGGGCATACCGAAGATGCTGAAGGCAATGCGGCTGAATGGATCTCCGCCGCCGGTGTTTGAGACCGACAGAAACAGAACCTACTTTTTGGTTCGGTTGCGTTTACATCCCACGTTCATCAAAGAGGCCGGAGATCGCAGGCGACTGGCGACCGGCCAAGTCACCGGCCAGGTCACCGGCCAAGTCACCGGCCAAGTCGCAATTCAGGTTCTCCGATTTTGCGAGCAACCGCGCAAGGCCGGCGAAATCCAGACGCTTGTCGGCGTCAAACACCGCCAGACATTCCGCGAAAATTATCTCAACGCGCTTATCGGCAAAGGCTGGCTTGGGCGAACGGTTCCAAACAAACCACAGAGCCGTTTGCAACGTTATCAGACCACAGAAGAAGGCAAGAAGTGGCTGCAAGGCGCGACCAATCAGGTGGCGACTGCATGAATCCTGCGATAATTTTATGGTGAACGCGATGCCACCGCATTTGATAATTGATACACTTCGGATTTTGGCGCGACCGCATGAACCCGCGCAGACGAAATTAAGATAACACTATGCAAAATAATGAAAGACCCCTCCCGGGAATCGACGTGCTCAACACCGGCTACGGCGATTTTGAATTGCGCTTTGACCCAGACAAACCTGATGAGGTTCAAAAGGCCAAAGAAACCATCACTGACATGCTCAAGCGCGGTTATGCCATTTTTGTGCGACAGGGCAAGGAAACGTTCCGCGTCAGAAAGTTTGATGTCGACAAGAACGTTTACATTATCGGCAGCACTCCTGCCGAGGAAGTCCCGATAACCGAAACCAAGGCGACGGCGGTTGGCCGGTCGGCCGGAGGTTGAACATGGGCGAGGAATCGCAGCCGCAGGTCAGCAAAGACCTTCTGACTTACGCTCAAGCTTCCCGCCGACTGGCAGAGGAGCATTTAGGCAAACAGGACTGGTCTGGAGTGCCCGTGCCAGTGGCGGGTTTGAACTTGGTGTTGGAATCGCGCTACAAGCACAAAGCGTTGAGCAATTTTCGCTGGAAGGAATGCTACGATGAGCACGGTGTCCGTCACGCCATTGACGAGCCGCCGCCGCCAAAGGAGTCGGAGTTTAAAACCGTCAATTCCTGGTGGAATGATCGGTATCAGTTGACGATTCTCGTCGTCAAGGATAAGCAAGGCCGTGCCCAGGCTCGCGTCCTGTTCGAGGACAGGCTGGCATTCACAATTCGGACACTGGAAGCTGCCGCTGTTTGGCCGGTCGAGGCGGAGAAGAAGGCCCAGGAGAAACTTGCCAGCCTGATTCCTGACGACGCCTTCGAGTTATACACGTTGACTGGACACTTTCCTGAAATCAGCAAACGCAGTGGACTGACTTATTTGTTCCGCAGAGGCCGCCCGACAATCGCATTGCGTCAGAACGAAGACGCGAACTACGCGCTGTGCGCTCTGTGTTTGCACCCAATTGGCTATTATGGCGACACGTGGGCCGGGGTCATGTGCCCGACGGATGAGGTCATTGCACATCTTCTCATGATGCGTGGTTCGGAAGAAAAATTCTGGGCGAACGCGAATCAACACCCGATAGACCGTCCAGCCGCTGGAGTTTAGATTCCAGACAACCCCAAAGCTAATTGCAAGGATTACCAAGCCACGGAGGGAAGCAAGAAGTGGTTACAAAGCGCGATCAATCGGACGCCGACCGCGTAAATTGTCGGCCAAAAAGTGCCAGCAAAAGTGCCAGCAAAGTCAGTTGGGTGAGAGTAAATTTGAGTTAAGAAAAGCCGGACAGAGTTAAGCTTGACATAAAACGTAACAGCCTTATAGTCAACACATCAGCGATGCCATAGGCAGTTGATTCCGAGGAGCTTGCGGATTACCGGACAGTGCAATCCCGGCCATTGGCTCCAGTCTTAGGTGCTTGTGCATCAAAGACTTACGAATTAAACTGACGCAACCTCCAGTAAAATCTCCAGTAAATTTACTGGAGGTTCACTTTCTGGGCGCACGGTGCGCGCAGAAGCCCAGTATCCGCTAACGCGTCTTGCCCCCATCTCGGTATCCTCAGCCAACTGTAAGGAATCGAGATGAAAACGCGGTATTGTGTGTTTCGACGAAGCAACGGCATCTTCTTTTTGGAGGACCGTTTGCTCAAGAAACAGAACAGCCTGAAAACGCGCGACGCAGAGACCGCCCGCCGGATCTGCCATGCCAAAAATGAAGCACTCCGGCAACCGGCCATCAACCTTCAGATTGCGCGCGCCTATTTGATGGCCAGCGATCCCCTTTGTGTAAACCGGACCTGGCAGAACGTCATGGAGTCTGTCGCCGAAACCAAGAGGGCCAATACATTGCTGCGTTGGGAACGGGCCATGAAGGAAGCACCCTTCGATCTGATTCGCGGCATGAAACTTATCGAGACGCAACCCGATCATTTTTCTCGGCGGCTGCACAATTTCGCCCTCGGCATGGATTGGCTTCCCAAGGCGATCATCCCGCAGCGGCGCTGGCCGAAAATCGAATTCCGGGAGAAAAGAGGCATCACCCGCGAAGAGCATGAGAAAATTCTGGCGGGCGAGCGCAATTCAGAATGGCGCGCGTATTACAGCCTGCTCTGGCATCTCGGCGGTTCCCAATCGGACATCGCCGTTCTGCGCGGAGAGGACGTGGATTGGGAAATGCAGGTCGTGGGCTTTTGCCGCATGAAAACGGGCTCCGTGGTACAAATCCATTTCGGACCAGAGATCGCCGGCATTCTCAACGATCTCCCCGGCGAAGGATTTATTTTTCCCCGCATCGCGGCGATGAAGGAAACCGACCGGGCAAAGGCATTCATCTCCATTGCTGCCGAACCGCTTTGGACAACGTTTGACTCGCGCTGGTGCCGCCTACCAACTCCAGCAATTCGTTCAACGAGCATCCGTCAAAATGGCTGCGGTCAAGCATCGACACATCTCCCCTCACACTTTTCGTCACTCAATGGCAATGGGGCTATTGGAATCCGGGATCGCCACGGAAGTCATCGCCCTGTTTCTGGGTCACGAAGCTGCCAAAACCACTCACCCTTACATGGAAGCACGGTTGAATATGAAGAAACGGGCTTTGGAGAAGATGTCTCCGCCGAAGGGCAAAAGAAGTTCATTCCAACCCGATGAATCGCTTCTCCGCTTTCTTGAGAACCTGTAATTATGCCAAGTTCTCCCAATGAGTCTTAATCTGGCCGTAAATCCCCGGCGCGAATGCCTAATTGCACATCCGCTGGCTCGGCGAGCACTGTCAACGGTGGAGCCGCCAACAGAAAACCAGGCGCGCAGCGCCGGCCGGTGGTGCGGACAACCTTGACAGGCGGAGACGAGCCATACGCTGGACGAGGCGATTCGCGCCACGATCGTGCTATGGATCATGTTATCAAGCTAACGCCTCAAAAGCCAGAAAATCAAAACTGTCACCGGATTTACGATAACAGTACACAACACGGTAAAAAACCGGATTTGTTTTTGGTGTGGCGAGAGACTTCTTTTAATTCTCTTTTTTTCAGGAAAGCCCATAGTTCAAAGCAATCCAACCATTTCTTAGAAAATCCAGACGTAATTTGAAATGCCCGATTCCATTGATGGCTTCAGGCGAAATATCTGATGGATTCGGCAAACCGCCTACAGCCTTGACTTGCCAGCGGCCTTGGCCTTCGCCCATCGTTTCTTTGCCGCAGCAGCCATCTTGGCCCTCGCCGCCGCACTCACCTTGCGTTTGGCCTTCTTGACGGGCTTCACTGAAAATTTTTTCCCATTCACTCTCGCCCACCGTGCTCGTTGTCCCGCAGCAATCTTCGCTCTTGCTGCTGCACTCATCTTCCGCCTTCTTTTTGGTACAGCGGTTGGTGTGGTGACTGCTCCAACAAGCCGTTCGAGTTCACCATTTAGCGATTCGATTTTGTCATGAAGCTCGGCGGCATGGCGGAGTTGGGCGGATGACAGACGGAGAATTATATTCATATTGGTGAGGTACCATGGGAAACCGTGATTTTGCAAGTGCTTTCTGCGGTGATTTTTTTGCTTATTCTTGCTTCCATTGCGGGGAACGGATTTTGACGACAGAAATCCAATAATTTTTCCCTTGGCATGAAAATCACATCGGCTCTGAGTTTCCTCTTTGTTTTTACGGCTGGCACGGTTCCAGCGTCCCATACGCCGACTCATTTACAACCTTAATTTATCAACAGTTATTCACCACCTGTTCACCACCCCCATTGAAAGCCAAATTATGACGCCGGCCAATGCCCTCGGCGCACCAAGCGCGGAAGTCCAGCGGGGTGAAATATGCAAAGGTGGAAGTTATGGAAAGATTGGGTTGGGGCATGGCGATTTGTTTTTTTTGCGATTTTTAAGTTTGTTTTTGGTGAGGGATGGGAGTATGAGGAAAGATGGCGTAATCTGTGAAAGAACAGTCGTTTTTAGA
>DATJSQ010000310.1:0-10280 GCA_035503995.1 Verrucomicrobiia bacterium | reverse complement strand
AACGCAGGCGGTCAAACCCGCATGGAACCCCTTGAATGGCCGAACCAAACTTGTTGAGAAACGTCGCTGGGTCGCCCTGACCGGATGTAGGTGCTTGGATTTTCATAACAGCCCTCCGCTTACCATAAGGCGCTGCGTACCGCCGCTCCTTTGGTTGCGACTACGCCGCGCTGTGGCCTTTGCATCACAATAGCTCAAAATCGCTCATTCTTAAGTAGATCTTTTACGCTGCGGTTATGATTTTCGGTCTTTGATTCCCATCTGCGGTTAATTCGCGCGTGCCGGGTCGTAGCATCTGAGCGAAGACCGGTCCCTTCGGGTCAATTCGCGCCAGGTCTCTCCCATCTATGCGTTCTATGTGCGAGATTGATCTGAGTCATTCCGGCTGTTCTTTTTGCCCATCTTCGCGGCTCTCCCATATTCTCCGTCATCCGCGGTTAAATTTCGTGTGTTCTGTGTTTCCGCGGTAAAAAAATCCGTGGCATCCGTGTAAATCCGTGGCTAAAGTCATCTTTGGGTTGCGGCTCCGCCGCTCTTCGAGCTTTGCGTGAGATTGAACCGCATCGTTCCGCTTTTAGCTTTTCAGCCTTTAGTCTTCGTGCCCGTTTCATTACATTTTCCGCCGATTGAAAAAGTTGTTCCGCAAAATCATCATCCTCGCCGTTGTCACCGTCGCGTTTGGCTACCTTTACAGTTGGGCCGCCCCGTGGGCCTTCCCCTCTCAACGCACCGCCGGCTTCGCCTACGGCATGTTGCACGGCGCCCTCATGCCCATCGCCCTCCCAAGCCTCGTCATCGGACGCGACGTGCCCATTTATGACACCGACAATTCCGGACGCTTTTACAAGGTCGGTTACATCTGCGGCATCAACCTGTGCGGCCTGGCCTTTTTCGGCCCGCTGTTTTGGCGCCCGCGAAGTCCTACAAAATCCAGTTCCGAAAAATCTCAATGATGTTCAACTCGCCGCCCGCCCAATAGGAATTCGCCGGCAGATAAAAACTCCCTTTCCCCCGATAAAACGCCAGCGTTGCCGGCTTTTCCGGCAGGTTCGGATCGTAAGCCGCAAATTGAATCTCCGTCTCCGTCTCCCGCACATCAAACAAAATCATCCCGTGATTGATCGTCAACGAGGGAAACTTTACCAGATGAACGATGGGGGAAAGGTCCCCTCTGATTTTCTTCACCAATTCAGCGGCAATCCGGCGTTGGTGCTGCCGCGATATGGGAAACACCATCCGCCAATGACTCCGCAAGACATACGAGCGCCAGGCCCCGCCGCATTCGGCTTTCAGCAATTGTTCCCGCCCCATACTAAACTCCCGCAGACCGCCAAATCCCGGAATGACGACGGGCTCTGCCGACGGCTCCCGCGGATTTCGTGAAAGAACCGCACGAATCAGCCCGCGATAGCCATCATCGGGAATGATTGCGCGGGCGCCGTCGAATCTGGCGTGGTAAAGGAACTGCCGTGCCGCACGGGTCAGCACAAAGCAACGGTGGGCGTAGTCGGGTTTCGGTTCACGCCGGCAAAAACTCATTTTTTGCCGCCCCGCGTCATCGGTCGCTTTCCACTTTCCACTTTCCCAATCCCCGCCTTTCCCGCTCTCCAGCCGGTATTCCCACAGCAATTCATTGGCGAAGGCAAACGTATCGCGGCCGAAATCAAAACGTCGTGGAATTTTTGGCGCCATGCAAATAGACTGGCTGAAATTTAGGGTTGTCGCCATAAACTGACAATGCTTTACGAACGCTGGAGCAAAATTGCCGCCGATCGCCGGAACGAATGGGCGCTCCATGACCTTGCCTCCGGTAGGCGCTGGACCTTCAATCAACTGTTCGCCAAAGGCGAAAAATATGAGGCGGACGGTGAAATCATCTTTCCCACCGGCAACTCACCCGGATTTATCCTGCGCCTTCTAGCCGCCTGGCGTCAAAATAAGATGGTTTGCCCCCTGGAGCCGGACCAGGCCCGACCGCTAACGGAGGCATGGCGTAATCCAGTAACGGCGAAATTGGCGCCGCAAATCCCCGGGATTCCTGACCGCCACTCCGTCACTCCAGCCCTTCAATTTTTCAAATGCACTTCTGCCACCGCTGGCGCTTCCCGCCTGATCGCATTCACCGCCCCGCAGCTTGCCGCCGATGCGGACAATATCGTGGCCACCATGGGTTTGCGCGCGGACTGGCCAAACTTGGGCGTCATTTCACTCGCGCATTCTTATGGCTTTTCCAACCTCATCCTGCCCTTGTTGCTCCATGGTATTCCGCTCATCCTGGCCGCTGCCCCTTTGCCCGAAATCGTCCGGCGCGCCGCAAAAACGGAAGAAGCAATCACCCTCCCGGCCGTTCCCGCCTTGTGGCGCGCCTGGCATGACGCCCGCGCAATTCCGGCAAATATCCGGCTCGCGATTTCCGCCGGCGCGCCTTTGTCTGTGCAATTGGAGCGCCACATCTTTGAAGCAACCGCCCTGAAGATTCACAACTTCCTGGGTGCCTCCGAATGCGGCGGCATCGCCTTCGACCCCTCTCCCACCACGCGCATTGACGACGCCCTCGTCGGCGCACCAATGCAAAATGTGGAACTGTCGCTCAACCACGACGGCTGTCTGGTCGTTCGCAGTCGGGCGGTCGGCGAAACCTACTGGCCGGAACAATCCCCTGCCCTCGCCAACGGTACCTTTCGCTCGAACGATTTGGCCGAACTGAAGGATGGACAAGTCTTCCTGCGCGGACGCCTGGACGATTTAATCAACGTGGCTGGCCGGAAAGTTTCGCCGGAAGCGATCGAGCGCGAGCTGCTGTCCAATCCAAAAGTCCGCGAATGCCTCGTCTTCGGACTGCCCAGCCGCGACGCCGAGCGCACCCGGAACATTGTCGCCGTGGTGGTCTCCAGCGCCGGCGAATCCGAATTGAAAAAATTCCTCCTTGAAAGGTTGCCCGCGTGGCAAGTGCCCCGCGAATGGCGTTTTGTGGATTCATTATCCGCAAATGCGCGCGGGAAAATTTCCCGCTCTGAGTGGCGAAGGAAATTCTAAAGCGGATGCTCTCTATACTTTTCCCCGTCTCAGACCTTCGTTCCCTCGGCTTCCACGGTCCCGCTAAGAGTCAGTTCGGCGGTCAATATCATCTTATTTCCGACCCGGGCGATGGCCTGCGCCTGAACCAAATTCCCCATGCGACCGGTAACTTCCGCTTCCAGCAACAGCATGTCGCCCGGCTTGCCCGCGCCAAGGATTTTTACGTTCCTCAAGGCCGCTAGTTTGAGATCTTTCAAGGGCGGAATTTTTGGATCACTCTGGGCGACAACCCCGGCCAGTTGCGCGGCGGCTTCCACCAACAGCACACCGGGAAATATCGGCTCACCGGGAAAGTGCCCGCGCAAAAAAGGCTCATCACCGCGAATTTTATATTCCCCTTCCCCGCTTCCGCCGCCAACCAGCTTCGTCAGGCGGTCAATGAACCGGAATTCCGCACCGTGTGGCAGCAGCTCCAACCCATGTTGCAGGTCGTTGGCCGAATTCATTGGGATAGCGGACTGACAACATTGTAATCCGCGGGCGGCGTCCATTGAAACATCGTTTTATTAAGAGCCGGATTCAAAACAAGATTCGTGAAATCATTGCGCAAGGTCGAGCCATCAGCAAACGTCAACTCCGTGCTCTTGAGCTCAAAATTGTCCGCCGCCAGCCCGATTTCGAGTTGCGACATCATTTGTTGCGCGGCCGAACTTTTTGGCTGCAACGTTAAATCATAAACACCATTGGTTTCACTGAGGGAAACCACGCTATACTCGGAATCGAATTCCTCACGGCCTCGTGGAAATCCCGCCTGGAGCAAGGACATCGCCGCCCGCAGTTGCGCCGGCGCGTTCGCCCCCATCGGATACAATTCGGCGCGCTTGAGATGCGGATATATCACATACATCTCGTCATCATGACGGACGGCGATGGTCTGCGGCGGTTGGCCCAATTCCCACCGAAAATCGTCCGGCGCGGCAAACCAGACGCGACCGTGCCCGATGAGCGGTTGGGTCAGCGATTTCAGCGTCCTCGTCTGCGTGAAATCCGCGGACCATGTTTGGATTTTGGCCTGCGAGGCGAACCACGAGCTTAATACGGAGTTGATGTCCGCCGTATGGCCGATTTGCGGCGCTAGAAATAGCGCAAGTGGGAAAATCACCCAGATGAAGCGGGCGCGGGTCCGCTCTGACTTTTTCCCGACTTCAGATAAGGCGCACTCACATCCGCTGCCCGTCAGCAGTGAGTGTTGTTTGTCTTCCCGCGCCCTAACTTGGCGGTGTCGGGTGAATGTCAAGTGTTCCGCCTCCCCCCTCTTCCCGTTCGCTTCATTCGTTCTCATACATTATTCCTTGTCCTTTTCTTCCGGCCAAATCGGCACAAAATGATACCACTGCGTGGCGTGGCTGCGAATGACCGGCTCCAGTGCGCGCACGATTTGCTGCGTTAATTTAATCCGTTCTTCGCGATTTCCAATGGCCGCCCGGTCATATTTTATCTCGGGCAAAATCTCTGCGTGATACCCTTTGCCCGTGCGCACCAGGTATAACGGCAAAATGGCGCAGCCCGACGACCTGGCAAGTTCGGCGGCGGCGATGGACGCGAAGAATTTTTCGCCGAACAACTCCACCTCCACCGCCGTCGGCGCGGGCGGACGGTCAATGAGCAGCGCCACCGTGGAACCTTGCTGCAACCGCTTGATGATTTCCACAAAGGCAAACGCGTCCTTGTCCCCGACGACCAGGGTTTCCACGCCGAGCAGCGAACGTGAGCTTTGCCGAAGCGCGGTCAGGCGATCATCCGGTTCGGGCTGGGTAAGGACCAGCAATTTGTATCCGCGCCGCGTCAGGAACGTCCCCCCAAGTTCCCAATTGCCGAGGTGCGGGGTGACTAGGAGAACGCCCCGACCGGTCGGTTGGACGGCTGCGAAATGCTCCCAGCCGTTCCAATCCACCACCCATCCATGCACCACCGCCCCGCTCTCGTAGCGCCACAAATCCACCAGTTTAAGGGCGAATTGCGTGAATAATCTCCGCGCCGCCCGCCGGGCGTCAGGCCGGTTGTTCCCGAAAACAGGCAGCAAGTTCTCAACAACAATTTCGGCTCGCGTCGGTGCGAATTGCCAATACGCGGCGGCGGCCAACCGTGCCAGGCCGTTCAGAAACGGCGGCGGCAGGAATTTCGCAAGCCCCAAGGCCGTCTTCCACAGGCGCACGGAATAAAACCGCGACGGCGCTTTGAGAACTTTCGGTTTGGGACTCAAAAACTTCCACCAGACGGGCAGGAGGAGAATCGAAATCAGCATGTTCGACGCAATGCCGATGGCGCAGACGCGTCCCAGACTCGACATGCCGGCGTTGCTGGAAAATCCGAGCGAGCCGAAACCCGCGGTTGCCGTGCCGCCGCAAAGCAACAGCGCCCGTCCCACCGAACGCCACGCGATTTGATGATTGCCGCCGTACCGCCGCAGCGCAAGTTGCATGAAAATGCTGTAATCCACCCCAGTGCCCAAAATCAACGGCAGCGCCATCAGATTGAGCAGGTTC
This sequence comes from Verrucomicrobiia bacterium, assembly GCA_035503995.1. Lineage (GTDB taxonomy): Bacteria > Verrucomicrobiota > Verrucomicrobiia > Limisphaerales > UBA11358 > UBA11358. Next base: position 4,716 of record DATJSQ010000310.1, on the reverse strand, counting down.
CATGACCATCCCGCAAGCTTCATCGCCGACAGCAAAACCGCCCCGCTCAACAACAGAACACTGACACTGAACACAATTTCCGCAAGCCGCCGAAAGGCGAGCCACAGCGAAAGCAACACCAGCACAACCATCGGCAGCAGAAGCTTCCACATATTCCGCCGTACCTCGGCCAAAACCGTTCCTCCGAGCAATTCCCAACTCGAAAGCCAGACGCCCGGCCGCACGGTTTCCGAATTCAGCCGGTCGAGGCCGGCCCGGCTCATATCCGGCGATGGATACAACAGCGCCACTGCGAGCAAATTGGTGGGGGTCCGGGCAATCAGCTTGTTTAAAATCCACGTGCTCAAATAATTGGTCGGCCAAAAAATATTCGTGGATGCTGCGGCCCGTCGCCACGTGTCCAGGACGCCGTTGGCCAGGCCAAGCGCAGCGTCGGAAAAACCGGCGGCGGCGGCGCCTGCGTGCATCGCTTGCCGTTCAGCAACCAGCTTTTCTGCGGTCACACGATTTTCCTCCTGGAACTTCGCACTCGGCCAAAGCGTTATCGGCGAGTTAAAGCCGCTCAAAATATGATTGGATACCGAGTTCTCAAGAATCGGCTGGGCCGCCTCCAGTTGTTGGCCAACTTCACTCTCATTCGTGCCGGTGACAATGAGCCAGATCGGCTGGCGCGGTTGGTTCAGGTTGGTCTGAATCGCGTTTAGCGTGTTGTAGGCGGGACTGTTTCGCGGTTGCAGCGCATTGGCCGTGGCGTCCATTTTCGGCAAACCAGACCACAGCACGACGACGCACAAGAGAATCAATCCTGTCGTAATCACAAATACCATTGTCACCCGAAACCGGTTCAATGGCGGAGGCTGGCCGCCGCTCTTGGCCAAAACACGCTCCGGATGTGGCCGCATTCGATGCGGAAACAAGGGCGGCAGGTAGGCGAAAATCATCACCACCGCCGCCAGGGCCACGCCGACGGCCACGAGCGTCCCGAGTTGCGCCAATCCCGGCAATCCGCCGAGATTTAAAACAAGAAACGACGAAATCGTCGTCACCGCCGCCCAAAAGATGGCCGGCGCAATTTCGCGGCGCACTTCAGGAATGGTGTAATCGGGATGCGCCAGCGCCTCCTGGTAATGGACCACCGCGTAATCCACCGCCAGGCCCAGCAGAATGGCCGCAAATCCCATGCTTAACACATTGACGGCGCCAAATATTAAACCGCCCAGCGCCAATGTGACGGCCAGAATCAGCGCCAGTAACGTCAATAGCCAAATCATCGGCTTGAACCGCCGGTGCGCCAGCCAGAACAGGATGGCGATGATCACCGACGTGCCCGCCACGGAAATAGTGATGTCATGCTTCATCGCGCCCGCCATTTCGCTCACAAAAACCGGCCGGCCCGTGTAGCCAACTTGGATTTGTGAATTGCCGGGCGGATTGGCAGGCAAATTGGCGGCGACAATCCCCCGAATCGCCTCCATCCACGGTTCGCATTGGGCGTAGCTCTTCAACTCACCGTGAGCTTCGACGAAGATGATTCGGAAGGTGCCATTGGCGGACGCAAACAATTGCTGTCCCTGGGCGAAGCTGGGCGCGGCGGAATTCTGTGGCAATTGAGTAAACCCCAGAGGATCGTAGCTCAACCGCGCAATGTCATTGGGCGAAAAGCTGTTTTGCAACTGCTCCCGCGTGTCGGCAAAAACATTCGGTAGATTGGGTTCCGCCAGTTTATGAGCAAGTTCATCGAATAGCCGCGGCGGTTGGTTCAGCCAAAGATACGCCACCAACTCGGCGGTCTGGTCCGGGTGCTCCTGCCACGGCGGTTGCCAGGTGGCGTCGGCCACCAGATTGGTTTCCGCGCGCAATTTCTCCGCTATCATCCGCGCCGCCCTTTCGGCCGCGTCGGCAGTCGGCGCTTTCACCGTAATCACAAGTTGCCGCGCGTTGGAAAAATTTTGCTGGTAAATTTTGAGGCCCTCAACGGCCGTGTTTTTCCCCGGCAACAAATCGAGCACCTCCACGTCGAAATGGAGCCTGGCAATTCCTGGAATGACGGGAATGAGAAACAGGAGCCACCACCAACGGAACCATTGGCGTATCATTGGAAAAATTCGCCCTCCAGCTTTTCGCCGGTGCGCAAGTTGTCAAATTGCCATCCATTGGCGGAGGTTTGAAAATGCCAATCACCTTGCAATGGCGCGCCCGAAAAAGCGCGCGGCAGTTGAAACCAAACGAAGCGGTCCGGGGGTGCCCCGCTGCCGCGCCACGAATACTGGTCGTTGCCAAACTCAAGCTGCCAGCGTCCGCCGGCAATTTGCGCGGTCGCCAGGGTCAGGGGCGTCTTCGTAAACTGAATGAAACAATCTCCGTCAGTATTCGTGGCCATGATCAGATCGCCGGCAATTTCCCTTCGGTTTTGGGTCGGTCTCCAAACCGCCTGTCCCTGCTGTACCCTCCACCCTGCCGCCGACAGGTTGGCCGGCGCCAGCGGACCGGTCGCGCAGCCCATGCTGAATAGCCAAGTTCCGAGGACGAAGAATGGAAGACGGGAGATGGCGGACATGGCGGAAAAGCGGAAAGCGGAAAGGGTAAGGATGGACCGGAGATAAAACACGAGGTTTGAAGATGGATGATGGAAAATGGAAAACAATCTATTTCATAATCAGCTTCGTTTTTCTTTCGTCATTCAGCCGCTCCTCCCGCTCTCCCCTCACACTCCCTCCGCCAATTCGTAGCGGCGCACTTTTCTGGGAACACTGCGCCCAAACGAAATCCGCGGTACGATCGGCCAATATTTTTGCAATTTCACCAGCAGCCAGAAATACTTCAGCCGCCAGCGCAAATCCCACGAACCCTCCACTTCCCCGGCCAGCACGGCAATGACCGCCGACGCCAATTTGCAGTGGTTGCTCGGACGCAGAAACAACTCCATGAACGGCGTGGTGTAATAATTCTTCACCACGTTCCAGTAAAAATGTATCCCGTTGCGAACCCGCTTGTCGTATTTGGCAAGCAGGCGATTGTCGGGCCGCCCGCGCGCGAGACAGTTTCCCACGATTTCCGCCGCCAACCGGCCCGACCACATGGCCAGAAAAACCCCGGCTGAGAAAATCGGATCCATGAATCCCGCCGCGTCGCCGACTCGCAGCAGGCGGTCGCCCACAAAGCTCCGGTTGTAGTAGCTGAAATCCGTGACGGTCTGTATCTCATTGATCCGCCGGGCATCCTTCATCCGTTCCTTGATCGCCGGCGATGCCTCAATCCACCGCTGAAAAATCTCCTCGGGCGTCCCTTGGTTCATGAACTCGGCCTTGTCAATGACCAGGCCCACGCTCGTCTTCTTTTCATCCAGCGGGATGACCCAAAACCATTTGTTCTCCAGCCGGACGATGATCGTGTCGGTCCTCGCTTCGCCCGAGTCCAACCCCACGTTTTCAAACTGCCCGAACACCGCCAGCTTTTTCCAGGTCGGATGCATTTCGCGCAGGTTCTCCTGGTTCCCCGTCAAGTTGCCCCGCCCGCTCGCATCAATCAGATACGCCGCGCGAAACTCATGCAGCGTTCCGTCCGGACCGCGGGCTTCCACGCTCACGCCGTCGGCGTCGCTGGCCGTCTTTGTCACCGTCCAGCCCTCACGGATGTCCGCCCCGCACTCCCGGGCGTGTTGCAGAAGGACATGGTCGAATTTCGCGCGTTCCACCTGGATCGCTTCAGGCTCCTTGTTGAATTTGCCATCGCGAAAAGCAAATCGGGTCCCGACCGAGGAATTTCCCAACTCAAATTGGGCGCCGTATTTTGGCGGAAAATTCGCCGCCCGCAGTTTCGGCAGCACGCCCATCTCCCGAAAAATCGTCATGTTGCAGGGCAACAGCGATTCGCCGATATGAAAGCGCGGAAATATTTCCTTTTCAAGAACGAGCACCTTTTGCCCGGCCTTTGCCAGGAATGTCGATGCGCTGCTACCTCCCGGGCCGCAGCCAATCACCACGGCATCATAAATTTTCGCATCCACGCCCACGAACATATTGAAAAATGCGCCAAATGCAAGAACCCACAATCTCGCAATCACTCACTTGCTTCATCTGTCTCCATTCGCGCCAATTCGCGTCGAGCCATGCGTTTTGCAACCTGATCTCAAAAATGTCTGCATGATGCAATTGACCGGATAAATTACCTGCCCTAAAAAGCGCCCATTTCGATCAAAAAAAATTGGTATGGCTCATGCGGAAATCCATCAACGAACAACTTTATGCTTGTCTGGACTGTCGTCTTTCTAATTATCGCGCTTATTGCCGGCGCCCTTGGGTTTACCGGGATTGCTGGAGCGGCGGTGGGCATTGCCAGAGTCCTCTTTGTGATCTTTCTCGTGTTGTTCCTGGTTATGCTTATCAGCCGATTGGCGTGAACAAGATGTCCCATTAGGTTCCTCCGATGCGGACAAGCGGGCGGATGCAACTGAATAAAATCAGGGTGTCCGCCCGCAACCTGAAAATAATCATTTAAAAAGTTAATGGAATCATGGCCGGCATAATCATACAATTTCAGCCCGCCCATTTCCCCAATCGAATCCCGGCTCCGCCATCCCACGCTTCCCGCATCACACGCCCGATGCCACGTTAAATACGATACGCCTTGGAGACAATTTGCCGGATTACATTTTCCGTGGCGTTTGAAAACATCGCGTCCATCTTGCGGCAATCCTCCTCCAATTCCTGTTCGGCT
>DATJSQ010000309.1:0-10806 GCA_035503995.1 Verrucomicrobiia bacterium | reverse complement strand
GATGTTCGCCTGGATGAACCGCGCGTCGCTGGAAAAGACCGTCGTGACCGGCAAAACCCATTTCTGGAGCCGTTCGCGCCAGAAGTTTTGGATGAAGGGCGAGGAAAGCGGGCACACCCAGGAGGTCAAGGACATCGCGTTTGATTGCGATGGAGACGTGTTGCTCATCCAGGTCGAGCAAATCGGGGCGGCCTGCCATGAGGGATACAAGTCCTGTTTCTTCCAGTCGGTGGATGGTGAAAAAATCAAGGTCACGGAAGCACAATTACAAAGGCCGGAAGAGATTTATAAAAAGAAATGATTCACATGTATTCGCCACCGCTTGAGGAATTCGTCAAAATGGCCGGGCAGGGCAACCTGATACCCGTGACGCGGCGCATTCTCGCGGATTTCGAGACGCCGCTGTCGGCTTATCTCAAGATTCGCGGGCAGGGCGAATCGTTTCTGTTCGAGTCGGTCGAGGGCGGCGAACACATCGGGCGTTATTCCTTTGTCGGCTGCAACCCGCGCACGGTGATCAAGCAAACGGGGAACTGCGTGGAAGTAATTGAAAACGGGCGAATCATCGAAAGTTTTGCCGTCGGCAAAGACGTGAAGGACGGCCTCGAAATCGTCGAACGGGTCATGAAAAAATATCGTGTGGTGGCGCTGCCCAACCTGCCGCGTTTCACCGGCGGCGCCGTGGGCTTCATCGGCTACGAATTCATTCATGACATCGAACCGGTGGTGCCGCGCCCGCCGGTGGATGAATTGAAAACACCGGTCATCTATTTCCTGATCGCCGACCAGCTCTTGATCTTCGACCGCGTCGCGCAAACCATCACCATCCTCGTCAACGCCGTTTTGGACGGGGCCGAAAGCCCCGCCGAGGCTTATGAAAGTGCGGCCAGCGAAATTGACCGGATTGTTTCCCTGCTCGAACAGCCGAGCCAGTACAAGGCCGTCGCCGTGGTGAACGAAATTTCCCCCGTCCAATTCGTCTCCAACCAATCAAAGGAAAAATTCTTCGCCAACGTCGAAACCGCCAAAAAATACATCCACTGCGGCGACGTCATCCAGGTCGTCGGTTCGCACCGCTTTTCCGCGCCCGTCAAGGCCGCCCCGCTGGACATTTACCGCGCGGTGCGCTCCATCAATCCATCCCCGTATTTGTTTTTGCTGGAACTGGACGGATTTTCGCTGGTCGGCGCCTCGCCCGAAATCCACGTGCGCTGCGAAGAGGGCAGGGTGGAAATTCGGCCCATCGCCGGAACCCGGCGGCGCGGCAGGAACGCCGGGGAAGACCTGGCATTGGAGAAGGAATTGCTCGCCGATCCCAAGGAACGCGCCGAGCACGTCATGCTCGTGGACCTCGCGCGCAATGATATCGGACGCGTCTGCGATTTCGGCAGCGTGTCCGTTAAGGAGTTGATGGTGATCGAGCGCTACAGCCACGTGATGCACATCGTCACGCAGGTCGAGGGAAAATTATCCGCCGGCAAGACACCGTATGATTTGATGCGGGCGACCTTTCCGGCGGGAACGGTCAGCGGCGCGCCGAAAATTCGCGCCATGCAAATTATTTCCGAACTTGAGCAAACCTCCCGGGGGCCTTATGCGGGCTGCGTCGGTTATTTTTCTTTCAACGGAAACCTGGACACCTGTATTACGTTGCGAACGGCGCTCATCAAGGACGGGAAGGCCTTCGTGCAGGCCGGCGGCGGCTGGGTCGCCGACTCGACACCCGAGGGCGAATTTCAAGAGACGGTCAACAAGGCGATGGCCATGCGCAATGCGGTGGCGATGGCGGAGGGGTTTTCCAACCAGGCATGATTTCAGAAGCCATTCAACCTCGCCTGCAAAAATCCGCCGCGCAAATTGGCGACCTTGTCGAACCCGTTTCCTTTCAAAACGCAAGCCGCGATGTATCCGCGCTGGCCTTTCTGGCAATAGGTTAGAATTTGCCGATCGCGGGGCAATTCGCCGAGGCGCCCGCGCAATTCGCCCAGCGGAACGTTAACGGCATTTTTTAGTTTACCCAAAGCGGCGACTTCGTCGGCATCGCGGACGTCGAGCAGGAATTCGCCGTTTGGCTTCCAATGTTCCGGCGCGACGGTGGCGACGTCGCCGCGCGCGACATGCGCCGCGACAAATCCCGCCGTATTTACGGGATCGTTGGCCGAACCGAATGGCGGTGAATATGCAAGATCCAGGTTTTCCAAATCGAACACCGTCATTCGGGCGGCGATGGCCGTCGCCAATACATCCGTGCGTTTATCCACGCCGACTTCGCCCAGGACTTGCGCCCCGAGCAGTCGTCCGCCGGCTTCCTCGGCAATTATTTTGATAAGGACCGGTTTCGCACCTGGATAATAATATGCGTGGCTGTAATCGCGGGTCATGCTCGTGAAAAAACCATATCCGGCTTTGGCAGCCTGTGCGCTGTTAAGCCCGGTATAGCCAGCCGTCAGGCGGAGCACGCGAACAATGGAAGTACCGAGTGCTCCGGGATAAATCAGACACCCCCCGGCGGCGTTGGCGCCGGCGATGCGGCCCTGGCGATTGGCCGGACCAGCCAGTGGAATCCGGGTCCGCGCGCCGGTGATAAGATGGGTGGTTTCCGCGGCATCGCCCACGGCGTAAATATCGGGATCGGAAGATTGCATGTGCGCGTTGGTTTTGACCCCGCCGGTGACGCCGATTTCCAGACCGGCGGCCCGGGCCAATTCCACTTCCGCTTTCACTCCCACACTTAACAAAATCAATTCCGCCGGAATTTTTTGACCGTTGGACAACTCCACGCCGCCCACGGTCAAACTCCGGGCTTCCACCCCGGTCATCACGTCAAATCCTTCGCGGCCAACCTCGTTTTGCAGTTGCGCCGCCATATCGTCGTCGAGCAAGGGAAGGACATGTTGAAATTTTTCGATGACGGCCACGCGCATTCCGCGGCGGTGAAAGGCTTCGGCCATTTCCAGCCCGATAAAGCCGCCGCCAATGATGGCGGCGCTCTTCGGCTTTCGTTCGTCCAGGAAATTCACGATAAGGTCCATGTCCGGCAGGTCGCGCAACGTGAAGACATTTGGCAAAGTTGCGCCTGGAATCGGCGGCACAATCGGCTTTGCGCCCTGGCTTAGTATCAATTTATCGTAAGGCTCATCGCGTCCGACTCCATCCCGTCCTTTCACGCGGATCGTTTTGTTCGCGCGGTTGATGGCGAGGACCTCGTGATTTACGTGCGCGTGGACCCGATAACGTTCCTCGAACTTTTCCGGCGTCATCACCAATAATTTGTCGCGGCTTTCAATTTCGCCGGCGATGAAATAAGGCAGGCCGCAGTTGGCAAAGGAGATGTAAGGTCCCCGCTCGAAAACATGGATTTCGGCGGATTCATCCATGCGCCGGGCCTTGGCGGCCGCCGACGCGCCCCCCCGCCACACCGCCCACGACCGCAATCTTCGTTGGATTTTTCATGTCAATTCTTCAATTTTTGATTTCGCAACAGGAATTGGATTGGCAACGGGCCGCGCGGTTCCACGGCATTTTGGCCAACAAAAGCGCGAGGCCGCAAAAGCCGGTTATACCAGCGAACAACAGCCCGCAGCCGGTTATCAGCGGCAAAAGGGCGAACCAGGGGTCCACGGCGAGTGCCAGGACGGCCCCCATGGCGGAGACGAATCCGACGGTGATTTGGACCTGCCGCATGAGCGGAAGGGTCCCGCTTTCCCCGCGGTCAACGGGCAGGCCGGCATCCATCCAGGCCTGGGTGCCGCCCGTTACCGCCACACAGCCGTCGAAACCGGCGGCGCGGAATTTTTCGACGGCCTTGCGGGCGCGCTGGCCCGACTGGCAGAGGACATAAATGGTTTTGCCCGCCGCATGCTGCGCCAAGTAAGCGGCCGCATCCAGGTCGCCGAGCGGGATCAGCCTTGCGCCGGGGACATGGGCGGTGGAATATTCGCCGGGCGTGCGCACGTCGAGCAATTCCGCCGGCGCCCCGCTTTCGAGCCGGCGATGAAGTTCGTGCGGGCCGATGGAATTATCCGTTTGACCGTTGTTCATAATCATCGTATAATCATATGACCATTTAGTAATATGTCAACAATAAAAAAGAGAAAGTTGACGGACGCCGAACTGGACCGCGTGGCGCATCACTTCAGGCTGTTGGGCGAGCCGATGCGGTTGAAAATCCTCCAGGCCGTCTGCCAGCGGCCGATCACGGTCGGGGCGATTGTGGAAACCACCGGCGCCACGCAGGCGAATGTTTCCAAACACCTGGCATTGCTGGCGTCCGCCGGCATTGTCACGCGCAAGAAAAACGGCCAGTGCGTTTATTACGGCATGAAAGACCTGTTGACGCTGAAGCTGTGCGAGCTGGTCCATGCGCAGGCCGTCGGGGAGAAATGAGCTTTTACCTCCAATAACTCCAATCCGCCTCCGGGAAGATATTGTCGTGCGATTCGATGTCGGCCAGCCATTTTTCATCTATTCCTGTCGCCGTAATCTGGTCGTGCAATGATATGAACCGCAGCAAATGGTCCTTGATCCGGCGGCGCGCGTACTCCGGGCTGGTGCCCGCGCGCATGATGAACGGCCAGTCGCTCGCCTGCGCCAGCAGCAATTCCCGCGCGGCCTGCTTCAACGCCCGCGCCTTTAACCCGCTCGCCCGCGGATATTTCCGCGCCAGGCCATTCATCCGCTCCTGTGCGATTTGCAGGTGCGGATAGATCCATTCGTTTTTTTCATTCAGCCACGCGCGCAGATACCCCTCCTCGCCCCAGCTTGACGCGCTGGGCGTGGCAATCTGATTCGTCGGATAACGATGCAAATAATCCCCCGGCGTCATCAGCCCAACCACCTTCTGGTCGTAAAACAATTTCCGCGCAAAATAATCCAGGAATTCAGGGCCTTCGTACCACCAATGCCCGAACAATTCCGCATCGTAGGGCGCCACAATCATCGGCGGACGGTCCAAAAGCCCCGCCAGCCGGCTGATTTGCGCCACCCGCTCGTTTAAAAAATGCTGGGCATGCTCGCCGGCCGCGTGCAACGCCGCCCCCCGGTCGTAAATCTCCTTGTTCGCCGCGCCTGTGATCCGATAGTACTTGATGCCCGTGAATCCCCGGCTGTCCGCCGCGGGCAGGTATGGCTTCACATAATCAAAATCCAGATCGAATCCAATGTCCCGGTAAAAATCGCGGTAACGCGGGTCACCCGGATAGCCCTCGCGCTGGCTCCATACCTGCCGTGATGAATCGTAATCGCGCCCAAATGCCGCTATGCCGTTCGGAGTGAATACCGGCGCAAACGTCCCGTAACGCGGCCGCGGCCTCGCGTGCAGCACGCCGTGGGTGTCCAGCACAAACCAGCGGATGTTCGCCTCCCGCAAAAAAACTTCCACGCCGTCCACATAAGCGCATTCCGGCAGCCAGATCCCGCGCGGCTCACGCCCAAAACATCTTTGATAATGGTCCCTCGCGGTGAGAATCTGCGCGCGAATCGAGGACGGATGATTCGCCAGCATGGGCAATAGCGCATGCGTGGCCGCCGTCGTGATGATTTCCACCTGCCCATCATCCTGGAATTTCCGAAACGCCCCCACAAGGTTGCTCCCGCAGGCCTCCCACGTGTCACGGATCGTCGTGAACCGATGATGATACATCCACGCCAATTCGCGAAACGCACGGTCCCAATGGGTCCGGTGAATTTCCTTCTCCGCCAGCGCTATCAGGTCGTTCAGATGCCGCTCGTATCGCCGTTGCAACAGCGGATCCGCCAGCATCGTGCAAAGCGTTGGCGACACCGACAGCGTGATCGGCGCGACCATCCCGTCGCGCCGCCAGCCTTCCAGGATTTGTGCCAGCGGGATGTAAGTCTCGGTGATCGCCTCAAACAGCCAGCTCTCCTCCAGAACTTTTTCCTGCTCCGGATGGCGCACAAACGGCAAATGTGCGTGGAGGATCAGTGACAGGCAGCCTTGCATCGGGAAGTTTGAACTTATTCGAGCCAGTCGGCAAGCCATTCGGCAATCGCCTTGGCCCTCATCAATATCACCGCGCCAACCACCACCGGAATCGAATTGGTCACAATCGGAAGCACCCGGACCGGCTCCGGATGTTTCGGCTCAAAACATCGCGTCAAATACAGCGCTGTGTCCAGAAAACCGACGAGCATCACGCACATCGCCACCAGACGCACCAACATTAAGGCACCGCGATTCGACGCGTCCATATCAGACGCTCTCCGGCACCGGCGGCCGGAGCGACGGATCTTGCGGATGCACCCCCACGTCGCCGAGGTATTGGGTCTTACGGCTGAATTTCAGATCCGCCGCGCGCGCATCCGTCCCGTCCGCCGAAACCGCGACCGCCGGCAAATCGTAATTGCCGTCCGGCAGGGAAAAGCGGTAGCTGAAGGAACCGTCCGGCCGGAGCCGGATTTCATGGCCGCCCAGCGTCACCTTCGCATCCGGCTCAGTCGCGCCGTAAATGATCAACTCGGCGTTGACGTTGAACCAGAATCCCTTCATCCGTTCCACCCCGCCCAACGGACTTGAAAAGCTCGAAACCCCGAAAGATGAGATCCCCAAGGAAGAAATTTCCTGCGCCAGACGCCGCCGGATCAATTCCGTGATTTCCATCGAACCCATCCACACCCGCCGCATCGGGTCAATACGGACAATATTTGCCAGCGCCTCCTCCTGCCGCCGCGTCCAGTGCTGGCCGTTGCCCGCCAGACGGGGCAATTCCGGATGCCCCCCGCGCCGCAGCTCCTCGATTGCCTGCGTCAGCGGAACATGTTCCATCACCGCCGCTTTGACGATCTCCATCAGCCGCGCAAACGGAAATTCAAACGGTATCGTCGCAAATTCAACCTCATCATCGGCCGAAACCGCGTCTGGTGGCGTCACGGTGGCGCCCGAAGCCGCCACGCGCGTCCACCGGCCCACGGTCGAATAAAATCCCAGCTCGGCGGCATACGAGTTTCCCGCGCGGTCAACGTGCGCAAACCAGTGCCGCGATTCCGGATGCACGTGGATTTCATGGATTGGATGCCCCGCGATCCCGCCGGGGTAAATCCGCAAAACCAGATGGCCGTCCGCCGACCGGGCGTTCAATTTCGCCTGCTGCTCCTGCGTCAAATCCCAATTGGCATATAGCCAGTGCGGATCGCGCGCGGTCAGAAAGAGCTTTTTCGTCCCGTAACCCTCCGGCAGTTCTCCTTCGGCCGCGCCGACTCTCCCCACCGGCGGTTCCAACCCAACCGCGTATTTCTTTCCCGGCCCACCGGCAGGCAGTACGGTCGTTTCATCCCCTTCCAGCAGGATCTTCGGCACCTCGATCTTCTTTCGGCCCGTAGAGACGCGACGTGCCCGCGCCTCGTCGCTCACTTTCACTTCCCGCCCCGGCGTCCGCGTTTTTGAACGCCCTGCCTTTAAGGGGGCCGCGACGGTTCCCAGCGCCGAGGCGATGGAATCTTTGATTCTTTTGGCGGGCGAACGTTTGGTTTTTGGCGGCGTTGGGTTGTCGCGGTCAGTCATGGTCGTTTCAACAGGGTCTTCAGTCGCCTCTCGCTCGGGGCCGACGTCGGTTTTCTTCTTTTCAATTAAAACAGATGATTTCGTCTTCATACCGCAAATCCCTCACTTTTAGCATCACCTTCACTTCTGATTGTATAGCCAGAAACATTTATGCGCAATGGAAATCTTGCTTGTGAATAACTTTTTCTCAAAAGGTGCTTGCCAACGTCTGGAAAATAAGTATTCCATAGTCTTCGCCCTTGAGAATGAGCGCCCCTGATGCCAATCAACCCATCACGATTTTTATCGTGGATGACGAACCGTTGCTGCTCGACTTGGCCAAGTCCGTCCTCGGCTCTTCCAATTTCAGCGTGCGCACGTTTCGCGACCCCAAAAAGGCCCTCCTCGAATATGCCACGGCCATGCCGGACGTGGTCGTGACCGACTACGCCATGACCGATATGAACGGCATGGATTTGACCCGCGAATGCCGCCGCATCAATCCCCGCCAGAAAATTCTCCTCATCAGCGGCACCGTGGACGAATCCATCTTCGCGGACGAACCCGTTAAACCCGACCTCTTCCTTGCCAAACCGTATCAAATACGCGAATTTGTGGAGACGATACAAAAACTCGCAAAATGCTGAACATTATACCATGAATCGGGCAAAAAATATCCGTCGGTCCATCGTCATCCTGGTGGTCGCCGTCGTCGTCATCGCCGGCGCCGTCCTCGTTTTGAACCTCGATCGAATTGTCAAAACCGGTGTCGATACTTACGGCCCCAAAATGACGGGCGTCACCGTCACGGTGGATGCGGTGCATATTGGTCTGCTCACCGCTTCCGCAAATATCAAGGACTTGGTCATTGGTAATCCCCAGGGTTACCAAGCCCCTCAAGCCATCAGCATCGGCGCCATCAGCGCCGGCATTGATCCCACCACCGTTTTCTCCCCGAAAATCAGAATCCGCTTCATTAAAATCGAAGCTCCGGAAATCACGTTTGAAGGGGGGTTGGGCGGCAATAATCTGGCCGCCATTCTGAATAATGTGAATGGCTCCGAAGCCTCCGGCGGTCCAACCGTCACCAACGCTGTCGGCCAGCCCAAACCGGCCAAAAAATATGAAGTGGATGACCTCCTCATTTCCGGCGCCAAAGTCAACGGCACGATCAGACTTTTTGGCGGCAAGGAAATTTCCATCCCGGATCTCTCCGTGCCTGAAATCCACCTGACCGATCTGGGGCAGGGGACCGGTGGCATCACCATGACCGATTTGACGCGCCGCATTCTTCAAGCCATCACCACTTCCACCATCAAGACCGTCGCCACCGAAGCGGCCAATGTCGGCAGCGGCGGCGAAAATCTCGGCAAACAAGGCATCAACAGCGTCAAAAAAGCCTTCAGCAATCTCCTCGGCAAATAAACGTGCAGGCCCCGCGCGCCGTTTTGCGCGCCTGCGCAAAACATTCATTCCGACGCTTATTATGGGTAAAACCGGCTGACAAGTGTTTCACCGATCGCGGAGCCGCCATGGATGGAAAGGGCGGCTTATATCTTTTGCTTTCTGGTTTTGCGTTTTATTTTCACTTGCTTCCGCCCACTTTTCTCCTTACAATTCGGGCAGCCCGTAAACCTTATGTATTTTGGCGTTGATTATTACCCGGAGCATTGGGTCTATCCCTATGCCGGCACTGCCGATAATCCCGAGGCAGCCTGGGAGAAAGATGCCGCCCTCATGGCCAAGGTGGGTGTCAATGTCGTCCGCATCGGCGAATTTACCTGGGGCCTCTGCGAATCCGAAGAAGGCAAATACGATTTCCTCTGGCTCCGTCGCGTCATGGACATCATGGCCGTTCACCAAATCAAAGTCATCCTCGCCACGCCCACCGCCGCGCCCCCGGTTTGGCTCGCCCAAAAACACCCCGAAATCCTCCCCCTCGACGAAAACGGCCTCCCCAAACACGAAGGCACCCGCCGCGCCGTCTGCCTCACCAGCGATGCCTTCTGGGACTATTCCAAACGCATCGTCACCCAGATGGCCTCCGCCCTCGGCGACCATCCCCAACTCCTGGCCTGGCAGATTGACAACGGCATCGGCGCCCACGACACCGAATTTTCCTTCAACGAAGCCACCCGCAAAGAATGGCACTCCTGGCTTGAAGCCAAATATGAAACCGTCGAACGCCTCAACGAACTCCTCGGCCTCCGCTTTTGGGGACAGACCGTCACCTCCTTCGATCAGGTCCCCATGCCCATGGCCGCCCCCGCCGTCCATAACTCCGCCTTGCTCCTGGACTGGAACCGTTTCAGCAGCGACACCATGGTCCAGTTCGTCAAAATGCAGGCCGACCTCTTGCGCTCTCTCTGCCCCAAGCATCCCGTCACCGTCACCATGCGCGCGTTCCTCCGCAAGTTCGACCACTTTGACATGGCCGGCGTCGTGGACTTTGTCTCCATCGAAAGCAACCCCGTCACCCGCGCCAAAACCGCCGAACTCGCCTGCGACGTGGATTTCCTCCGGTCCTTGAAAAAAACCGACATCCGCGCGCCCAACGGCGATTCTGGATTCTGGGCTTTGGAACAAAAAGTCGGCCAGGGCACCACCCAGGACGTCAACGCCCTCATGCGCCCGGGATTGATACGCCTCTTCACCTATCAACTCGTTTCCCGCGGCGCCACCGGCATTCTATTCTTCCGATGGCGTCAGCCGCGCATCGGCAACGAAAAATTTTACGGTGCCGTCCTCCCGCACCATATCCAGGGCAATAGCCGGATTTTCCTGGAAGTCAGCCAGATCGGCGAGGAACTCAAAATGCTCGCGCCTGTCCTCAAGGGCACCCGCGTCGTTTCCGAGGCCTGCATCCTCTTCACGCATGACAACGAATGGGCGTTGCAACAAACGATGCAGCCCAATAAATTCTACAGCCTCCGCGAACACATCCAGTTGATTTACAACGCCCTCCACGACCGCAATATCCCGGTGGAATTTGCGCGGCCAACCGACGATCTGTCCCAATACAAAATCGTCTTCGCGCCGTCGCTCCAGGTCCTCTCCTCGGCCGAGGCCGACCGCTTGAAACTCTATGTCCAAAACGGCGGCGTCCTCGTTGGCACCTTCAACACCGGCCTCGTCAACGAACATCACATCGCCCCCGATACCGGCTTCCCAAATGATTTGATGGACCTTTTCGGCCTGGAAGTCCTCGAGTTCGATCCCATCCCGCCCGGCGAAGAAAACCATCTTACCTTCAAAGGCGCCTTCCCGACCAGCCATCTCCATCCCGCCCGCATTTGGTGCGACATCAT
>DATJSQ010000308.1:0-2791 GCA_035503995.1 Verrucomicrobiia bacterium | reverse complement strand
ATATAGGGTTAATGACGCCAATTCACCATGGCCGTTCGCACGATGCCGCGAGAATACCGGGGGCGGGAGAAGTTCCTGCGGTGTTCACCGTCGTCGAATCGCTTGTCGTGATTGGCGTCATTGCCAGATTGAACCAAAGTTTACGACCATGAAAAAAAACCTCTTGTCTTTCCTTTTGATTGCCGCCTTGACCCTCTTCACCAATCGCGGGTTTAGCCAGGTGATTGACCTTGGCGAGGCCGCCGATTTTTCCAAATCGTTCTCCCTTGCTCCAGGCGGCAAATTGACAGTGCAGGTGGATTGCGGCGATGTGCAGATTGTCGGCGCGGAACAGAATACAGCCGGGATTCGTGTGGAACGCGCCGTGACACACGCCAGCGATGCCGACGCCGCAAAAATTTTGAAAGAGGAACACGTGACCATTGAGCTGTCGGGAAATATGATTTCGGTCTTGGCGAGTGATCCTCCCAGCCTTCACCATTTCTTCGGATGGCATCAGCCAAATCTGGAAGTCCATTATGAAATCACCGTGCCCCAAAGCGCCGAGGTCAACGTGGAAACGGAGGGTGGCGGGATCAGCGTGGCAAATTTGGAGGGCAGCGTAAAGGCCAGGACTGAGGGCGGCAGCCTTCATTTTAACAATATGAAGGGGAAAATTGATGGACAAACCGAGGGCGGGGATGTGTTTGCGGGAAAATGCAGCGACGAATTGCAACTTAAAACGGAAGCCGGAGGCATCACGATTAAGGAGTTTGCCGGACCGTCGGTTCAGGCTGCCACCGAAGGCGGTTCGGTTTCCGCCGATTTCGCTCAGGCGCCCAAGTCAGACTGCCGGCTTGAAACAGAAGGCGGGAATGTGACCGCGCGTCTCCCCGACGGCGCCGCCATGACGCTTGACGCTCATACCGACGGCGGATCGGTCAAAACAGATTTGCCGGTTCAAGTCAGCGGCGAACTTTCCGGAAATAATTTAAAAGGAACCATCAACGGCGGCGGCCCGGTGCTTAGACTGCAAACCGAGGGCGGAAATGTCAGGGTTTTGAAACGATAACAGCTTAAATAAATTTTCCCGGGTTCAGGATCCCATGGGGATCGAGCATGTGTTTTAGCGCGCGGTGCACGTCGCGGACTTCCCGGGAAACCGCAAGCGGCCACCAGCGTTTTTTGGCGAGGCCGATGCCATGTTCTCCGGTAATGGCGCCGCCATGGGCCAGCACCCAGCGGAACAATTCATCCAGCGCCGCCTCGCTGCGCGCCCGGGCGCCGGGTTTGTCCATGTCCACCATGATGTTGGTGTGAATATTGCCGTCGCCGGCGTGGCCGAAACAGGCCAGTTGCAGCCCGGACTTGCGCTGCAGCCGCGCGGTAAAAGCAAATAATTCTTCAAGCTTGCCCCGGGGCACGACGATGTCCTGATTCAATTTGGTCAGGCCGGTCGCGCGGAGCGAGAATGAAAAGTCGCGCCGAATTTGCCAGACTTTTTCGCATTCAAAGTCGCCGAGACCGCGATCAACGAAGGCGGGTTTAAATCGCCTGATAATGCGTTCCACCGCCGGCAGTTCACCGCGCACGGACTGCTCCTGCCCGTCCAATTCCACGATCAAATGGGCTTGGCAAACGCCCAGACGGCGGCTCCGGGTATAGGCCGCCGCCGCGGCCAGCGTAAACTGGTCCGCCAATTCGAGCGCGCAGGGCAAAAATCCGGCGGCCAGGATCGCCTGCAACGCGCGGATGGCATTGGGCATGGCCTCAAAACCGGCGGCAAGCGTGGCGCGAAACGGAGGCAGCGGAATCAATTTCAAGGTCGCTTCCGTAATGACGCCCAGCAATCCTTCCGAGCCGACGAACAGTTTCGCCAGGTCAAAACCGGTTTTATTTTTGTGCGTGCGGCCGCCCAGGCGCAAAACCCTGCCATCGGCCAGGGCGACTTCCAGGCCCAGGACGTAATCGCGGGTCACTCCGTATTTCAAACAACGGGGTCCGCCGGCATTGGTGGCGATATTGCCGCCAATGAAATTGTCCGCGCGGCTCGCCGGGTCCGGCGGATAAAACAGCCCTTTCGCTTCAACGGCATCCTGAATTTTCTTCGTGTTCGCTCCCGGCTGGACGACGGCCACGAAATCCTCTTCGTTGATTTCCAGGATACGGTTCATCCGTTCCAGCGAAAGGACGATGCCACCGCGAACCGGCACGCAACCGCCTACATAGCCATAGCCGGCGCCGCGCGCGGTCACGGGAATTTTATGGCGATTGGCAAATCCCAAAATCCGCGAAACCGATTCGGCATTGCGCGGCAACGCCACCGCGTCAGGTTGATGCGCGGCAAACCATTTATCGCCGGAATATTTGGCGAGCCGGTCGGGATCGGAAACGACTTCGTTCGGGCGAAGAAATTTATTGAGCTGCCGGCAGAGCGTTTTGCTTTTTAAAACATCGTTCATGCCCCAGCTTAGCAAATTACCGTTCCAACTCAAACTGCGCCGGTTGCCCGGACGCGCTGTCGGGGCAAATCCAGACCTGAAATTCTCCGGGTTGCACGATCCATTGGCCGTCAGAACTATAAGCGCCCAGTTCATTGGGAGTAATTTCGAAGCTCACCTGACGCGTCTCGCCCGGCTGCAACAGGATTTTTTGAAACCCTTTGAGCTCGCGCACCGGGCGGGTTCCGGCGGCAAAAGCCAGGTCGCGGATGTAGAACTGGACCACTTCAGTGCCCGGGCGGTTTCCGGTGTTTTTTATCCGGGCGCTCGCCGTGAGCGTTCCCCCGGTTTTCAAAATACCTCCATTCAAC
>DATJSQ010000307.1:0-3896 GCA_035503995.1 Verrucomicrobiia bacterium | reverse complement strand
TTGTCTGAGCTACTCCCCTGCAGTTCCGCCGTAGCAGTGATGGTGATAAGATTGGTATATTGCGCCTGAACATTGCCCGCCAACACGGCCAAAAGCACAAAGAGAAACCCCCTTCTTATTGTTTTGGTTCTTAAATTCACTATCTGCGATCTTTCTTAAAAAAGTTTATCTTATACAGCAATTCTCATACCTCCGCCACGCTCCCTTAGAGCTTGTATCCCAACACCTTACACATATGCCCCGCGCCATTGCAACTTCTGGCGCAAGGTTTCCATAAACGAATTACCCGAAAGCGTAACCAGCCGGAGAACGCTCCGACTGCGGCGGATGGCCACCTCATCACCGGCGTCCAGTTCCGCCATGACCTCGCCATCCACGCTTAACAATGTCGCCGGCGCGGGGTTCAGCGCCCTGACGCGGATGGTGGAACCCAGCGGCAAAATGATCGAGCGATTTGACAGCGCGTGCGGGCAGATAGGCGTCAGCGCAAACACTTCCGCCGCCGGCGAAACCACCGCGCCGCCCGCCGCGAGCGAATAGGCGGTGGAACCGGTCGGCGAACTGATAATCAATCCGTCGCAACGATAGCGCGTAATGTGTTCGCCGTTCACGCTCACTTCCAAACTGATGAGCCGGGACAGCGCGCCGCGGCTGATGACGATGTCGTTGAGCGCGGATTTGAGGATTTGATTTCCGTTGAACCGTCCGCTGGCTTCGATAAGCGCGCGCGATTCATATCTGAATTCGCCCTTCCACAGACAGTCCAGCGCGCGGGGGAGTTCTTTGGACGGAACGGCGGTGAGAAAGCCGAGGCCGCCGATGTTGATGCCCAGCAGCGGCGTTTTGGAGCCGGCGATGCTGTGCGCAGCGCGAAGCATCGTGCCGTCGCCACCGAAAACCAGAATCATATCCGTCTCACGCGCCAGGGTGGCCACGTCGCCATCCACGATGGCCTTGCGCCCGGCGCGCTCGATGAGGCGCGTTGCCCGGCGGATAATGTTCGCGCACTCGGCCTTTTGCAGGTTGCCGATAAGCCCGATGCGCTTGATGCGAGTTGTTTTCAAAGCTGGAAAGTTAGTAAATCCTTAATCTTTATGTTTTTCAATCAATACTAAAAACTCTTTGTTTCCCGCCGGACCTTGCAACGGCGATTCCACGGTATCCTTCCAATTCAGATTCATCCCGCCGGCGAACTGCCGCAATTCTTCCAGAATCCGTTCGTGAATGGAAGCGTCGCGAATAACACCACGGCCTTTGTCCGCTTCTTCCTTGCCTGCTTCGAACTGCGGTTTCACCAGCGCGATTATTTTGCCTACTGTTTTCAATAAAGCAACTGCGGGCGGCAAAATTTTTCGCAACGAAATAAATGAGCAGTCAATGACTATTAATTCCGGACGCTGCGGCAATTGTTCCGGTTTCAAATAACGCGCGTTGGTCTTTTCCATGACCGTCACGCGCCGGTCCTGCCGCAACTTC
Organism: Verrucomicrobiia bacterium; assembly: GCA_035503995.1. Taxonomy (GTDB): domain Bacteria; phylum Verrucomicrobiota; class Verrucomicrobiia; order Limisphaerales; family UBA11358; genus UBA11358. The sequence goes on along the minus strand of DATJSQ010000307.1, from coordinate 2,420 downwards.
CAGGCGAGCTGCCCCTGCCCCACGTCCACAGCGAAAACTTTTTGCGCGCCGCGCTGCAACAGGCAATCGGTAAACCCGCCCGTGGATGCGCCCAAATCAACCGCCACCAGCCCCGTGACATCGAGTTTAAAATAATCCAGCGCGTGTTCCAGCTTATAACCGCCGCGGCTGACGAATTTCTCGCCGGCGGTCAAAACAATCTCATCGGCGGGCTGGACGGCGTCGCTGGCTTTTTGGGCGAGCTGGGAATTGACGCGGACCTGGCCTGCGAGGATGGCGCGTTTGGCGCGCTCGCGGCTGTCGCAAAGGCCCCGATCCACCAAAGCCTGGTCCAGGCGAAGCATGAGGGATTTTACACAGATTTTCATCACGGAAAGAAAATATTTTTTCCAAACTCTTTGATTCAGTTTGACTTGCATTGACTTGCATTGACTTAGCTTGACCGGCTTTGACTTGCCTTAATCCGCCAAGCTATTGATACAGGATTGATTTATCTGTTTGAGTCGGGGCCGTTTAAAAAAATTCAGCAGATTGCCACTTGTGGGCGTTGGAGCGAGTGATATGTTCAATGATGGTTCGTGGCAGGTCAACTAGGAGGAGTTGAATTATGACCGCTGAAGAGAAACGCCTCAAGGAAGCGTGGAACGAAAAAGTCCCATGGCATCGGTGGGGTCCATACTTGAGCGAGCGCCAATGGGGGACCGTGCGGGAAGATTACAGCGAAGATGGCAACGCATGGGGATACTTCACCCACGACCAGGCCCGTTCCCGGGTCTACCATTGGGGTGAGGACGGCCTGGCCGGAATTTCCGATGACAAACAGCAGCTCTGTTTTGCGCTGGCATTATGGAACGGCAAAGATCCCATCATCAAAGAACGGCTCTTCGGCCTTACAAACAGTGAGGGCAATCATGGCGAAGACGTGAAGGAGTATTATTTTTATCTCGATAGCACGCCCACGCATTCGTACATGAAATATCTCTACAAGTATCCGCACAACGCTTACCCCTATGATAATCTTGTCCATACCAACTGTGAACGTGATCGCAAGGCATACGAGTACGAACTCATTGATACGGGTGTTTTCGACCAGGACCGCTACTTTGATGTGTTCGTGGAATACGCCAAAGAGTCGCCAGAAGACTTGCTGATACAGATCTCGGTTTTCAATCGCGGGCCGGCGCCCGCCGAATTACATGTTTTGCCAACGCTCTGGTTTCGCAACCTGTGGTCATGGCAGTCCAAAGTCAAAAAACCAGTGCTACGACGTGTTGGCAACGCGATCCATGCAGTCCACGCCGAACTGGGCGAGCGTTACCTCCACTGCGAAGGCGGGGCGCCGCTCGTGTTCACGGAAAACGAAACGAATAACCGGCGCCTCTTTGGAGTTCCTAATGCGTCGCGATACGTAAAAGACGGCATCAACGATTACCTTGTCCAGGGCCTGCCGGACGCAATCAATCCGGAGCAAACGGGCACGAAGGCGGCGGCGCATTATCGGGTCACAGTCCCGCCCGGTGGCAGCGAGGTGATTCGTCTGTTTTTGACCGACCAGGCACCGCGCGCCCCGTCATCCGGCAAAGGCCGAAATTCTTCTCCATTTGGCGCCGGTTTTGCCCAAATGCTCAAACTCCGCCAGGAGGAAGCCGATGAATTTTACAAATCCGTTCTTCCCGCCGTGTTGAGTGCCGATGAAACCAATGTCGCGCGCCAGGCCCTGGCAGGCATGTTGTGGAGCAAACTATATTACCACTACGACCTGGACAAGTGGCTGGAAGAACGCGGATCCGATCCGTACCAAATACCCCGCAAGATCTCTCCGCGCAACGAGCAATGGCACCATATGTACAATGGCGACATCATCTCAATGCCTGACAAGTGGGAATATCCCTGGTACGCGGCGTGGGACCTGGCCTTTCATGTGCTTGCCCTGTCGCTCGTGGACGTCCAGTTCAGCAAGGAACAGCTTCAAATGATGTTGCGCGAACGCTACATGCACCCGAACGGCCAAATGCCGGCTTATGAATGGAATTTCAGCGATGTTAATCCCCCCGTCCATGCCTGGGCCACGATTTTCCTGTATCGCCTGGACAAATTGAAGAACGGAACGGGTGACATCAAATGGCTCAAGAGTTGTTTCCGGAAATTGCTCCTGAACTTCACCTGGTGGGTCAACCGTAAGGATCGCATTGGACGAAATGTCTTTGAAGGCGGCTTCCTGGGCCTGGACAACATAGGCGTTTTTGACCGCAGCAAGCCGTTGCCGACCGGCGGTTTTCTGGAACAGGCGGACGGAACCGCCTGGATGGCTCTTTATGCGGACAACATGCTTGAAATCGCCATCGAGCTGGCGATGATCGATGACGACTACGAGGACATGGCGCTCAAGTTTCTCCAACACGATGCCTGGATAACATCCT
>DATJSQ010000306.1:0-8133 GCA_035503995.1 Verrucomicrobiia bacterium | reverse complement strand
CAAAATCAGTGGTAAGGGAAATGATTTTCATGCGATTGGTGTGGGACGGCACCTCATTTTTTGTCTCTTGCGTCGCCTGGGTTCCTGGACCACATTTTGAACGGCAGAAGTCCGTTGAGCGTCAAATCTGCATTTCCGGCGCTAAATGTGCTTACAGGTTTAAGTGACGCTGGACAAACTAAACGTTTCGTAGGAATATAATGGCATGAGTGATGAGTCAATGAGCAATTTTACCCCGCGCGCCCAGCAAGTGCTGGCGCTCGCGCGAAAGGAAGCTGATCGCTTCAACCACAATTATCTGGGCACCGAGCACCTGCTCCTGGGCCTGATAAAATTGGGCCAGGGCGTTGCCGTCAACGTCCTCCAGGGCATGGGGATAGACCTGGAAACCGTCCGCATGGAAGTGGAAAAACAGACCGGCACTGGTCCCGACCAGAAAATGATGGGGAACATCCCCTACACGCCTCGCGTGAAAAAAGTTTTGGATTTGGCCCGGCGCGAAGCCAAAAACCTCAATCACACTTACATCGGCACTGAACATCTTCTGCTGGGCCTTCTGCGTGAAGGCGACGGCATCGCTGCCCAGGTTCTCAGGAATTTGGACGTCGACATCGAAGAAGCGCGCCAACGGGTGTTGAAGGAATTGGACCCCAATTTCGGAAACGAAGAATCATCCATTCCCGCCGGCGAAAAGCCGCCGCAACAGGAAAAGAAAGGTGAAGTCAAAACGCCCGCGCTCAAGGCCTTTGGCCGTGATCTGACCGAAATAGCCCGCAAAGGCGAAATGGACCCTGTCATTGGCCGCAAAAACGAGATCGAACGCGTCATCCAGATCCTGTGCCGTCGCACGAAAAATAATCCTGTGCTGCTGGGCGAAGCAGGCGTGGGCAAAACGGCCATCGTCGAAGGCCTGGCCCAGGAAATTGCCAAGGGCAATGTTCCTGAAATCCTGCTCAACAAACGGGTTATCACCCTGGACCTCGCCCTCATGGTGGCCGGCACAAAATATCGCGGACAATTTGAAGAGCGCATCAAAGCGGTCATGGATGAAATCCGCCGCGCCAAAAACGTCATTCTCTTTATTGACGAGCTCCATACCATTGTTGGCGCCGGCTCAGCCGAAGGCACCATGGACGCCAGCAACATCATCAAACCCGCCCTGTCCCGCGGTGAGATGCAGTGCATTGGCGCGACCACACTCAATGAGTATCGCAAGTACATCGAGAAAGACGCCGCATTGGAGCGTCGTTTCCAGGCCGTCAAAGTCGAGGCTCCGTCCATTGACGACGCCATCGAGATCTTGAAAGGCTTGCGCCATAAATATGAGGAGCATCACAAGGCCGAGTTTACCGATGATGCCGTCGCCGCGGCTGTGAAGCTTTCGGATCGTTACATCACCGACCGGTTTTTGCCGGACAAGGCAATCGACGTTTTGGATGAAGCCGGTTCGCGCGCGCGCATCGGCACCATGACCCGTCCGCCGGAATCCAAGACGCTCGAAGCTGACATTGAGGAAATCAAAACCCAGAAAGAGCGGGCCATCAAAAACCAGGATTTCGAAGGCGCCGCCGCCATGCGCGACAAGGAAAAGCAGGCGAAGGAAAAACTGGAAAATCTTCTGCGCGAATGGCGCACGCACCGCGAGGAAAAGCGCGTGCAGGTGAACGAAGAGGACATTTTGCACGTGGTTTCAAAGTGGACTGGCGTTCCGCTCAAGCGCATGGGCCAGGACGAAGCCGCGCGGCTGCTCAACGTCGAAGCCGAAATGGAGAAGACAGTTATCGGCCAGCGCGAAGCTGTTTCCGCCATTTGCAAGGCCTTGCGCCGTTCGCGTGCTGATTTCAAAGACCCCAAACGCCCCATCGGCACGTTCCTGCTTTTGGGCCCGACCGGCGTCGGCAAAACATTGCTCGCCAAGACGCTCGCCGAGCAAATGTTCGGCGATGGCAAATCACTCATCCATTTGGACATGAGTGAATACATGGAGAAATTCAATGTGTCGCGCCTCATCGGTTCGCCTCCGGGTTACGTCGGCTACGAAGAAGGCGGCCAGTTGACCGAAAAAGTCCGGCGCAATCCGTATTCAGTCGTGCTCTTTGACGAAGTGGAAAAGGCCCATCCGGATGTTTGGAACATTCTGTTGCAAATTCTTGAAGAAGGGAAATTGACGGACAACGTCGGCCGCGTCGTCAATTTCCGCAACACGATCATCCTGATGACCTCAAACGTCGGTTCGGACACGATTAAGCGCCAAAGCACGCTCGGCTTCTCGCCTATTTCGGACGAAGCCACTTACGAGAAAATGCGCGAGCGCATCATGGATGAATCCAAGCGCACCTTCCGGCCGGAATTTCTAAACCGTCTGGACGATGTCATCGTCTTCCGTTCCTTTACAAAGGACGACCTCATCCAGATTTTGGGCCTGGAAATCGAAAAGGTCCTGCAACGCTTGCGTCACAAAAACATCAAAGTGGAGCTGGATGACAAGGCGAAGGAATTTCTGGTTGAAAAAGGTTATAACCCGGACTTCGGCGCGCGTCCGATGCGCCGGGCCGTCGAGCGTTATCTCGAAGACCCGCTCGCCGAGGAAATTCTCAAGGGCGGTTTGCATGAAAACGAGCCCATCCTGGTGACCCGCGAAGGCGATAAACTCGCATTCCGCCAAAAAGCCGCGCCGGCGGATGCCGTCGCCAGCTAAGTGGAATAAGTTGTTTAAAGGCAGGGGCGGCGTATCGCGCCGTCCCTGCTGCGTTTAGGGGCGCGTTAATGCCCAGGGAGTGAAATGCCAAAATGAAAATTCGCCTCTTTATTAAGCCCTACTGCCCCTGGTGTCATAAAGCTATTGAGTGGCTCGATGAACATGACATTTCCTACGAAGAGATTGATGTCATCAACGACCCAAAAGCATACGCCGAAATGGTCCGAATCTCCGGCCAGGACCTGGCTCCCGTGATTGACGTAGATGGAAAAATCCTCGCCGACTTCGGCCCTGAGGAACTCGCCGAATTCTGGAAGAAAATCTCGTAACGCAGACGCGGCAGGGGCGGGCGCCGCGGGCAAAGCGCGCGCAAAGATTGCAATGATTTCCGCCGAAACGCGTTTGCCGGCTGCTGCCTCGTTGCCCTTTGGATACAAGGATTAATTTTCCACATGCAATGTTGCAGTTTAGATTGTTCGTGCGATATTCGCCGGATGGAGGGGAAAGCAACAAAAGAAAAGGACGGAGTTTTCGTAAAACCAGCAACTGGTTTTGGGCCTTCAACAAACGGCGTATTTTCCCAGGAGGACTATCATCATCCGGCCGCCGGATGGGGAGCAGCGATGAGTGTTTCCAAGGTGCTCTTCAAGCAGCACGAACTCCTCATCGGCGCGCGCGTCGTCCAGAAAATGAACCATGAAAATGGCGGGTACGACTGCCCTGGATGTGCCTGGCCGGATGATCGCAAGGGGCTGCGCCTGGACATCTGCGAAAACGGAATCAAGCATGCCACGTGGGAACTGACCCCGAAACGCGTTTGCCGGGATTTTTTTGCGGCGCACACGGTAAGTGAACTGACAAAATGGAATGATTTTGACCTCGAAAACGCGGGGCGTCTCACCGAGCCGATGCGTTATGACGCGGCATCAGACAAATATGTTCCGATTACGTGGGACGAAGCGTTTGAATTCGCCGGGCGTCATTTTCGTAACCTTCAGAATCCCAATCAGGCCGCCTTTTACACTTCGGGCCGCCTTAGCAATGAAGCGACGTTTCTGTACCAGCTTTTTGCCCGTGAACTGGGCACCAACAATCTTCCCGATTGCTCCAATATGTGCCACGAGGCCAGTGGCCGCGCCTTAGCCGCTGCCCTCGGTACTGGCAAAGGAACCGTGGATTTGGTGGATTGGGAAAAAACGGACTGTCTCATCATTCTGGGAGTCAATGCGGCTTCAAACGCGCCGCGTATGCTCACGTCTCTCGCAGAAGCGGACCGTCGCGGCGCTCAAATTGTGCATATCAACCCCTTTATCGAGGCCGCGTCCAGAAGCACCATCGTTCCACATGAAATGCTTAACATGGCTTTGTTTCATTCGACCCCGGTCGGGACGTTCAACATTCAGCCCCGAATCGCTGGGGACATGGCCCTCATGCGCGGCATTGCGAAGCATCTCCTTGAGGCTGCCAAATCAGACCCGGAGGCAATCGACTGGCAATTCATTGAGAATTACACGGCTGGTTTTGAAGCGTATCGGGCGGCTGTCGAAATGGTTTCCTGGGAGGAATTGGAACGGCAGTCGGGCGTTCCAGTGGCAAAAATTCACGAGTTGGGCGAGATCTATCGCAAATCCAGGTCAGCCATTATTTCATGGTGCCTGGGCGTCACTCAGCAGGAGCATGCCGTTGATACGATCCGCGAAATGGTTAATGTGCTGCTAATGCGGGGCAATCTGGGACGCGAAGGCGCCGGCCCGTGCCCGATTCGAGGCCATTCGAACGTGCAGGGCAACCGCACCTGCGGTATTGACCATCGTCCGGATGAAAAATGGCTGGCCCGCCTGGACAAGGCCTGCGGTATAAAATCACCCCGCCAACATGGCCTGGATACGGTGCGCGTTATTCCGGCCATGATGCATGGCGATGTGAAAATTTTCGTGGGAATGGGGGGCAATTTTGTCCTGGCAGCTCCTGACACCCCGTACACCTTTCAAGCCGTCCAAAAGTGCGATTTGACAATTCAAGTAAGCACGAAGCTTAACCGCAGCCACCTTATCCATGGACGTGATGCATTGATTCTTCCCTGCCTTGGCCGGACTGAAAAAGATCACAGCAGCAAAGGCCTGCAAGGGGTCACTGTGGAAGATTCCATGAGCATGGTCCACCTCTCGTATGGGATGGTTCACCCGGGCTCACCCCATTTGCGTTCGGAACCAGCCATCATCGCCGGGATTGCAAAAGCATCCTTGCCAAATACTTCGACTCCCTGGGACGTTTATGCGCAGGACTACGATAAAATTCGTGATAAAATGGCCGAGGCAATTGAAGGATTTGAATGCTTCAATCGTCGCGTCCGCCAGCCGCTGGGCTTCCGCTTGAAGCAGCCGGCCCGTGAATTGGTCTTTCAAACAGATACGGCCAGGGCGAATTTTTCTTCCTCGCCGCTCGCTAAAACCCGTCCGGAAGGAGGACGGCTCATTCTCGGCACCATGCGATCGCACGATCAATGGAACACCACCATTTATTCAAATGATGACCGCTATCGGGGCGTTAAAAATCTCCGAACGCTGGTCTTTATGAACAAAGACGACATGGATGAGCGCCAGTTGAAAAAATTTGATCTCGTGGACATAACAAGCTTTGCAAAGGATGGCTCCACTCGTCGTCTCTTAGGCTTTCGGGCCATTCCATACAATATGCCGCGCGGCTGCGCCATGGGGTACATGCCCGAGTTGAACCCGCTGTGCCCGATTGGTGATTATAGCGTCCAAAGCGACCAGCCTTTGATGAAGCATATTCCGGTCGAAATAAAACCGTCGGTCGCGGCGCCTTCGGAGACTTGATGGAAAAAGGTTTGGCGCAATTTCACATCAAGAATCAATTATAATGGGCATTGCGTTCTGTGTTGGTTGTGCAATTGTATTACCTTCTGGATTAACCTTGGAGAACCACAATTCAATATGAAAAAGAATCAAACACCCGAAGCTGCGACTACGCCCGCCCTTGGCCAGCGCGCGGTTGACGACATTTGCGCTGAACTGAGTCCGCTCCTCGCCGATGTCTTTGCCCTCTACCTGAAGACGAAGAACTTTCACTGGCACATGACCGGAAAACATTTCCGGGATTATCATCTCCTGCTCGACGAACATGGCGACCAGCTCTTTGCGATGACCGATGACGTTGCCGAACGCGCCCGCAAGCTCGGTGGAACCACGCTGCGTTCAATCGGGGATATCGCACGCCATCAGCGTCTCAAAGACAACGACGCGAAGGCGGTAAGCCCGTCGGATATGCTGGCGGAGCTGCTTTCGGACAACCGGCAGCTCGCAGCCACCATGCGGAAAACGCACGAGGTGTGCGACGAGCACGGCGATGTGGCCACAGCGAGCCTGCTCGAGAATTGGATTGATGAAACCGAGCGCCGCGCGTGGTTTCTATCCGAGATCTGCACCAGCGAGCCGGTTTAAGCGTCCTTCACAAAACCCCATTTCGTGGTATTGTTTTGACTATGAGTTATCGGACTCTCGAAGTCGAAATTGACCATGGACGGGTTTCTGTCAAAGGCCCCGAGGCGCTGCCGGAGAATGCAACCGGTTTGCTCGTTATCCTGAATGAGCCGCATTCAGAGTCGCGCACTGGTAGTTTGACCAGTGGCCAGGTCACTGTGCCTGACGATTTCAATAAGCCACTGCCGGACGACTTGTTAAAGTTGTTTAAGGGTAAGTCTACCTGAAGTTGCTCAATCACGGCCCTCATTCGGCCCGCAGATTCTCCAGGTGGCTGTTGTGCCATACGTTGAGTAATTGCCCGTGAAGTCCAACGTCCACGGGAAAGACAGCGGTGCCATTCATTTTCCAGAGAAAATCCGGTTGATAAAAAAATCCGCGGATGACCGTTTCCGCGAACGAACCGCCGTTGCTGGCATTAAAGGTTTGGTGACTGTTGGGGCTGCCGCCGCGGCTGGTAATGCGCGCCAGCGCGTCAGCCTTGCGGCTGGACAGCTCGCGTGATTGCGAAAAAGGCCCTTCTTCCGTGACCCAGGCGCAACGATGCAGAATGTCCAATGCCTTATCATATTTGCCGAACTCGCAAAACGTCGCAGCGGTCTCTGCCGGCCATGCGCAAAACGCGCCCATTGGCCCATGATCCGGACGGTTTGACACGGCCGCCGCGATGTCGCTCAGCGACTGTGCGCGCATCCAATGGTCCGTCAACAATTCCCGTTCCACAAAGTCCGTCATTTCGTCGCGCATTTTTGGCGTCAAGTCCTGGGGAATCGTCAATCCAATGGTCGCAAAATCAAAAACATGGCGGACCTGCACGCGCGAGCCGTCATCGTGCAGCGCATCCCACACGCCCTGGCCCGGTTCATACAGCGCCAGCACCGCCGGAAGCAGGCGGGCCGCCTTGGCGCGCAATTCAGCCGCTTGTGCTTTGTTTCCTTCCGCATCGTCAATTTCGGCCACCCTGCGCATCATCCACACGTTGGCGGCATTGAACGAGGCAACCTCATTGATATAAGTCGGCACACATTCCAACAGGTTGGCCTTGCCTCCGTAGTCAGCCAAAGTTTGTCCCGGTTTGACCAGCGATTCCCAGTGTGTCGCGATGGCGTTCATGTGCTCCAGCACAGTCTTATCCTCGATTTTTTCAGACAGAAAGGCGCAATCGCCGGTTACGTTCAGGTAGTCGTTGAGCAAAATGAAAATCGAATAATCATTGGCGCTATACCACGGTCCCTCCAATGTTCCGGTCAAATATTCCTCGGCATAACCGTTGTAAATGCCTTTGCTCAGCCACGAACGCAGACAGTTTTTGAGTGTGACCGGGTCTAAAAGCGCGAACACCGTGGCCCACTCGCGAGTGTCCCAGAAATACATCATCGTGCAGTTGCTTTCCGGCGTGTTGCTTACATAGACCCGCGGCGCCACTGGGAACCCCGTGCGCAAAACGCTCAACAGCGAGAGCGCGCTCATATAATAATCTCGCCGCACTTCTCGATCGCTTGTGACGAGCGTCGGCAGATTGCCTGAAAACACGTGATTGCCGGGAGTGAACATTGCATCAAACCGCTGTTGCCAATCCACCGGTACCGCGTCAAAGGTCGCCTCAAAATGTTTCGCCCACTGCGCGGCGAAACTAAAAGCGAACATTGAGTCCTCTCCAACTGCCAAAACATAATTGATCGTCATGCTCGCCCCGGATTTTAACGTCAGATGCCAGAGAGCAAAACGGCCCTGCTCCGATAATTCATTCGGTTTTTGCTCAAAGCCAAAGCAGTTGGCAAGAGCGTCGGGTGGATCTCCGAATGTGAGAAACTGAGGTGGCTGTGATGCCCTTGCCCAAAATCGTGCCGCAGCGTCTTTAGGCCTGGGAACACCCCATCCCCAATGTTCATGTTTCGACGTAGCCGCGGACAAATTGATCTTCAATTCAAA
>DATJSQ010000305.1:0-7334 GCA_035503995.1 Verrucomicrobiia bacterium | reverse complement strand
CGTTGCGACGCCTTCGGGTGAAACTCCGGCACAAGCCGCCGCGCGGGCGGCGTTAATGGAAAAATTGTCGGAGATGAACAATGCCGAATCATCCAATACCGGATCTTCCGCCCCATCGGTCATCGTGAACACGAACGAGTTTGGGAACGTCTCCGCCCCGGCCCCGGCTGTCATGGGCGCCAGTTCGACCGCCAATGGTGTCACGTCCCCTTCGTCCGGTATGATGACGAACCAAAATATGAACATGCCGATGACGCCGCCTCCCGCCGAAGTCACGGGCGCGCCGGTTTTTCTGCCTGTGCCGCCGCCATCCACGGGTTATGACGAAGCGGCCGGGGCGGCTTTGCATCAGTCCCAAACGAACATCGCCGTTACGGGCGCGCCGGTTCCATCATCGTCGTCGCCGTCAGTTCCCAATTTCAGTGTCAGCGAGCAGGCGCAGTCGAACGTGGATGAAATCACTGCCCGGGAATTGGGGTTGCAGCCGATTCAACCGCCGCCGCCGCCGGTTTCCGCCGCCCAACAAGAGCAACTGCAAGAACTTCTCCAGCGATACGACGCCAACCAGATCACGCCGGAGGAATATCAAGCCGAGCGCGCGAAGATCATGGCTGGGCAGTGAAATTGGCGACGGGCGATTGCCGATTGTGAGGGGACAAAACGCAAAGCGGCTTCGCGGAGGCCGCCGGAACCTTTGCGCCGGCTTGGGGGTTGCAACTTACATCTGTTCCACGACTTCGATTCCGAGGACATCAAGGCCTTGTTTCAAGACCCGCGCGGTCAGGTCGCAAAGCACCAGGCGCGAGGCGCGGGTCATAGCATCGGCTTTGAGGACGGGACAATTTTCGTAGAAGGCCGTAAATTTGCCGGCCAGTTCAAACAGGTAATTGCACAGGAAATTGGGGCGGAATTCGTCCGCAACGGCTTCCAGGGTGAGGCCAAAACCCAGCAGGTGCTTGGCGAGGACGATTTCTTCCGCTGCGCTCAAAGTGAGCGGGGCCGGCGGCTGGGAACGGGCCGATTCGATTTGAGCTTTTCTGAAAATACTGCGGATGCGCGCGTAGGCGTATTGCAGATAGGGCGCCGTATTGCCGGTGAGTGCCAGCATTTTGTCCCAACTAAAAATGTAATCGCTCTGGCGGTTGGGCAGCAGGTCGGCGTATTTGACCGCGCCCAGGCCGACGACGCGCGCGATTTCGCGCCGCTGCGGCGCCGGGAAGTCGGGATTCTTTTCCGAAACGATCCTGAAGGCGCGCTCTTCGGCTTCGTCGAGCAGGTCCGCGAGTTTGACGGTTTCGCCGCTGCGGGTCTTGAACGGCCTGCCGTCCTCGCCGAGAATCGTGCCGAACCAGACATGAGCCAGGCGGGGGATTAACAAAGGCGGAATGCCGATGGCCGATTGCCATTTTTGAAACGCGGCGAAGATTTGCTGGAAGTGCAATTGCTGCCGGCCATCGGTGACATAGATGATTTCGGCCGGCCGCCATTTTTCCATGCGCCAGGCCAGGGTGGCCAGATCGGTGGTGGCATAATTGAATCCGCCGTCGCTCTTGCGAATGAGCGCGGGTTTGTCCTTCAACTGTGGACTTTCATCGAAGAAGATGGCAATGGCGCCCTCGCTTTCACGCGCGATTTTCCAGGCCAGCAAATCGTCCACCAACGGTTTCAGACGGTCGTTGTAAAAGCTCTCGCCGAGGGTGCAGTCGAATCTGACGCCGAGGCGCGAATAGATCGCGTCGAATTGTTTTTCGGACAGTTCAATCATCTCGCGCCAGATTTTGAGATTTTCCGGGTCGCCGTTCTGGAGTTTCACCAATTCCTGGCGCGCGGCGTCGAGCGTGGCGGGATTTTCCCTGGATTCGGCGCTGATCTTTTTGTAAAGCCGCTCCATTTCGCCGATGGCATCGGCATTGAGGGCGGTGGAATTCAACTCACGTTTCCAGCCGACGAGCAGCATTCCGAACTGGGTGCCCCAATCGCCGATATGATTGTCGGTGACGACGCGATGGCCGAGCAACCGCAAGGCGCGCGCGAGGCAATCGCCGAGGAAGGTTGAGCGGATGTGGCCGACGTGCATCGGCTTGGCCACGTTCGGCGAACTGAAATCAATGACGGCGGTCATCGGCGCGGCGGCTTTCTCAAAAAATAAATGTTCACCGCGGGCGGCCGCGTCGAGCGACTGCTCCAGCGCGGAATTTTTCAGCCGAAAATTCAGGAATCCGGCGCCGGCGATGGCCACGGGTTCGCAAACGGCGGAGACGTCCAATTTGGCGACGACATTTTCGGCGAGTTGGCGCGGATTCATCCTGCGCGCCCTGGCCAAAGACATCAGGGCATTGCTTTGGTAATCGCCAAATTTCGGGTCGGGACAGGGACGGACGAGGATCGCGGCGGCGTCAGCATCGGGAAGCAGATCGCGGACGGCGTCCTGCAATATCATTTCGATTTGTTTATGCGGGAGCACCGCTTACTTTTTTCCGTATTCGCGGATGACGGCCAGCATGGCCTCGGCGTCGGCGGCTTGTTCGAGGGCCTGGCGGAATTCGGCCTTGTGCAGCAGTTTGGCGATGTTGGCGAGCGTGTGGAGATGTTTCTGGAATTGTCCCTGCGGCACGAGGAAAAGCATGACGAGTTTGACGGGCTGGTTGTCGAGCGCCTCGAAGTTGACTCCCTTGGTGGAGCGGCCCAAAGCGCCGACGACTTCGTAGATCAAATCGGTGGAGGCGTGCGGGATGCCGATGCCAAAGCCGATGCCGGTGCTCATGGAAGTTTCCCGTTTTTTGACGGCGGCGGTGACGGCGTCGCGGTCGCCGGGCTGGATTTTGCCGGTGGCGACGAGATTGCCGATCAATTCGTCAATGGCTTCCCACCGGTTGGAGGCGCGCAAGTCGGGTATAATTTGCTCTTTGCTCAAGATGTCAGCTAAATCCATATCGTGTGGCCAACAGAGATGACGTGAAACGGGCCGCTTATCAAGAGCGAATTGTTCACAAAAAGGCCCGCGGGTTCAAAACAATTTTTGCAGCGAGAGAAAGACCTGCCCGGTGGCTTGAAACCACCACCCGAGGGCATCGAACAAACCGGCCTTCCCGGTCAGCATCGGAATTCCGAAAAGCAGCACCGCGACGTTGCCCAGAAAGATGATGACGGCCGAAAACAACCAGCCTTGCGAGGTGATGTCGGATTGGCGGGTTTGCAGCGTATGGAACGTGAGCGTGACGTGGAAGGCATACGCGGCGCCGAGCAGCAAATCGAAATAGACGAGAAATCTCTGCCAGTTCCAGATGAAGTGGCCCAGCGCGAACACCGTGACGACGATGACGGCATAGAGCGGGAAAAAATACGGGGCCAGGGTGATGAGGAAATTGGTTTTGCTGATAATGACGTGGCCGCCGCTGGAAGAGACTTTCATCCGCTTCACTTTGCCTCCGAACCCCCACGCCCAGAGGGCATGGGTCAATTCATGGCCGAAGACATAAATCCACATTGGGCGGGGCAGGAGGAAAAAAATCACGCACCAGCAGGCGACGCCGCCGAGAAAGGGGATCCACGTGAGGTCCGCGCCGCCGGTGGCGCGCAGGACGCGTTCGAGGGCCAGGGCCGCGCCGGCGCAGACCGGGAGGAGGGCGACGGCGACGAGGAATTTGAACCATTTCGGCACGCGCGGAATTTAACCGGGGCGTGACGGAGAACACAAAGGAAAATGGCTCTCCGTGAACTGGCAGGAACGGAAGCAGATTGGAATTGCCGTGGCGCAGGGGCCGCGCTCCGGTTTCACTCCGCCTTTGACGAAAACTGGCCTTCCTTGCTTTTGAAGAGCAGGTTGAAGGTGGTCAGCGAGCCGTAGCAGCGGGTGATGTATTGCTGCAACTCCACCTTGTCGCCGTCGGTCAATCCGGGGTGCGCGTTGATTTTTTGCTCGAGCACGCGCAATTGGTTGCGGATGCCGACGAGTTTGTGAAAGAACACTTCCAGCGGGACCTCCTTGGCCTGCAACGCCGCGTCCGAGGGATGCAGAACCATCCGGCCCTTGTGCCAGCGCGCGCCCAATTCCGCAACCGTCATGTCCGGTTTTTCGATGCCGAGCTGCTCGATGACTTGTTCGACGGTGGACTCGACGAAAAGCTTGAGCGGCTGTTCGAGTCCGGAGACCGACATGCCGGGTTCCGCCGGCACGAGGCCGCTCAGCTCGGGGTCAACCGTGCGGACGACGTCGTTGAACCGGATTTCGGCGGTTTGTTCCGAAATGGTTTTGACGGCGCCGATGCCGTATTGGGGATGCCTGACCGACAAGCCGATGGTGAGGGATTGAATTTTCATGGTTGCAAGTTACGCCAAAAGCCGAAAATCGAAAAGGCAATCTGTCAACTGTTAGAATTGTGTTCGCACAATGGAATTCATTTGGATGCCGGTTCGGATCTCATTAACACCCCGCTTCAGCGGGGTGGCCCTATCGCAAAGAGACAATTTGGAGGGAGGCTCGTCGCATTGGGTAAACGAAAACGCATTGGTTGCCGGCAAATTCGGGTGGGGACGGGGTTATGGCGTATTCTCCGTGTCCCACTCCGGCATCGAAGAAGTGACGAGGTACATCGCCCAACAAAGGGAGCATCACCGCAAGCGAAGCTTCGCGGATGAATTGAAGTTGCTCGCGGAACGGTACGGGCTGAAATGGCGCGAGGTTTAAACGGGAAGCGCGCGGAGTGGGGGAGCGAGAAACCGTTAAAAACGGTTTCTGTCTCTCATGCTTGCAGGACACCCCGCTGAAGCGGGGTGTTGATGAGATCTGTTCAGCCCACGATGCCGTCAATGGTCTTCAATTCAGCGGGGGTGAAATCGAGGCGGTTGAGGGTGGCGACATTTTCTTCAATTTGAGGCACGCTGCTGGCGCCAATCAGCACGGAGGTCATTTGCGAATGGCGCAGTACCCAGGCGAGCGCGAGTTGCGCCAGCGATTGTCCGCGCGCGCGGGCCAGTTCATTCAGGCGCCGCGCCTTGTCCAATTTGTCCTCGGTGATATGGGCGGGCCGCAAAAACCCGTAGGTGGTGGAAGCGCGGGAGCCTTCCGGAATGCCGTGCAGATATTTTTCCGTGAGCAATCCCTGCGCGAGAGGACTGAAGGCGATGCAACCCATGCCGTTTTGCGCGAGCGTGTCGAGCAGCCCGTCTTCCACCCACCGGTTGAACATGCTGTATTTCGGCTGGTGAATGAGGCACGGAATCCCGCGGGACTTTAAAATTTTCGCCGCCTGTTCCGTCTGTTGGGGATCATAATTGGACAGGGCGGCGTAAAGCGCCTTGCCGGAGCGCACGGCGTGTTCGAGCGCGCCCATCGTTTCCTCGATTGGAGTGTCGGGATCGGGACGGTGCGAATAAAAAATATCCACGTAATCCAAACCCATCCGGCGGAGGCTTTGGTCCAGGCTGGCCAGGAGATATTTGCGGCTGCCCCACTCGCCGTAAGGCCCGGGCCACATCAGGTAGCCGGCTTTTGTCGAGATGATCAGTTCGTCGCGGTAGGCGGCCAAATCCTGTTTGAGGATGCGCCCGAAATTTTCCTCGGCGGAGCCGGGCGGCGGTCCGTAATTATTGGCGAGGTCAAAATGGGTGATGCCCAGGTCAAAGGCGCGTCGCACCATGGCGCGGGCGTTTTCGAGGACGTTGACGCCGCCGAAATTGTGCCAGAGGCCGAGCGAAACGGCGGGCAGTTTCAGTCCGCTGCGTCCGCAGCGGCGATAGAGTTTTTCATTGTCATAACGAGTGGGGGCGGGGACGTGCGTCATGGGAAAATCATAGCGGAGATTTAATTGCTTGCCAATGGCGGCATTTTTCACGAATAGTGAAAAAGAACAACGCTGAAACAAGCTGAAATGGACGCTTTGCTGAAATAAGCCCAAATCGCGTGAGGGCGAATGGGGTGGAAAACATGGGGAAGCGAGGTAAGTGAAGGAATAAGCCCTTAAAAAGGCCTAAAAAACAATTGACAAACGCCGTGCCTGTGAGTAAATACAAAGTAAAGACATTGCATGGTCGTTCGATATACAATTAAGCCCTTATGGAGTTTGATTGGAACAACCTGCCCTTTGATAGTTCTTTGACTCAACGGGAAGTTGAAGAGTCCTTTGAGGACCCGTTTGCCATCAGGCTGCTGCCTGATTCGTCGCGATTCAGCGTGCAGGCGCGGTTCTTCAATTTAGGGATGTCGGCGGGCGGAGTCGGCGTGTTCAGCGTGTATCGCACAAACGGGAAATTGATCCGCGTGCTGCTGGCGCGCGCCTTCGAGCCGGAAGAACGATTTTTTTATCAGCGGAAGATGGACCAGACGCTGAATTCGGGCGGGGGATGAGCGGCGGGAAAGGGATGATGAGATGATGAGAAATGGATTTGAGATGAGAACGTTTGCGAACTGGGAAGACGTGCCAATCTTCGACAGTGAGGAAGCCGAGGCCGGCTTCTGGTCGGAGAACCGTCCGGCGTTGCGGCTGATGGAAGGGGCGACGTCGGGGAGCGCGGAGGGGTCGGAGTCGGTGACGATCACGTTGCGGATGGATCCGCGGATGCTGGCGAGGATCAAGCGGCTGGCCCGGTCCCGGTATCTGAATTACCAGAGCATGATCAAGCAATGGTTGAGCGAGCGGATGGAAGATGAGCTGGGTGAAAAATAGACGTGGAACAAAATGACTGATTTCTAATGGCTGATGACTAATGAAACCATAATGACTTGGAAATTTCCAATGACGGAAGAGAAAAGAGGCGTCCACCAAAAGCCTTCGGGGTTGCCGCCGCGGTCCACGACGCTTCGCGAATTTTTAGGAGGCGAGAGAGCGCTTGCCGTCTTGGAGTGCGGTGGCCGTGACACCGCTTTCGACCGGTTCGCGATATCCAAGGAACGAGGTCCCGTCCAAACCGCCGTGCCATCCCAAAGCGGCGTCGCGCTTCGCTTGCCGCCGCACTCCACGACGCTTCGCGAATTTTCAGGGCGTTGCAATTCAATCGGAAATGGATTCACCTTGATCGAGTTGCTGACGGTGATTGCGGTCATCGGGGTGCTGGCGGCGCTGCTGCTGCCGGTGGCCGGGGCCGTCAAGCGGAGGGAATACATCAACACGGCGACGGCGGAGATGCAAAAAATCGAGACGGCATTGGAACGTTACAAGGCCCAGTACGGATTTTATCCGCCGGCGGGGACGAATGTTTTGGAAAATCCGCTTTACGCGGAACTGGTGGGCACGACCAACGTGGGCGGTGCGGCGGTATTCAACTCGCTGGACGGGAACATGCAGGGGATGAATCCGAATGCATTTGGGATGAGCGGATTCGTGAATTGCAGCAAG
>DATJSQ010000304.1:0-9823 GCA_035503995.1 Verrucomicrobiia bacterium | reverse complement strand
TTGGCCACAGGGGCGGCGTATATCCCCCCATTGAGAAATATCACTGACAAATAGGCCAGTATAATACAAACGCCCTTCATAATCAGGTTCCTGGGATTTAGAGTCGCCACAATAAGGAATATTGCGGGGAAAACGATCTGGCCAAATACGGCGTTCATGAGCTCATTTCAGAAAACGGAATTCACGCCATAAACGCCGGAAGGCGCACGTATTCCATGCAGTATGTTTGTTTTCACGGCTTAATGAAGCGAGTATATATGAACCATACGGCTTGTCAAGAGATGAAAATCAGCGGTAGTGTCCTGGTTTATTGGATTTCCACCAACGACGGAATGCGACACAGGCCCAGACCGCTTCAACGGCTCCAAACGGCCATGCACCCTGAAGGAATCCATAAATCGAACCAAGCACACATGCGGCGGTAAAGGCCAGAATGAACCAATGGCTGCGTGCCTCAAGCGCATAGGTCACCAGCATTGCTGTTACCGCAAACAATCCGAATAGCGTCAAATCATCCATCCCTGCCCCTTCACATCCTTGATGATTTGAACTTGAACAGCCGTTTCCGTTGAATCCACTGGCGGAACTTCCAGCACGGTCACAAACCGGCCGCCAATTTTTTCAGTTGTTCCGTGATACAATTTCACAGCGAGCAATAGTGTGACTGAAAGAGGGAATGGTGGCAACGACCGGACCAATTTGGATTTTAATGAACCAGCCGCCAATGCTGTGGTTTTCCATCACGGACGCCCTCTGATTTTTGTGGCCCCCACTCCAGGAAACGGATGAAACAGTTCTTGCGACTCTCGTCCGCAAGCGTTATTCCATGAGGATGGATTTCCGCGAAGCCCTCATCGCGTTGAACCTGATTGAACACGTCGGGCCGGTGCGCGCCCGTTTGTTGCTCGAACATTTCGGCGAAGCCCCAAAAATTCTCGCGGCTTCCAAATCCCAATTGCTTCGCGTCCGCAACATCGGCGACGAAACCGCCGAGGCCATTGCCAATTGGGAAAGATCCGTTGACCTCGCCGGTGAGTTGAAACGCATTTCCGATTTTGGCTGCCAGGCGATGGTCCAGAGTGATGAAAATTATCCCGCGGTTCTGCGCGAGATTTACGACCCGCCGCTGGTGCTTTACGTCAAGGGCGAATTAACGGCGGGGGACAAGAACGCCGTGGCCATGGTCGGTTCGCGGCAAACGACGCATTACGGCATCGAAACGGCGCGCAAGCTGGCGTATCAACTGGCATATGTCGGGGTCACGGTTGTGAGCGGCGGCGCGCGCGGCATTGACACGGCGGCGCATCAAGGGGCACTCGCGGCCAAAGGCCGGACGGTTTGTGTTTTAGGCACCGGGATCAACATTGTTTTTCCGCCGGAAAACAAGGACTTGTTCCAACGCATCGCGGAAAACGGGGCGGTGCTCACGCAGTTTCCGTTTAATCGCAAGGCGGACAAAAAGTCGTTCGCCATCCGCAATCGCATCGTGGCGGGAATGACGCTGGGCACGGTGGTGGTGGAAGCGGACCTGCACAGCGGCGCGCTAATTACATCGAATTTCGCCACCGAATACGGGCGCCAGGTTTTCGCGGTGCCTGGCAGGATTGATTCGCCGCGCAGCAAGGGCTGTCATGATTTGATCAAAAAGGGGGCCAAGCTTTGCGAAGACGCCGAGGATGTTTTGAGCGAGTTCGAGTATTTATTTCCCTCGTCCAACAAGCCGCCGCCGGGGGAAACCGGAACTCTGCCCGCGATGGAACTGTCCGTCAATGAGCAAAGAGTTTATGACGCGCTGGACGGCGAAGAACGGAGCATTGACGAAGTCATCCGGGAAAGCCATTTGCCGAGTTCGGCGGTGAGCGTGGCGTTGCTGAGCCTGGAGATGAAACGGCTGGTGCGGCAATTGCCGGGCAAATTGTTTGTCAGGAATTCGTAACTGAAAACAGCTTGCGCAGATGCGCCGGATGAATTAGAACCAAAGAACACACAGAAGAAATCCATGACCGATCAAACCATACCGCCGCTGCCAAAAACGATCCCGGCCAAAACCAGCGCATTGGCCATCACTTCATTGGTGCTCGGAATCCTGGGGCTGTTCAGTTGCGGTGTGACGGCGTTCATCGGGTTGATTCTGGGAATCATTGCGATGGTCAAAGTCCAAAGCAGCGGCGGAAAACTGAAGGGGTTTGGCCTGGCGCTGGCGGGGACGATTGTTTCCGCGCTGTTCGTTTTCATGATTCCAATTTTTGCAGCAATGCTTTTGCCGGCATTGGCCGCGGCCAAGCAACGGGCGCAGGAAATTAATTGTGTCAACAGCGAAAAAACACTGGTATCGGCGACCAGGATGTATTCAGACGATCACACAAACAGTTTGCCGCCTTCGGCGACGTGGTGCGATGCAATCAAACCCTTCGTTGGCTCTGAGAAGTCATTTCAATATCCCGGCGGAAACCCCGGCAGGTGTGATTTCGCATTCAACGCAAAGCTTGATGGCATGGCCGAAAGCAAGGTTAATCCGGAAACTGTGATGATTTTTGAATCGGACAGTGGATGGAATGCCAGCGGCGGGCGGGAAATCATGAGCTCGCATCTCCGGAATGGACGGATTTTCGTGGTGGCTTTGGCTGACGGCAGTATCCAGACGGTGAACCAATCCCAACTCGATTCCCTGCGATGGGATCCGTGAGCGGATATCAAATCAGAAAACGATTATGTATACCATCATCGGCGGCGACGGGAAGGAATACGGCCCGATATCAGCGGAAGACATACGCAAATGGATTTCCGAAGGGCGGCTTAACGCACAGTCTTTGGCGAAGGCGGAGAGCGACGCGGCGTTTCGTACCCTGGCGACCTTTCCGGAATTTGGGGACATTTTTGGTCCACACGTTCGCGTGCCGGAAGCTGCGCCGGGGGATTGGGCTGAACGCGATTACGAATTGGACATCGGCGCATGCGTGAGCCGCGGCTGGAACCTGTTCAAGAGCGACATGGGGACGCTGTTTGCTGTTTTTTTACTGGGCATGGTGATTATTTTCGCGGCCAGCGCAATCATCGGCCTCATCGTGGCCAAATCGGCACCCACGGCGTTGCAGCGCACGGAGGGATTTGAGATTGGCAGCGGCACGATGATTCAAGTCATTCTTGGGCTGGTCAACGGTCCGCTCCTGGGCGGTATTTTTTATGTTTTCATCCAGCGAATGCGCGGGCGCGCCGCCGGCGTCGGCGAGATGTTCGTTGGATTTCAAAGGGCGTTTTCGCAGCTTTTTCTGGGTAATTTCGTCGCGGTGTTTTTGGCCACGCTCAGCATGCTCCCGGCTAAAATAATCTATTTTGGCAGAGTGGTGCCGATCTTTTATCAGATGCAAGAAGCACCGGCTGAAGCGCATCAGACGATGTCCCAGGTTTGGCCGGCTTTGGCCGGAGTTTTGCCCTATGCACTGATTGGGATGATACCGGCGGTTTATTTGACGGTGAGCTGGCAATTCACGTTGCCGCTGATCATAGACAAACAAATGGACTTTTGGGACGCGATGAAGATGAGTTTTAAGAAGGTCCACAAACATTGGTTCCACGTTTTCGGATTTACGGTGGTTGCCGGACTCATCAATATTGCCGGGGTGTGTGTCTGTTGCATTGGCGTTTTGTTTACGGCCCCCATCGCCATCGCCGCGACGATGTATGTTTATGAAACCATCTTCGGCGAATCGCAAGCGGCTTAGTCACGCGCGGCGCCCGGCCCCGCGCTGCTGCATCGTCAGCCTGCCCTGAAATCAGCTTGCGCGGCGCTGGCGGATAAACTACAAAGCTGAAAAGCGGGAGAAAACTATGACCTATACCATCATCGGCGGCGACGGCAAAGAATACGGCCAAATTTCGGCGGAGGATTTGCGCAAATGGATATCCGAGGGGCGGCTTAATGCGCAGTCTTTGGCAAAGGCGGAGAGCGACTCGGCATTTCGCACCCTTTCGACATTTCCGGAATTTGCGGATGCCTTTGCGCCGCCCGCGCTGGCGCCGGGCGCGCCGCCGGCATTCGGATCGTCCGGGGATGGCCGCGCCGTGGCATTGGGAATGGTCAAGGGACCCGCCATCGCGTTAATCGTGAATGCGATTATTGATTTGCTTCTTTCGTTTTGGAGTCTGGGAGAAAAAGTTTTTGGCCATGCCAATTTGGAGCAATTCAACGCCGCCATGCAACAAATGAACAATCCGCAAATGGAACAATTCATGCAAAAGATAGTGGGTTTTGCCTACGGCCCGTTTGGGATTGTGGACGCGATTTTCGGACTGGCCATGTCGGTTTTGGTTTTGATGGGCGCCACGAAGATGTTGTCTTTGCGCAGCTATGAATTTGCGGTCACGGCATCCATCATCGCGATGATTCCGTGCGTGACCCCATGCTGCTTCCTGGGTTTGCCATTCGGCATCTGGGCGCTGGTCGTATTGACCAAACCGGCCGTGAAGTCTCACTTCAGTTGACCACCGATGCCTTTGCCGTCCGCACCCCTGTTGAGCCGTGATCGCGCGTGGTCCTGTGTGATGATGAATGCGGCCACGCCCGGGACCGGCTCGATACGGGCGGGAAGGAAAGTGACGGGAATTTGCCAATTGGGTTTTGCGGTGGCTGGATTTTGTTTTGGCTGCGCCTGGATTTTCAGTTGGTGCCATCGGATTTTACAAGCGCAAATCGGCGAAATGGTTTCAAAGAATTCAATCGGCTGGTTATGGAAGTGCGGCGTCGCCTGCTTTGGCATCAGTTGGGTGTGGACGTTCCTGACGTGTGTGAGCCTGGTGCGCGAAGCAAGAAGGAACGAGTTGGAGAACCCCAAAAATGTTCCTCCAATATTGTGACGATTAAATTTTTCACCGCGTGAGAGGGTAAGAACCATGAGAAAACCCGTCAGCCATGGCCGGGCGCGCAACGCCGCATTGCTCAATCAATTGGCCACGCCCGGTCTCGGCTCGCTGTTGTGCGGACGATGGATTGCGGGGGTGGGGCAATTGGCGCTGGCGCTGGCGGGATGCGCGCTGATTCTGGCCTGGTTTTTCCGGGAGATGTCCGCGTATTACGGCATGATGTTCAGCGACGCGGCGCCCGATCAGCCCAACATCAAGATGCTCGAAGCCGGCTCGGTTTTGCTGGCGGTCTCATGGTTTTGGTCGTTGGCAACCAGTCTCAGCCTGGTGCGCGAAGCCTCCAACAAAAAAGTCGAGGCGCTCAAAAATTTTGGCGCGCCGCCGCCGTTGAAAATGAATCCCGGACAGATCGCCCTGGCGCTTTACCCGCTGCCGAATTGGAAGCCGAAGGGCGAGGTGATCTCGCGGACGTTCGAGTTCAAGGATTTTCCCGCCGCAATGAAATTCGTAAATGCCGTTGCCGAAGCCGCGGAACAGGCCTGGCACCATCCTGATATTGATATCCGGTGGAACAAAGTCACGCTCGCGCTCACCACGCACGACGCCGGCGGCTTGACGGAGAAGGATTTTGCCCTGGCGAGGAAAGCGGATGAATTGTCACGGGGATGATGCTTGCGGAAGCCGTCCGATCCAACAATTGCCCACCGGCCTGGCCCATTCCAATCGCGGGATATTGGGTCTCTCGCCGGCGGCGCCGTAAATGACCAGACGGTCTTGGGGCCGCATTTTATCCACCCAGGGCTGGTAGGCTTTGGCATCGCCAAGGTTCCAGACAATGTCTTGGTAGATTTTGAAATTATCGCGCGTCATCAACGTGGATTCAAAGCCGAGGGCGTAACGCCAGTCGGCATTCGGATTTTCGAAGAACGTCTGGAAGAAGAACGATGATTCCGCGGTATAAAAAATTCCGCCGTTTCCGGGAAGCCAGCCTTGGAGGGCGGGGTCGTCCGCCTTTAGCGGTCGCCACGACAGGTTATTGGTCCAGCGATTGCCGATATCGTTGGTGGTGACCGTCCACGCGGCGGCGGCGATGGCACACACGAGGCCGAGCCGTTTGAGCGAATTCACCGGAAACCGCGTTTCAAACAGCAACTGCAAATCGCCGGCGATTAAAATCATCAACCCCGGCGCGCCCCAATCATCCCAAAAACGGTCCGTCTGGCAGCCGAGCAACCAGCCGAGCGCCGCGAGCCAGAATGCCGGATGGCGTGAAAGCGGCGGGGCGGGCAGCTTCACCAGTTGCCGCATCACGATCAGTCCGCCGACGAAAATCACCGGCATGATTTCGCCTCCGGACGGTTTCAATTCGCCGACGAGGGTCAGTTGGTTTTCGTGCCAGCCCAGGGCGTTGATGGCCAGCTCAATTGCCTGGAGAATGCTTTCGATAGGATGGCCGGTCAGGGCTGATCCCAGGAAGGTCCCCGCCACCCAACTGGTCCCCAGCAAGAGGAACCAGCGGAATTCGAGCGCCAGAAAGAAGGCGGCGACCGGCAGCGCCCACAAGTACCAGACCCCGTGCAGGAAAACCGCGACGGAGATTAGCGGGACCATCCAAAGGATATTTTGCCATTTTGGCGGCGCGGACCGATGCCGCTGCCAGACGAACAGAATGATGCCGACCGCGGCAACGCTCAACAGAAAGGGACGGCCCAGCATGAAACGCGAGGCCATGTCGGATATGAGCGACACCAGCACAAAGGCGGCCAGCCATGCCTCCGGACGCTTGAGACAAGCCGCGATGGACCAGTTGCTGACGATGAAGAGCATGACGACGGAGAAGACCACCAGCGTTTCCGCGTCCCAATTGAAAGCGAGATGGAACCGCCGCAAGAACCAGTGCCAACCCAGGTTCGGGTCAATATGGTAAGCGGGGCCGAGCACGAGGATATCCGTCCACGGCTTGCCGGAAACCGCCTTGGCCGCATGCCTTAGCGCGTCGTCCGCGGGCAAATAGCCGTAGGCGATGATTTTAAAGGGGATGGCCAGCAGCACGAAAAAGACGAGCGCCCAGGCAACCAGCGGAACGTATCGCTCCAAAAGATCGGACTTTGTGGAAAGCGAATTGCCGGTGTCGCCGCTCATTTGTGCGGACAGCAAAGAACGAACTCAAGTGTCTGTCAATGTAAATGACTTCAAAACACGACGGGTACGCCGGCCTCGAGCACTCTGATTTGCCGGGTCAAATGCTCCCTTGCCGCAATTTCCAAAAGCCAGCGCAGCGGTTCGTCCATTTCTTCGAAGGAGAGCTTGAAGGTGCCGTAATGCATGGGGACGAGCCATCTGGCGCCCAGTTCCTTGAAAACCTTGATGGCTTCATCGGGGCCCATGTGGACCTTGCGGAAGCTTTCCGGGTGATAGGCGCCGATGGGGAGCAGCGCGAGCGTCGGGGAAAATTTTTTCCCAATTTCCGCGAAGCCGTTGAAATAGGCGCTGTCGCCCGCATGATAGATTTTCCGTCCTTGATATTCCAAGACGAAACCGCCGTAGCCGCGATGCTGATCATGGAGAGTCCGTGCGCCCCAATGTTTGCTCGGCACAAAGGTCACCTTCCAATTGGAGCGCGCCTGGGAAAAGCTTTCCCACCATTCGAGTTCGACGATGCGCGAGAAGCCGAGGTTGTGGGCCAGGTCACCGACGCCGCGCGGCATGATGCCGATTTTCGGATGCGGCAGCTTGCGCAACGTTGGTTTGTGGAAATGATCGAAATGCGCGTGGGTGAGCAGGACCAAATCAATCGGCGGCAGATCGCGAATTTTGAGACCGCTGCGTTTGACCCGCTTCAACAGAAAGAGCCAGTTCGCAAAATTCGGGTCAATGAGTACGTTTAAATCCGTGAACTGAATCAGAAAGGATGCGTGTCCAATCCAGGTAACCGCCACTTCGCCGTATTTCAACCTGGGAAAGATCGGACGCCGGGACACGCCCGTGCGCGGCGTCATCAACGCCTTCCAGACCAATTCGCGGAAAAAGGTGGCCGGATTGAAATGATTAGCAGGCGTCAATTCCTTGAAAGAGCGCGGCAATTTCCGCCGGAGGGGCCGCTGTGATTTCATCATGAGACCACTTTAACACGCTCCGGGCCGCGAATAAAATAAATGTCTCTTGGGACGAATTGGAATAAACTGATGGCATGAGCAGGCAATTGGACAAATTTTTGCGGCGGAAACCAAAGCTCGGCAAGGGCGTCTATATCGCCAGGACCGCGACAGTGATTGGCGACGTGACGCTCGGCGCGCATTCCAGCGTGTGGTATGGCGCGGTGCTGCGCGGCGACATCAACCGCATCGTCGTCGGCCATCACTCGAACATCCAGGACAATGCCGTGCTGCATCTGGCGGATGATTATGGGTGCATCGTGGGCAATTGGGTGACCGTGGGCCACGGGGCGATTATCCACGCCTGCACCGTCGGCGACGAGGTGCTCGTGGGGATGGGGGCGGTGATTTTAGACGGCGCAGTCATCGGCAAACAATGCATCATTGGCGCAAAGGCGCTGGTGACCGGAGGGACGAAGATTCCTCCCGGTTCACTCGTGCTGGGCGCGCCGGCGAAGATCGTCCGGGCGTTGACGAAGGAGGAGCGGGCGGGATTGAAATGGTGGGCGGAAAAGTATGTGGAGAACACGGCGTATTGTTTGAAGCACAAGATCCATGTGGGCGGAGCGATGATGACATAAGCCTCAAAACGATTTTGCTCATCAAAAGACATTGTTCCGTTCCCGACGATGAGCGCAAGCGGGAGTCACTGCAATCATCTCCGGAACATTCCCGGCATGGCGCCGCCCATTTTGGCCATCATCTTTTGCATCTTGCCCATTTTCTTCATCATCTGCTGCATCTGAAAGAACTTGTTCAGCATGGTGTTTAACTCCGTCACGGTGACGCCGCTGCCGGCGGCAATGCGGCGGCGGCGGCTGGCATTGAGGATCGCCGGACTTTTGCGTTCCTTCGGCGTCATCGCGCAAACCATGCCTTCCATGCGCTTGAATTCTTTTTCCTGCTTGCCGATGTCCACCTGTTTCAATGCTTCGGCGCCGCCGGGCAGCATTTTCATCACGCTCTCCAACGAGCCGAGCTTTTTCATGGCGCGCAATTGCTCCAGAAAATCTTCGAGCGTGAATTCGCCCTTGCGCATCTTCTCTTCCAGCTTCTTCGCGTCCGCCTCGCTGACGGCTTCCGCGGCTTTTTCGACGAGGCTGACGACGTCGCCCATGCCCAAAATGCGCGACGCCATGCGTTCGGGATGAAATGGCTCGAATTCATCGAGCTTTTCGCCGGTGCCGGCGAACTTGATGGGCTTGCCCGTGACGGATTTCAGGCTCAAGGCCGCGCCGCCGCGGGCGTCGCCGTCCAATTTGGTCAAGATGGAGCCGGTGATTTGCAGCGCCTGGTCGAAGTGGGTGGCCACGTTCACCGCTTCCTGGCCGGTGGCGGCATCGAGGACGAGGAGAACTTCCCGCGGCTGGACGAGGTCGCGCAGCCGTACCAACTCCTGCACGAGCGGCTCGTCAATCTGCAATCGGCCGGCGGTATCGAAAATCAGGACGTTGCGATTGTTCGTGCGGGCAAAGTCCAGCGCCTCGCGGGCGATTTTCAGGACGTCGGTTTCGCCGTGTTTGACGAACACTGGAAGTTCGAGTTGTTTGCCGAGAGTGTCCAATTGGTCCATGGCCGCCGGGCGATAAACGTCCGCCGCCACGAGCAACGGCTGGCGTCCCTGCTTTTGCAAGAGGCGGGCGAGCTTGCCGCTGGACGTGGTTTTGCCGGAGCCGTGGAGGCCGACCATGAGGATTGAGCTGGGATTTCCGTCCAGTTTCAGTCCCGCGTTTTGCGAGCCGAGGAGATCCACCAGTTCGTCATGGATGATTTTGATGATTTGCTGGCCGGGCTGGACGCTGGCGACG
>DATJSQ010000303.1:0-3346 GCA_035503995.1 Verrucomicrobiia bacterium | reverse complement strand
GGACCCCATCGGCTCGGTATTTGCCGTAAAACCGGCCCCGGACGATGTGCTCCATCCGCCGCAATTGTCCGCCACGACAATTTCTTCCATCGAACAATTCTGGGATGGCGTGACGCCACAATTGGATACCGTCGAAGGGATCATTTCACCCCGAATGTCGCGGTTCGACAATACATTGCGCCAGGTTTTGGCGTACGGCCAAATTCAACCGGTGCCGCCGGCGCAGACCCGTGAGTTGGCCGATTGGTATTCCGTGGCGCTGAACGATTGGGGGGTGCGCCTGCAACAGGCGGGGCAATTAACGGCGGCGCATCACCGATTCGTTCAGGCGCTAATGCTCAACACCAATAACATCGCCGTCCAAATGAACCTGGAGTGCAACAGCAACCTCGTCGCGGGCGTCAAAATGAACCTGTCTTATGTGAGAGGGCTGGTGACGGAACTGGGCGATTTTAAGCGGCTCACCGATTTCATCTATGGATACGGCATGGTGGACCAGCCCTCGTTCTGTTACGTGCTGGGCGTGGCCTTTTTAGACGCCAGCTTGCCGCGTCAGGCCCTTCAACAGTTTCTACGGGCGCAAACCCTGGCCCCGGACGTCGCGGCGCCGAAGTTGGCGGCGGCGGACCTTTACAACCACTTTGGATTCGGAGAGCAGGCCCGTCAGCTCCTCGCCCAAGCCCGCGGCGACATGCCTCTCGCCCAACAGAATTCCCTGAACACCGAACTGTCCGTTTTGCAGGCGGAATCCTGGTTCGCGCAAACCAATGCCGCCAACGCCGGCAGTGAGTTGAGATCGCTCCTGGAGGAGCACCCTCACGACGTTCAAGCCGTCCGCATGGCCATGCGCGCCTATGTTTCATTCGGCGATTATTCCAACGCCCTGCGAGTCGTCAACTCATGGCTGGCCGCCAATCCGGACGACCTGAACGCCCTTATGGGCAAAGGGGCGGTGTGCGAGAAGCTGGGAAGGGCCGACGACGCCATCGCCACCTATAACCATGCCTTAAGCCTCACCAACGCGCCGCTCGTCCGGTTGCTGCGCGATCAATCCTATGTTGAAGCGGGAAAGCTGGACGCCGCGGAAAGTGATCTTCTGCAAATGGACAAAACGGCCACGAACCATCTGGATACGGACCTGGCCCTGGCGCAAATCGGCTCCCGGCGGCATGAAACCAACGACACCCTCGTCTGGCTCCAACGTTGCCTGACGAATGTGCCGGCCAATTCCGTGCCCTATCAGTGGCTCGTGGGGCGCATCAATGCCTTGAAATCGCCGGGCACACCGGCGGTGCGATAGTATTTTCTTTCATTTGCCGGCCTTAAAGGTATTTTTGCCGCCAATAAATTTGTGAAAATCCGTGTAACCGGTGTCGAAGGCAGGATCGTATGATGCGCTGGCTGTTTTCCAAAACCATCCGTGACGCGAGCGCGCTGCACAAACATGTTTACCGACTGTTGTGCGCGCAGCGCGACGTAATGACGACGGCGGCCGTCCAGTTGGTCAACACGGCCCTGGCGGATTTGCGCGCCGCCCTCCAGAATGACGAGCCCATTGGCAAAATCCGGGAAAAGATGTGGGCGCTGGAGGAAGTGGGCAACAAATGGCTCAAACCTTATCCGAACCCGCTCTGGCGCGAAAACGTGGAGGTGCTGCTGGTGGCCATTGCGGTGGCGATGGGCATCCGGACGTTTTTCCTGCAACCGTTCAAAATCCCCACCGGCTCCATGCAACCCACGCTTTACGGCGTGACGTCCGAGCCGGATTACGCCCCCCTGTGGCAGGCGGGCCAATTCAATTCCGACCAAATCAAGGCCATCTTCCAGAAAATCACCCAGGAGGAAAATGACCTCGTCATCCCCTCCGGCTGGCAGCGCGTCAAGGATTGGTTCCATGGAATTTCCTATGTTCACGTGGTGGCGCCGGCGGATGGCCAGGTCCAAGTCGAGCCAATGGTCCATTTTTTGATTTTTAACCTCAAGCAAACCCTCATCGTCGGCGGCGTGCCATGCACCATTTGGTTTCCGCCTGACTTCGGCGAATCACAAGTGACCGGGAAGGATCCGCTGGAATATCGCGCCGGCTTGGTGCCAGGACGCTATTTCCGCAAGGGCGACGACGTGGTGAAACTGGAAGTCGGGGCAGGGGACCATTTGTTCGTTGACCGTCTGACCTACAATTTTCGCAAGCCGGAACGGGGCGAGATCGTTGTTTTTGAAACCAAGGGAATCCCGGAGGAAATGCGGAACAACCCGCCGTACTGGGTGATTCCTGACAACGAGTTTTATATCAAGCGGCTTTGCGGATTGAGCGGCGAGACGATTTCCTTGCGTCAGGACTATCTGGTCGGCGGCGTGCCGCTCTCCCAGTTCATCGGCCAGAATGTTCCGGTCGGAAATCTTGTCGCGAACGGGCGGGAAATCACGGCCGAAACGCCGCACTTCGAAAATCTTTATTCGTTTAATGACCCGCCCCCGGGGGCGAAAATCCTTCCCTATCAGGAGAACCATTATTATGGGAATGCTTTGCTTCAGAAATTGTCGCCCGGCCAATCCTACCAGATTCAGACGAATTATTTGTTTGTGATGGGCGACAACACCATGGACAGCCTGGACTCGCGTTATTGGGGCGATTTCCCGGCAACGGCAATCGTCGGCAAATCTTTCTTCGTTTATTGGCCTCTCACCTCACGGTTCGGCTGGGGCAACCAATGATTTGAATGAATGTCCCGAATGGCGAAACGGTCTTGATCACCGGCGCAAGTTCGGGAATCGGATTGGAACTCGCCCGCTTTTTTGCCGCGGAAAACATTCCCCGGCCGGCGGTGAAAGGGCGGGGGAATGGCAGCCGGATCATCCTGGTGGCGCGGAACCAGCCGGCGTTGGAAACGCTCGCGCGGGAATTGCGCGAGGAATACGAAGCCCAAGTCACCGTTTTGCCCGCCGATTTGTCCCTGCCGGAAACGCCCAGGCGGATTTTCAGGGAGTTGCAGGACGCCAACGTCCACGTGGATGTGCTGGTGAACAACGCCGGTTTTGGGGCCATTGGCGCATTTGCCGATCTGCCGCTGGAACGGCAATTGGAAATGATCCGGGTCAACATAAGCGCGTTGACCGAATTGACCCGTTTGTTTCTGCCGGGCATGGTTCGCGCCCGGCGCGGGGGAATCCTCAACGTCGGCTCCGTCGCCGGATTTGTCACCGGTCCCGGCATGGCGGTTTATTACGCCACCAAGGCATTTGTTTTATCGTTTAGTGAGGCGCTGGCTGCGGAACTGGAAGGCACCGGCGTCACCGTCAGCGTGCTTTGTCCGGGACCGACGGCGACGAATTTCGGGAATGTGGC
>DATJSQ010000302.1:0-7661 GCA_035503995.1 Verrucomicrobiia bacterium | reverse complement strand
TTTCAAACTGGCGTCCCACTCCGATTCCGCCTTGCTTTCCAATTCCTTCCGGCGACGCTCCTCGAACAGTGCATATTGGCTTTGCGCATGGTGGTCGGCGTCTTCCCGCGAAACGCCGCCGGCATCCTTCAATACCTTGCGCTCATTGAATTTCAAGAAATCATCCAGCTTCGTCCGCCAGTCCCGCATGAACACTTGTTTGCGCCGGCGCGCCTGGTCCTCGGCATAATCGAGAAACATGGTGACGATCCGGTTCAACTGGGTGATTTCCTCCCCGTTTAAATAATTTTTCGCAATCGTCACGTCGCCTTTGCGGACAATCGCGCCCTTCCACGTTGTCAATCCCATGTTGGGCTTTCCCGCGTCGGCGCGTTCCATGATCAATTCCGGCGCGGTCTTGCCGCTTACGGCAAAATGCAGTTTGTTCTGGATCGTCTGGAAAAAAGCCAGTGTTTCGGCGTCATCCGGCTGATAATCGGCGGCCAGCGCCAGGGTCTCCCGCACGCGCAAATACATCCGGCGCTCGCTGGCACGGATGTCGCGGATGCGCGCAAGCAATTCGTCAAAATAATCGGCCGCGCCCGGCCCCGGCGGATTCTTCAACCGCTCGTCATCCAACACAAAACCCTTGACCATATACTCGCTCAACCGCTGCGTCGCCCACTGGCGGAATTGCGTGCCGCGCCGCGATTTCACGCGGTAGCCAACGGCAATGATGACATCCAGGTTGTAATGTTGGATTTCGTAGGTTTTTCCATCGGCGGCAGTTATCCGGAATTTCCGGATAACTGAATCCGGTGACAACTCGCCCTCTTTAAAGACATTTTGAATGTGCTCGTTGATCGTCCGCACGTCTTTTTGAAACAACTCCGCCATCAGCTTTTGTGTCAACCAGACCGTGTTGTTCTCCAGCTTCACCTCCAGCCGCGTGCGCCCATCCTCTGTTTGATAGAGGACGATCTCGGATTCACTTTTCGGTTCTTTGGCCATGTTTCTTTAGTTGTCTGCGGTTAAATCAATTCCTGTTGCCCTGTGGGCGGCGGCGCTTTGGGCAAATTTTCAACCTGCAACCTGTAATCGTCATGTCCCCGTTCGCATTTCGCCAGCACCGTTTTAGGAATCTTTTTGATTTCCAGATTCGGGAATTGCTCCGGCTTGCCGCGAAACGAGCCGCAGCAATTCAACAGCGAGCGGTTCGCTCCCAACTGTTACTGCACCAGGTCTTCGCGGGAGAGGACACGCTTTTGCATTTCATTGATGATGACGCGCACGCGGTCGAGGACCATGTCCTGCGTTTCGCCCAGAGCGTGGGATTTTAATTCCACGCGCACGGTGGCCAGCGGGTCGCCATTGCGGTCGTTCAGCGGATAGTCCACCGCGACGGTGCCCCGCCCACGACCATAAAAAATCGCGCCATTTTCGTACGTCTTTTTTTCCGCGTCAGTTCCCAGGCGCCCGATTTCCGTCTTATCCTTGCTGGCAATTATTCGCATCCGGCCCTGGTCGTCCGGCATGTAGATCCGCAGGCCTAAAATCCTGGGATATTTTTCCATAATGCCATTGATGAGGGTTTGGGCCGGCGAAAGAACCGGCGTGTATTCAATGGTGGTATTGGCGAAATAACTGACGGCGTCGGACTTGGTCCAAAATCCGATTTTGCCTTCTGAAAAGGAAGTGTCTTCGAGCGGGGGACAGGCGAGCTGGCCATCGTACCAAAAGAGAATCTGATCGCCGTCACATTGCACAGACAGCGTGTGCCAGACATTTGTGGTAATGTTCAGGTCCGGGCCCAGAATGTTTCCGCGCAGGCCGTTGACGACCTTGTAAAAGCGCAGATTGTGGCCGAGGGCGCTGGCGCGGACGACGTAGAAATTGGAGGCATTTTGATAACGAAAGACGATTCCGGCCATTTGTTCGGCGGCGCCGCTGACAATTTTGAATTCCGTGGTGGCCTTGAAGTTTTTGAAGGCGGCGCCATCGTAAACAAGCATGGGAAAATGTTCATCGGTCGGGTCCTGGCTCAATTGCGCCAGGACGTGGCGGGTGGCAACGGAGGTCGTTGGCGTCATTTGGGGCATGAGCGGGGAGAAGGCCGCCGGCACAGCATCGGCGATAATTTTCCAGTTGCCGGGAAGGCCGGAACCGATGAGGGTGCTGGAAAAATTCGTCGGGGTTTCCCCGGTGGGGAAACGGTTGAAATCAAGGGTGATTTGAGCACCCGCCGCGGAAAAGCCGAGGACGACCAGCCACAAGCGAAAAAATTTGATCATTGGCCGGAGTAAAAGGCCTCGACTTTGGCGGAAACGTCCTTATACGCTGCGTCCATTTCGTAGATTTGCTTGAATTGCTCGATGGCTTCCTCCTTTTTACCCATGTTTTCGAGGACGGACCCGAGGTTGTAAATCAAATCTTTTTTCTCCTCGTCGAAAATGGTCTTTTCCTTGATGGCGTTTTGGAGCGTGCGCGCGGCCAGGTCATACATTTTACGTTTGGCGAAGCATTGGGCGAGGTAGCCCATGGACGCCAGCCGCTTGTGGGGATTGCCCTGGGCCTTCTGGAATTCCTGGATGGCCTCGCCGATTTTTCCCGCCTCAAAATAGCGCTGGCCCATTTCAAAGCGAATGGCGAGATCGGTCGGATATTTTTCGACCCGTTTCTGGCATTCAGCAACCTGATACGCCAATTTTTCGGCCTTGATCTTCTCGACTTGCGCGGCGTGGTCGGGTTCAAACGGATTAAGCTGTTCAATTTTGAAGTCAAATTGTTTGACGACAGTCCTGGCCATGGACAGTTCCAGCGAAGGGTCGTTGCCCATGTCGGAATTTTTGACCCGGTCGTAGAGGCTGAGCGCCCGTTCGAATTGTTTTTTCTCGGTGTACAGGTCGGCAAGCTGGCGGACGAGCTTCAAATTATTCGGCTCGGTTTTCAGGCGGTCCTCGTACTCGCCGATCAGGCGCTCGGTGACGTCCTCGGACTTTTCGACACGGTTCTCCTGTTCAAGCGCGGTGGCTTGTTCCTTGTCCCGGAGGATGTCACGGTAGGAGCCTTTGCCGCCTTCCAGGGCGCCGTAACCGCCTTCGTTGAGGGACTTGCGAGCCGACAAGTCCTTGAGGGCGTCGTTTAACTCGCCGTCACCGGGGTGATCCCGGATCATATCCATGAGGATTTGTTCCGCGCGGGAGCTTTCACCGATTTGCGAAACCGCCTTGGCGAACTCGATCACCAGGTCTTTGTCCTTGGGAGAATTCTTGACGAGGACTTCGTAAGACATCGCCACGGTACGGGGCAATTCCAACGCATGGCCGGCATCCACGATGATGCGGTGGGCGGCCGAATTATTGGGGTCGGCGTTGAGGATTTGTTCGGCGGTGGCCATGGCTTCGCCGGGATTTTTATTCAGGGACATGCGCGCCTTGGCGACCTGGGGGGAGGAGCCGGCGCCGCTGAGCATCTTTTTGAAGAAGCCGCGGCTGGCGCCGGCCTTGCGGAATTGGGCATCGCGCAAGGTTTTGCGACAATCAAAAAACCCCGGCTCTTTTTCCAGCGCCTGATTCAGCAGGGCGATGGCATAATCCAGATTTTCCCGCGCCAGGGCCTCGGTGCCTTTGGTGAACAGTTTCCGGGCGTCGCCCGAGATTTCATTCAAGTTTTTTTCGGCCATAAATCAAATATCCGCATTATTGTCCATCAACCGCACTGCGCTTTTTGCCGCAGGGCATGGTCCGCCAAAACCAGCGCGGTCATGGCTTCCACCATCGGCACCGCGCGCGGCAGGACACAGGGGTCGTGGCGTCCGCGGGCCTTCAGTTTGGTATTTTCCAAACGAACGTCCACGGTGTCCTGCTCGTGCATCACCGTGGCGACCGGCTTGAACGCGACGCGGAAAAAAATCGTCTGGCCGTTCGAGATCCCGCCCTGGATCCCGCCGGAAAAATTCGTCGTGGTGAAAACGTTTTTGTTCCGGGCGCGAAAGGCGTCGTTATGTTCGCGGCCGGTCATCCATATACTATCAAAACCGGAGCCGATTTCAAACCCCTTTGACGCGGGCAGGCTCATCATGGCTTTGGCCAGGTCGGCGCCGAGTTTGTCGAAAACCGGCTCACCCCACCCGGCGGGAACGCCCCGGGCGACGCCCTCGACGATTCCGCCGACGGTATCGCCGGCCTGGCGCATTTGATCAATCAAGGCAATCATCTTTTCCGCGGCGGCCGGGTCCGGGCAGCGGACGATGTTGGACTCGACGTCCCGGAGTTTCACCTGGTCCGGGTCAATGTCGGCGGAGATATTTTGGACCTGTTTGACGAAGGCGAGGGTTTCGACGCCGAATCGCTCGCGGAGAATTTTTTTGGCAATCGCGCCGGCGGCAACGCGGCCGATGGTTTCGCGGGCGCTGGCGCGTCCGCCGCCCTGCCAGTTACGGATGCCGTATTTGGCGAAGTAAGTGTAATCCGCGTGCGAAGGGCGGAATTTTTCCTTCATTTCGGAATATGCTTCCGGGCGGGCGTCTTCGTTTTTGACCCACATGCAGATGGGGGTTCCGAGCGTTCTGCCTTCGAACGTGCCGGAAAGGATTTGGACGATGTCCGGTTCGCGGCGGCGGCTGGTGATTTTGGACTGGCCGGGACGGCGACGGTTCAATTCCGGCTGGATGTCCGCCTCGGTCAATTTCAATTTTGGCGGGCAGCCCTCCACGACCACGCCAACGCCGCCGCCGTGGGACTCGCCCCAGGTGGTGATGCGGAACAATTGCCCGAAAGTGCTTGCCATGAATAAATAATGCGAAAAAAAGCGGAAATGGTCAAATCGGGTTTGTTGGCGACACCGACACGACATTTACTTGAAACTTTATACGCGAAACTTGAAACTCCGGACAATGAATCGCATTGAGGAACGCTTTGCGCGACTAAAGCGGGAAGGGCGCAAGGGTTTCATCGTCTATATCGGCGCCGGCGACCCGAATTTAAAAGCCACGCGCGAGATGGCATGGGCGTCTGACGAGGCCGGCGTGGATATTTTGGAATTGGGCGTGCCGTTCAGCGATCCGCTGGCCGATGGCCTGGTGAACCAACTGGCCGCGCAGCGCGGTCTGGAATCCGGCGCGACTCCACCGCGGGTTTTGGAGACGGTGGCCGCCATCCGCAAGAAATCCGAAATTCCGGTCGTCCTCTACATTTATTTCAATCTTATTCACCGCATCGGAATGGACGAATTCATTCGTGACGCGGCGAAGGCCGGGGTGGATGGTTTGCTGGTACTCGATTTGCCGCCGGAGGAATCGGACAATTACGAGGCAGTGATGCGCAAAAATCATTTGTGCCACATCTATCTGGTGGCGCCGACCACGCCGGAAGAGCGCATGGAATTCATCGTCAAACGCGGCAGCGGATTTATTTACTACGTCTCGCGCGAGGGCGTGACGGGGATGCAAAAGCAAATTGCGTCGAATCTCGCGCAACAGGCGGCGAAAATTCGCGCGCACACGGCCCTGCCGATTGCGGTGGGGTTTGGCGTTTCAAATCCGGAACAGGCCAAACGGGTGGCGGAGGTTGCGGACGCCGTGGTGGTGGGCAGCGCGGTCGTCAATCAAATCGCCGAACATGGGAAGTCAAAGGAATTGGTGAAACGGGTGGGAACGTTTGTCAGGAGACTGGCGGAGGCGGTGAAAACCGTTTGACTTTCCGGGCGGTGTAAGGAATTCTTACGACATGACAACGACCATTTCACTGACGAGCAAACGGCAGTGCGTGCTGCCGAAGGATTTTTGTGAGCGCAAAGGCTTGAAGCCGAATTCGCCGCTCCGGGTGACCGAGATCGGCGAGGGACTTTATATCACGCCGGTGCCCGAACCGACGGTGGAAGAATTTGAGGAAGTCACAAGGCTTTCGGGCGGGCCCCCAACCCGGCGTATCACTAAAAAAGACGAGCGATTGGTATTGCGCGTCATCAGAAAAATTCGTGCGGAAAAAAACGATCGTTCTTGATTCCAGCGCCGTTGTCGCGGCGATATTCTGGCGCGGTGACTTTTCATCGGTTGCGCCCTGGCGGCGAACGCTTCTTTCATCGTGACGCATGACCCGGATTTGCTGGTTCTGGAAAAACCCTTTGGAATCGAAATCTTGCGGCCGCGGGAATTTTTGAGAAAGATTTCAAAATGAAAGTCAAATCCGACATAAAGAACCGTTTCGTGATTATCATGGCGGGCGGCCGCGGCGAGCGGTTCTGGCCGTTAAGCCGCGAGAAGATGCCCAAGCAGTTGCTGCCGCTGCTGGGCAAGCAATCTTTTTTGCAGGAGGCCGTGGGGCGGATGCTGCCGCTGGCGCCGGCCAAGAACATATTTGTCATCACCAACGAAGTGCAGTTGCCGGAGGTTCGCAGGCAATTGCCGAAAATCCCCAAAGCGAACCTGATCGCCGAGCCGGTGGGCCGCGACACCTGCGCCGCGGTGACCCTGGGCGCGGCGCTCGTGGGGGCGCGTTCAACGACGGGCGTGATGGCGGTTTTGCCCGCGGACCATGTGATTCCCGACGCGAAAAAGTTCCAGCAGACATTGAGTGACGCGTTTGATCTGGCGTCGCGCGGGCAGGCGATCGTGACCATCGGGATCAAGCCGACGGAACCGGCCACGGGATACGGATACATTCGCATTGGAAATGAATTGCCGGCGCCGGAGGGGGTGAAGAGATACAAGACGACGTTTTTCAAGGCGGAACAGTTTGTCGAGAAGCCGGACTTTCAGCGGGCGCTCGATTATGTGAACGGGGGGAACTATCGCTGGAACGCGGGGATGTTTGTCTGGAGTTTTGTGACCATCGCCAATGGCCTGGAAAAACATCAACCGGAGATGCATGCCGCCTGCCAGCGTTGGTTCAAGGCGGCAAATCAGCCGGCGAAACTGGCGAAAATTCTGGCGAAGGAATATCCCGGCATCAGGAAAATTTCGATTGATTACGCGCTGATGGAGCACGCGCAGAACGTGATTTGCGCGGAAGGCGACTTCGAGTGGGACGATTTGGGGGCCTGGAACGCGCTGGCGCGGCATCTCAAAGCCGACGCGGAGGGCAATTGCGCGGTGGCGGATTTCATTCATGTGGACGCGGCGCGCAATATTATTTTTGACGCGCGGACGAAGAACAAGACGCCGATTGCGGTGGTTGGCCTGCGGGACTCGATCCTGGTGCAAACGGACGACGCGGTTTTGCTGGCGCATAGATCGCAGGCGCAAAAGGTGAAGGAACTGGTCAAAAAATTGAGCGAAGATTCGAGGTTGAAGAAATTGGTTTGACCATGGAAAAGACGAAAGCCGGACTTGCGTCCGGCTTTCATGGTGATTGAGGTTTAGACGCTTTCACCAGAAGCGCTCAGAAGGGCGACGCGACCAACTTGGGGGTCGCTGTCCGAAGCCGCGCCGCGAGCAAAACCTCTATGCCAACCCTAAACGAACAGCGAAATTCAAAAATCTTTTCCGACTTGTTCAAAGAACTGCCGTATTTTTGTCCATCCGGGGTTCTCCGTCAACTGTCGTAACCGATTTTAATTTTGTTTTAATCCAATTTTAATCTTTGCCGGATGCAGAAAGATGGGGGCGCTTACAGGATGGTGAAGTCGGCACAGGATGCGTCGGTGCTGGTGCTGGTGTATTGACCCGGAAAGCTTTTGGTATT
>DATJSQ010000301.1:0-2850 GCA_035503995.1 Verrucomicrobiia bacterium | reverse complement strand
GTTCAAAAGAATCTTCGTGACGCGATGAAAGAAGCGTTGCGGATACAGGATCGCTTCGTCGCCGAACCGCTTTTCGCCAGGACCGGGCGCGGTTATTTGAAAAGCGAAGGCGTTGCCACTCTTCAAAAGATCAAATCCAGCCTTCGTCGGCACGCCGCGGCCAAGTCGAAATGAAAAAACCGTTGAAACGGTTGGCGGTTCGGATGCGGCTTTGCACCGCGCTGAAGCGCGGTGTTAATGAAAAAACGATTTGTTCAAAATCGGATTTGCGCCTTGCTTGTCCGGTGGTCCAGCTTGGATTCGCGCGCCAGCATGGCAGAAAACTATTGTGGATATTAGTGAAAGTCACGTTTTGGCACTCACAGTCACAGATGGCTCTGATGAGGGGAATGGTGGGCGCTGCAGGATTCGAACCTGCGACCTACTCGGTGTAAACGAGACGCGCTAGCCACTGCGCCAAGCGCCCGCCTTCAAGAGAGCCTATCAGTTCGCGCCGTTTATCGCAATCAGAGTTCCGTCGGTGCGGAGTTTCATTTTTTGGCCCCGCCATTCGACGGTGTTTCCGGCAAAGGCGCAGAACCAGATGGCGGCTTGCAGCAAATCCTTCAACGGCACGGACCAGAAGGGAGAAACCAATTTGCGCTGCGGGGTGAGGCGCCGCTGTAATTGTTGGGCAAGACAAATCCGGACCAACACGAGCGCGGCGGCGGTCAGCGGCGCGCAGATCGTGCCGGCGGTTCCGGCGGAAACAGCAGCCCAGAGCAGCGGCCAGAGGGTGGCGTTTGATAGAATGCTGAAAAAATAGGGCAGGGGCCGGCAGACCCGAATGGTCCGCGCCCAGCGCAGTTGATGCTTCCAAACCTGCCGCCAGCCCATCGGCGCATCCCAGCATTCGACCACCACGGGACAGAGGGAGAGGCCGAGATTGTTTTTGGCGAGGCGATGGCCGATTTGAAAATCGTCGGCGAGACAATTGACCAGCGATTTGAATCCGCCAATATGGTCCAAAGCTTTTCGTCGCAGAAGGATGGCTGCGCCGAGGGCGAAGTCGAGCGGCCGCAAGGTTTGCGATTGCAAGACCTGGCTCCAGAAATCGGCATTGATGGCCACGGCTTCCCATTGCATGGCGGCGGTGGCCGGATTGGCGAGGCGATAAAAACAATGCGTCAGGGCGACCCTTTCCTCCCGCAGTGGCGCCACCATGTTCACCAGAAAATCGGCGGGCGCGCGCACATCGGCGTCACTGACCAGCACAAGCTCGTTGACGGCGGATTTTTCCAGTTGTGCCAGGGTGGAGACTTTGGCGTTGGCGCCGAGTGAAGCGCCGCAAACGAGGAGTTGCGCGTTCGCCTGGGGATGGCGTTTGAGCAATTCTTCGATGATTTTGCAGGCGGGATCGGCGGCGTCGGCCACGCCAAAGAGGAATTGCATCGGCCCGGCGTATTCTTGATTCAGCCAGCTTTCCAGTGAAGCGGCGGTGGTTTCATCGCAACCTTTGAGCGGTTTGAGGATGGAAACAGGGGGCGCGAAATCGGCGCCGGCAATCCGGCGATGCAGCGGGAATCTTTGCGCGGCAAGGCATTGCCAAAGCAACAGCGCAAAGCTCAACAGGGCCAACGCGGCGAAGAGGACATCGCAAATCACCGCGGAAGGAAACGAAAAATCGCGCCGGGACGCCAGCGGTTTTGTGGGGTGAAAATGAAAGAGCGCGGACGAGAGTCGTCCGCGCCCTTTTCCGTTTCTTCTCCCTGGCGAAAAATTTCAGAAGCGATAACGCGCGCCGAAGCCGCCGACCACTTCGCCCTGGAACGAAGGCGCAAAGATGATCGCCGGGCCGATTTCCGCGAACACATCCACGGGGATGTTTTCGAACATATACGAGATTCCGAACGGTATTCGGACACCCGCCTGGTTGTCGCGGTCGTGCCGGAACCTCACCATCAGGCCCGCGCCGACATACACTGGCAACTTGCCCTGGGAGACTGGCAGCAAGTTAAAATCGTGCAACAAAATGTCTCCGTGAATCTCCGCGTCGGCGTGGCGATAAGGCGACCAGCCGGCAGCCCCGTCCACCGCGATGGTGTCGTTCAGAAAATATTTCACCGTCGGGCCGGTCGGCTCACCGACCATCAGACCTGCGCTCAAAGTCTGGGCCACGTCGGCCAACGGCATGGGCGGCATTTGCATGGGCATTCCATTCGTTGTGTTCATGTCTTGTGAGCAGGCGTAAAAGGCCGGCAACGACATCAACACCATTACGAATTTCCAACTCGTCATGGAATAAAGCGGTTAGCGTTTGCCGTGCCAGTGTAAAAATCTCCAGAAACCCCCGGATTTTGCCGCTTGACGCGCAATGATTTTGGGCATTTCGCAAAGGGAGCATGTAAAATGCAAGGGGGCAATGCACGTTTCCGCGGTGCCATCCTCCATCCTCTAACCAGCATCCTCTTTGGATGCCGGCGGTTCGTCGTCCAGGACGAGCAATCGGGCAAAGTAAAAACACCCTGTCGCAATCAATCCTGAGGAAACGAGGATCAAGACCGCCTGGGTGCCGGGCTGTTTCAAATCGTCGAGCCATTCATCCATCAAAAGGCCGGAGTTGCCGTAAAGCTCGTCCATTTGGCGCTGTTCGGCGCGGTTAAATCCGAGCATGGATGGGTCATTGCTCAGATCGTCCTGGCGCGAGCCGATCCAATAAACGAACCCGGCGGAGACGATTCCGAGGGCCAGAATGACGCGTCCGGTCCATTTCAGGCGGGCGCTCAATTTCCGCGAACGTTCCGGCGAGGGCGGTGGGTCGGTCATTGGACAAAATTAACGCAAACACGGAATGAGGCAAAGACGCAAAGA
>DATJSQ010000300.1:0-4266 GCA_035503995.1 Verrucomicrobiia bacterium | reverse complement strand
ATGCTGCCGATCTTTTTGTGGATGATGGCGGAAGGCGCGGAATTTTTTTGGCATCGGCGTGGCGCGCCGGGCAAATTAATCGTTTCGGGCTGGATAACCCTGGCACTGCTGTCGTGCCTGGAATACCGTTTTGCCGAACGTCATGCCAAGGACGACTATCGTTCTGCCGCTGCCGTTGCGAAAATGGCGCTTAAAGAAGGACAGACGGTTTGGTGGGACGCAGACCCCAACGGAGCGTCGTATTATGGCGTGCCATTGAGCAGTCCAAGCGCCACATCCGGGCGCTCAGCCCCCGAGGCGGTGCAAATTTCCGGGGCTTCGTCGGCGTTACTGGAGGCGTTGCCTCGTCCGGATTTCATCATCGCTTCAAAGCCGGATTTATTCGATCCCGACGGCCGGATTGAGCGATATATCGAATCCAATCACTACACATTGGAACAGACCCTGGTGGCATTCAAAATCTTTGAAAAATAGTCTTGAAAGCTTTTGGATCCGAAGGGGCCATTATTTTGCCTCGACGGTCAATGGGGATCGTGATAACCGTTTCTGCTTTAGCACGCATAATCCAGTATGAAGACGGCAGCGGTTCCCCCAATCACTCCAGGACTCCCACTGGTTTCGATTGTCATTCCCATGCTAAATGAGCGTGCCGGCTTGCGGATTTTATTTGAACGCATCGCGCTTGCGGTCCAGGGGACGGCGGCTGAATGGGAATTGGTGGTGGTAGATGACGGCAGCACCGATGGCACACGCGAGGCGGTTGCGACGGAATTAGCGCGGTTTCGCCATTGGAAATTGATTATTTTAAGCCGGAATTTCGGGCAGCAACCCGCCTATCGCGCCGGGTTGGAACACGCCCGGGGCGACGCGGTGATTTTTTTGGACGCCGATTTGCAGGACCCCCCCGAACTCATCCCCCAACTGCTGGCCAAATGGAGCGAAGGCTGCAAAGTGGTAACCGGATGCCGCGTCGGTCGCGAAGAGCGGGGGGTCCGGCGCGTTTTTTTTGATTTGTTTCACAAACTGTTTCATCGCATGACCGGGAACGCGATGCCGATGAACAGCGGGATGTTTTCACTGGTGGACCGCGTCGTGGTGAACCAGTTGCTGGCCGCGCGTGAAACCAACTTGTTCCTGCCCGCCCTCAAGTGCTGGTATGGCTTTCCGCAGGCAACCGTGAGCTATACCCGCAAAAACCGCGCGGTCGGCGAGCCGAAGCAATCCTTCCGCAAGCTTCTGCGTTACGCGCTGGATGGCCTGTTCAGTTTTTCGGATTTGCCTCTGCAATGGATCGCCATGCTCGGCGCGATCATCAGCGTGGTCAGTTTTTGTTACGCGGCGGCGCTCGTCACGGTAAAAATCGCCCAATGTGCAGGCTTTCTTGCTTCGCTTCAGGTGCAGGGATTCACGACGCTGGCAGTCGCCATATTTGGTTTGAGCGGGATTCAATTGCTTTGTCTCGGCGTCGTCGGGCAATATCTGGCCCGAATTTACCGTGAAGTCAAAGGCCGCCCGCTTTATGTCGTCGAAACGGTTTTAACATCGGATGAACCCGGAAGAATACAACAATCTGGCCAGGGTTGAAGGCTCGCACTGGTTTTATTCCGGCAAACGCGAGATCGTCCGTTATTGGATCCACCGTTTCCATCCGTTGAAATCCGACGACCATCTGGCGGACTGCGGCGCAGGGACGGGAATTTTTGCTGACGAAATGAGCGCTGATTGCAACGTCACTGCCATCGACGATTTTGAAGAATCCCTGAAATTTCTGCGCGAACGGCTTGGCAACGAGCGTGTGCGCAAAGGCAGTTGTACCGCCTTGCCGCTGCCCGATAGTTCCGTGGACGTGCTGACAGCGCTCGACGTCATTGAACACGTGCAGGATGACCGGGCGGCCGCGCGGGAATTTCTTCGGGTATTGAAACCTGGTGGAGTTGCCATCATCACCGTCCCCGCGCACATGGCGCTTTGGAGCGATTGGGATGTGACCTTACGCCATTTTCGCCGATACAATAAGCGGATGTTGCGGGACATGGTTCCGAGCGGATTTCAAATTCTTCATGTCAACTATGTGAATGTTGCCGTGCTGCCGGCGGTTTATGCCGTCCGCAAGTTCCGCGGATTAAAGCAACGTCTCGGGTTCAAGACGACGGCCCGGTCGGAAGACGCCATCCCTCCGCCTTATTTAAACGATTGTTTGCGATGGCTATTCGTTTGCCTGGCCTGCCAAAACCTTATCCCATTTCCCGCCGGCGTCGGGCTGATCGCAGTCCTCCGGAAAGCGGGCAGTTCCACGTGATGGCAAAAAACGGTGAGCAAAATGATTGAAAGCATTCCAAGGAAAGTTAATGTGTCGGCGGCATGACACCCGCCGGTTCACCGCCGCTTTCCGCCGGAAAGCTCCGTCTGCTTTCCGTCGTTATTCCCACCCTCGATGAGGAATTGTGCATCGCCTCGACCGTCGAGCATTTGCACGTGGAACTGGCCTTGCGCGGTGTGCCGCATGAAATTGTCGTCGTGGATGACGGAAGCAGCGACAAAACCTGGGCGGTGCTCACGACCTTGCAAAGCCGCATGCCCGAACTATCCCCTTATCAGAATCCGGGGCCTCATGGATTCGGGCGCGCGATTATCTGGGGATTGGACCGTGCGAAGGGCGATGCGGTGGTGATCATGATGGGAGATGAATCCGACGATTGCCGGGACGCGGTGCTTTACTGGCAGAAATTGAACGAGGGCTATGATTGCGTATTCGGGAGCCGGTTCATGCCTGGTGGC
This sequence comes from Verrucomicrobiia bacterium, assembly GCA_035503995.1. Taxonomy (GTDB): domain Bacteria; phylum Verrucomicrobiota; class Verrucomicrobiia; order Limisphaerales; family UBA11358; genus UBA11358. The sequence goes on along the minus strand of DATJSQ010000300.1, from coordinate 1,488 downwards.
GGGGTGATTGATTATCCGCCGCTAAAATTTTTTCTCAACCGGCTGGCGAATTATTTCATCCGCCAGCTTTTCCGCATCAAGCTGAATGACACCACCAACGCCTTCAAAGGTTATCGCAAAGAAGCGATTGACGGTTGCCGGCCGTTGATTGCGCCGCATTTCAACCTGACGGTGGAACTGCCGCTGAAAGCCATTGTGCGGGGGTATTCCTGGACCACCGTTCCTGTCACGTGGCGAAACCGGCGCACGGGCATCGCCAAACTCAAAATCAAGGAAATGGGCAGCCGATACTTGTTTATCTGCATGTATGTCTGGCTGGAAAAATATTTCAGCCGTGGCGATTACAAAAAGAGATGAATGCCGGGCCGGCAAATGAAACGGACAGGCCCCCATTTAAAATCTTTTGGGAAATCCGCTTTACACCGGCATTAACGCCGGTTATGCTTCCCCACTTGCAATTATATGGAAGCCAAGACGAAAACTATTGAACAATTCAAGACGCACGCCAACGACACAGGGTCGGCCGACGTGCAAATCGCTTTGCTGACGCAGCGGATCAATCATCTGACCGAGCATCTGCAAAGCAATAAAAAGGACCACAGTTCCCGTCGCGGGCTGTTGATGATGGTCGGCCAGCGCCGCCGGCTGCTGGACTACCTGCAAAACACGGATTTGGGTCGTTATCAAACGGTCACCAAAAAACTGAAGCTGCGCCACTAATTTGCGGGGCGTGGTTCTATTTATTGGTTGAACCGTGCCTTGCTTCGGGGTTTGGGCTGGAAACGCGAACGGCCCGATTCTTTGACAAAAACTCGCGAATGTAATAACAATTCCGTCGCCGCCGGGTGATTTCATTAAGTCCCGAAATGTTTTCGGGGTTCACTGAAGTTCCTCGGGCGGCGCGGGCAGAAAAATATGCCAGAAAAAATAACCGCCCAATCGGGTGACAAGCAGATCATTATTGAAACGGGAAAACTTGCCAAACAGGCGGACGGCGCCGTTACCGTTCAACTTGGCGAAACCATCGTCATCGTCGCGGCCGTCGCCGCCACCAAGACCAAGGAGGGGCAGGATTTCTTTCCCTTGACGGTTGACTACCGCGAAAAGGCCGCCGCGGCCGGGAAATTCCCCGGCGGATATTTCAAACGCGAGGGACGTCCCACCGAGAAGGAGATTCTCACGTCACGCCTGACCGACCGCCCCATTCGCCCGCTCTTTCCCAAAGGCTGGTATAACGAAGTCCAGGTCCAAAGCATCGTCCTCAGCGCCGACGGTGAAAACGACCCGGATATTTTGAGCATCATCGGCGCGAGCAGCGCCCTCATGGTCAGCGATATTCCCTGGGCTGGCCCGCTGGGCGCCGTCCGCGTCGGCCGCGTCAATGGCAAATTGGTGGCCAATCCCACCCATGCCGAAATGGAAACCAGCGACTTGGACCTGGTGTATGTCGGCAACGAAAACGACATCGTCATGTATGAAGGCTCAGCC
>DATJSQ010000299.1:0-6649 GCA_035503995.1 Verrucomicrobiia bacterium | reverse complement strand
CAAAGCGGAGCAGGATTTCCGAACTGCCGAGAAAATGATGCAGGTTGGGGAACTTTTTAGCGCTGCGCGCCGCAATTTTTTGCGCGCCGATGGCGTAGTCAAAATCCACGAGGACTTTGCCGAGGTCAAAAACGACGGCGGCGTTCATCACATTTCCCTGCGGCCCTCGAGGGCGCGGCTCAAGGTGAGTTCGTCGGCGAATTCCAAGCCGCTGCCGGCTGGCAACCCATAGGCAATGCGCGAAATCTTCAAATTCGGCCGGGCGAGGCGTTTCGCCAGATAATGGCTGGTGGCGTCGCCTTCGACGTCCGTGCCGAGCGCGATGACAATTTCGCGGATTGGTTCGCGGGTGAGGCGGGTTTCCAGATGGGAGATCCGCAAATCTTCCGGCTCAACGCCGTCCAGTGGGGAAATTTTGCCGCCGAGGACGTGAAACTTGCCGCGAAACGAACCGGCCTTCTCGATGCTCAAAATATCCACGGCGCGTTCGACGACGCAGATCAACGAAGCATCGCGGCGGCCATCGGCGCAGATGCCGCAAGGGGATTGCTCGGTCAACGCTCCGCAGATATCGCAAAAGGTTATTTTGTCGCGCGCCTGGACAATGGCGTCGGCCAATTGTCTGACGGCGGCCGAATCGGCCTGGACGAGGTGGAGGGCGAGGCGTTCGGCGGAACGGGGTCCGATGCCAGGCAATCGGCCCAGCGCGGCGATGAGGTCGGCAATGGGAACTGGCAGGGCGGACATGCGAATCAACCAAAGCCTGGCAGACTCAAGCCCGAGGTGACCTTGCCCAATTCGGCGTTGGCGATTTCCCTGGCCTGGCCGAGCGCCTGGTTGGCCGCGGTCAAAATCATCTCCTCGAGGATTTGCGCGTCGGCCGGGTTGAGGGCTTGCGGATCCACTTTAATTACCGCGAGCGTACCGTCGCATTTGGCCGTGACTTTGACAGCCCCGCCGCCGCTGGTGGCCTCGACCGTTCGCAGGGCAAGTTGCGCCTGGACCTGCTCCATCTGCTGTTGCATTCGCGCCGCCTGTTTCATCAATTTTCCAATGTTCGACATTTCAGGGATATTTGTTGTTATTTCTAAAGAATCACACGCGCACTTCAACGATCTGGCCTTTGAAAATCTCAAGCGCCTTTTGGATCAAGGGATCGTTCTTGAAATCGTTTTTGTCGGACGCCGCTTTTTTTTCCTTTTCACCCGCTCGGGCAGGGGGGGGCGGCGGCGCGGGGGAGGAGGTCTTTTCCTGATTGTCCGCAGGTGAAAGGGGTCGGGGAATTTCCGGACGAGTTGCCGGCGCCTCGGCTTTGACAAACTGCACCTGGCAGTTTGGCCGGCCCAGTTCGGCCAGTTTGGTTTGCAGCAACTCATGGTTGCGCGCGTTGTCCACCAGCCCGAGGTAATCTTCAAATTCGGGATCAAACCCGATGACCAACCGATTGCCCTCAAATGAAACCGGATGCGCATCCACGAGGTAGCTTCGCGTGAACGGGCTGGCGCGGCCAACCGCGTCAACCAGCTTTCCCCAGAGTTCGGACAGGCCCGCGGAAAGCCGCGGGGACTCCTGAAGCGCGGCCGTCGAGGCAGCGGATTCCTGGGGGACCTGCTGGTGAACTTCCTGGCGGGCTTTAGCCGCCGGCTTGGGTGCGGGGGCGGGGTGCGGGCTGGCGGTGGCAGGAGCAGGCGAATTCCCCGTGCCGCCGCGCAGTTGGCCCAATTGTTTCAATACGGAATCAATGGAAACGGCGCTGCGCGCCTCAATGGCCTTGAGCAGCGTGACTTCCACGAGAATTTTCCGTGAGGCGGCATCACGCAGACTCAATTCGGCCTCGGCAAAGGTTTCGAGGATTCTAGTCAGGGCCTCATTGTTGGCCAGCGCGGATTGCTCCTTGAGCGCGGCAATTTCCGCCTCAGAAGCTTCGAGCAGATTCAAATCACCGCGCGAAATTTGAAAAATGAGCAGATTGCGGAAATGGTTCAGCAAATCCGAGAGGAGGCGTCCCAAATCCTTGCCGCCCTGGGCCAGCTCGTTCAATTGGGTCAAGGCCGTTTGGATTTCGCCGTCGAGCACGGCTTTGCTCAACTTCAGAATTTGACTTTCGGCAGCCAGGCCGAACATTGAAAGGACGTCGCCTTCCTGGATTTTGTCGCCGCAGAAACTGATGAGCTGGTCGAGGGTGGATTCAGCGTCGCGCATGCCGCCATCGGCGCCGCGCGCGATGGCGTGGAGCGCCGCCTCGTCAATTTTGACTTTTTCCTTTTTCGCGATGTGCGCGAGATGTTGGGTAATGAGCGCGGCGGGGATCCGGCGCAAATCAAACCGCTGGCAGCGGGAGAGGATGGTTGGGAGGACCTTTTCCGGATCGGTGGTGGCGAACATGAATTTCACGTGCGAGGGCGGTTCCTCGAGGGTCTTCAACAGCGCGTTAAAGGCGGCTGTGGAGAGCATGTGAACTTCGTCTATGATGTAGATTTTGAATTTCGAGTTAGCCGGGGCGTATTTGCAGGTTTCGCGCAATTCGCGGACCTGCTCGACGCCGTTGTTGCTCGCGCCATCAATTTCCAAGACGTCGAGGGAGCGGCCTTCGGTGATTTCCTGGACATGAAAATCGTTTTCATCGAAGTCCACCTTGGGGCCGCCTTCGCAATTCAGGCACTTTGCAAAGATGCGGGCGATGGTTGTCTTGCCGGTGCCGCGCGGTCCGCAAAAGAGGTAAGCATGGGCGATCCGATTTTGCTGGATGGCGTTGGCGAGGGTGCGGGTGACGTGCTCCTGGCCGACCACCTCGGCAAAGCGTTGCGGGCGATATTTTCTGGCAATGACCTGATAGCTCACAAAATCAATTTAAGATGGAAAAATGCCAGGGTGACTGCGGCAGATGCAAAGCAAACTACCGTTGCTGCCTTCCGGCCCTGGCGGGTTTCGTAAGTCCGCAATCCACAGGCCCTGGCAAAAACAATCTGCCTTAAAATTCAATCGCTGTCGAGACAAAGCGCGGCGGCGGCGAGCACGGCGATGTGCGGTTTTTTGCTGGCGACAATTTTCAGACGTTTGAGCGAATGTTTAAAATGGAATTCGGCCCGTAATTTTTCCCAGAGCGGCTCCTGGAAATGGCGGAAGGCCCTGCTCACGCCGCCGCCCAAGACGATCATTTCGGGATCGTACGCATAAAGAACGGTCAAAATCATGTTCGCAAAATGTTCGGCAAAGGCGGCGAACATTTTTCTGGCCCCGGCGTCCCCGGCGTCGGCGCGCTGTTCGGCCGTCAGGGCGTCCACCCCGAACTCGCGTTGGAAAAATCTGCCGCTGCAATAATGTTCGAGGTCCTTCTCCCGATAGGGGATGTTGCAAATTTCACCCGCGCCGCAATTTGTGCCCGAATAAAGTCTGCCGTTGAGGACCACGCCGGAGCCGAGGCCGGTGCCGCAGATGATGCCGACGACGTTCTGGCAGCCGCGCGCCTGGCCGTGGTGGAATTCGCCGAGGGCGAAACAATTGGCGTCGTTGTTCACGATCACCGGGACGCGAAAACGGCGTTCAAGAATTTTTTTGAGCGGGACCATGTGCCAGGAGGGGATATTGTTGGCGGAAAAAACAATTCCCTTTTTCAAATCCACGATGCTGGGGACGCCGACGCCGATGCCGCTGATGCCGGGTCGAAAGACCGCGGCGATCGTCTTGCAAATCTCTTCGACGACGATGTCCGCATCGGCGCTGCCGAAGGTGGGATTTTTTTCCAGGGCGACGATTTTATTCCGGTAAATCAATCCGGCGCGGACATTGGTGCCGCCGAGGTCAACGCCGATGAATTTGCCATTCGTCGTATTTTTCACAATTTGCGCGTGGGAATTTGCCAGATGCGGTCGAAGCTGCCAAAGAATTTTCGCGGCAGAAGACGGGCTTATCTTATTAACGGGAGGCCGGCTGAAGCTCGCGAACATGGGTTGTGCCCACAGTTGAGGGGTCTCGAGTTGGGAGTTGAGAGGCATTAAATTTGTTGTGGTTGCGCCGTGAGCCGTTTTGATGGAAGCTATGGCATCAAGTTGGAGGTGACAAAAGCCAGTTGAGAAGAAGCTGCCATGAGTAAACGCTTTGCATTGGGAAGGTTTTCGTTGGGGATGGGCGACCGTTTTGGGCGCCAGGCCAAAGCGCAATTGCAGGCGTGTATTCTCGCCGCGGAGCAGGGAGTCGCCATCACGCCGGTTTGGAACAAGTCCCACCGCGAGCATTCCATGATCGGCTCCGAGCCGGCGAGTGTCCGCGCTGCCGCGCAGCGGGCTGTCCGCGAACTGGGCTGGAAAAAACCGTGGCACGTGGACGCCGATCATATCCGGTTCGATTCGATGGACGGCTTTCTTGACTCGTCCGATTTTTTCACGATTGACGTTGCGAACGCCATCGGCAAACGCGAGTCCCCGGCGGCGGTCGAACGATTCATCAGACGCCATCCGGAGTTGATCGGAAAAGTTGTGATTCCCAACGCCAGCGACGCCTTCGAGACCACGCCTGCCGACGTCGAGCGGGCCGCCGGGCAATACCTGTCCGCGGTCGAGGAGGCGGGCAGGATTTACCGCCAGATTGCCAATGTGAAAGGGAAGGGAAAATTCATCACGGAAATTTCCATGGATGAAGTGGCGTCGCCGCAAACGCCGGCGGAGTTGCTGATGATTCTCGCGATGATATCGGAACAAAAGGTTCCGTTGCAAACCATCGCGCCCCGGTTCAGCGGTCGCTTCAACAAGGGCGTTGACTACGTGGGGGACATCAAACGGTTTGAAAAGGAATTCAAGGACGACCTGGCGGTGATTGAATTTGCCATTCGCGAATATAACCTGCCGTCAGGATTGAAATTGAGCCTGCATTCGGGCAGCGACAAATTTTCGCTGTATCCGCCGATACGGCGCGCGCTCGAAGCATTTGACGCCGGTCTGCATGTCAAAACCGCGGGGACGACGTGGCTGGAGGAATTGATTGGACTGGCGGAATGCGGAGGCGAGGCGCTGGCGCTGGCCAAAGAAATCTATTGCGAGGCGCTGGACCATCGGTCTGAACTCTGCGCGCCGTATGCGATGGTGATTGATATTGATGAAAGGAAATTACCGTCGAAAAAGGAGGTCCAACAATGGACGTCGGGGCAATTTGCGGCCGCGCTGAGGCATGATCCCCGATGCAAGGAATTCAACCCGCACTTACGCCAACTGCTGCACGTCGCCTTCAAGATTGCCGCCCAAAAAGGCGATCGTTTCGCCAAGGCGCTCGAAGCGTGTGAACGTGAGATTGCGCGGAACGTGACGGTGAATCTTTACGAGCGGCACATTCGTCCGCTTTTCATAGTTGCTTGATTTGCCGCAATTTGCATATCCACTTTGGCAATTTGCGCGAAAGAACGGGTCAATCGAGAAACAATTCAAGTAAATCGCGCATCGGCGCGCGAAAATTCATTGGCACGCATTGAGCTATTTAGGAGTTGGAAGGTGAGGCAATGGTTTGGCAGGGCTTTTGCGGGCTGAATCCAGATCAACGTTACTCACCTTCCGTTTTTAATTTTTTATGCGCGCGATCTGGAAAGGCACGATCAGCTTCGGACTCGTTTCCATTCCGATATCGCTTTTTCCAGCCACCCAACGCGATGAATTGAAATTCCGTCTGTTGCGGGCGAGCGATTTAAGTCCGGTCAATTACAAGCGCGTGGCCGAAGCGGACGGCAAGGAAGTGGCGTGGGACCAGATTGTGAAAGGCTACGAATACGAGAAGGGCCGGTTTGTCATCATCAAGGACGAGGATTTCAAACGGGTGGATGTGGAGGCCACGCAATCGGTGGACATCATGAATTTCGTAGAGTTGGATGAAATCAATCCGCTGCTTTTTTACAAGCCCTACTACATGCAGGCCGAGAAAGGCGGGGACAAAGCATACGCGCTGTTGCGCGGCGCGCTGGCCGCGTCGGGCAAAATCGGCATTGCCAAGGTGGTCATCAAACTTCGGGAGCATCTGGCGGCGATCAAGGCGCAACAAAACAGTTTGATGCTGGAGCTGATGCATTTTCCAGATGAATTGATGGATGTTTCGGAATTCAAAGCGCCGCAGGCGAAATCGGCCAGCAAAGCTGAAATGAACATGGCCTCGCAACTCATCCACAGCATGACGACCCCGTGGACGCCGGAAATGTATCACGACGATTATCGGGAGGCGTTGATGAAGATGATCGAGAAAAAAGTGGCGCACGGCGAAAAAGAGGCGCCGGCGCCGAAGAAATCGCGCCGCCCGACGAATGTCGTTGACCTGGTGTCCGTCCTGCAGAAGAGCATCCGGGAGACGCAGGCGAAGGGGAAGGTGAAGTCATTTAAAAAGGCGGCGTGATTGGAAGTGGCGAGTGGGAGGCGGAAGGGCGAAGGAAGACACAGGCGGCGTCCGGATGTTTGGTATTTTCCAGCGACGGGCATTAATCTTGCATGTGAAATTTTCCCGGGTGACACTCTGAAGTTTAACCAATGCCGTGAAACTTACAAATATGACGCCAATCATGTCGTTACCAACATTAGGATCAACGTTCTCAAGGGTCATTCTTGGCGCAGTGATATGCCTTGGAATCAGTGTTGCCAGAATTGATGCACAAGACACCAACTCAACCGCAGGGGGCTGG
>DATJSQ010000298.1:0-14193 GCA_035503995.1 Verrucomicrobiia bacterium | reverse complement strand
CAGCCCGCAAGGCAGAAAGCCGCGGCGGCCAAAAACAGGGAACTGATTGTCAAATTTTTCATAATGGATTCAGTTTTGTTGCGATTGATTGCTTTCCTGATATGGCAGGCGACTGCCATTTCTTCCAGCAAAATATGATGGACATTATTACGACTTAAATTGGGATGCGGTGGCCGCAACCCTGCATTCGCAAAGACGTTCCATCCTCAATCCTCCATCGTCGCTTTCCCACGCCCGGCCTTCTTTTCCGACTGATGCGCTTTATCGGCGAGCATGCGATTCCTGGCACGGCGCGAGCGTTTGCGCTTTTGCCGGCGGATTCTCTCAATCTCGTCGCGTTTGGCGGCGACAAAACCGCGCTGCCGTTCCTCGATCTTGTCGAGCAGGAGGCGACGGGCGAGGAAGCGGTTCAGCCCCTGTTGGCGCGTGGCCTGGCATTTCACCTGCAGCCCCGTCGGGCGATGCCGCAACATGACGCAGGTGGAGGTTTTGTTGACGTTTTGGCCGCCATGCCCGCCGGAACGCACAAAGGATTCTTCAATGTCCGCTTCACGCACACCCAACCCTTCCATGCGCCGCACCAGTTGGGCTTCCTTTTCCGCGCTGACAGGAAATGCGCTCATGGCTCAAGAATTCAATTCGTAGTTCAAAATGGAAAGACAATAAATCGCCGCCGTTTCCACGCGCAGGATCAGATTGCCCAAGGTGATCGGTTGCGCGCCGGCATTTTGAATCGTCTCCAATTCCGCTAATGTGAAATCACCCTCAGGCCCAATCCAAACGGCAATCGTTTTCGGCGAATGGCCCTGAGTCCTTTCAAATTCACGGAAGATGTCGCCTGGATGGCGCCGTTCCTTTTGGAGCGAGCCGACCAATTGCAAATCAAATTTTTCCCCGCGGGCGAGGAAATCCGGGATGGCGATTGGCGCTTCGATTTCGGGCAACCACGCCGCGCCACATTGCTTGATGGCTTCGATCGCGACCTGCCGCCATTTCTCGCGTTTGTACCCGGCGCTTTCGCCGTCTAAATGGCTGACGACCCGCTCGGTCCGCAGCGGCACAATGCGCCGCGCGCCTAGTTCGACGGATTTTTGGAGGATGCTTTCGATGATTTTTCCCTTTGGAATTCCAACCAACAAGGTGATGGCGCAAGGCGGGGCGGGAATGAAATTTTTGCCGGTGACCCGCAGCGAAAGGGAACCGCGCGCGGCGTCTTCAACCTTGCAAAAAAACTCGCCGCCAGCGCCATTGAGCGCCACCGCCTCATCGCCGGGTTTCAAACGCAAGACCCGCAACGCGTGATGCGCTTCGCGCGCCTCCAAAGGCAGAAGGTCGCCGCGGCAGTTCTCCGGAGCGATGTAAAAGCGATGTGCGGCCATTTATGATTTGCGATTTGTAATTTGAATTTGCAACCCTCGGCCAATCATTAATTATCAATCATCCATCGTCAATTGGTCCTCAATGATTTCCCGCTATTGAAAGAATCTTTTGGCCTTCTCGAAAAAACCCCGCGACAGCGGCGTCTCCTGGCCGTCACAGAGGGCGGCGAACTCCTGCAATTTGGCCTTTTGCTCATGATTCAGCCGCGTAGGCACCTCGACCTGGACGCGCACGTGCAAATCGCCGTTCCCGTGGCCTTGCAAATTCTTTACGCCCCGGCCTTTTACACGAAATACCGTGCCGGGCTGCGTGCCGGCGGGAATTTTGACCGTCGCCTTGCCTTCCAGCGTCGGCACTTCAACATCCGAGCCGAGCGTGGCCTGGACAAAACTGATCGGCACCTCGCAGAGCAAATCGTCGCCGTCGCGCTGAAAGATTTCGTGGGCCTTGACGTGCAACACCACGTATAAATCGCCCGGTGTGCCTCCGCGAAATCCGGCCTCGCCATTGGCCCCGGAACGGAGGCGCGTTCCCGCATCCACTCCCGGCGGAATCTTAAGCTTAATCTTTGAACTGCGCTGGCGGCGTCCATCTCCCTGGCAGGTTTTGCAGGGTTTCTCGAGGATGCGCCCGGCGCCGCGGCACTGGGGGCACGTTTGCGCGATGCTGAAAATGCCCCTGGACATCAGGACCTGCCCTCGTCCGCCGCACGTGGCACACGTCTTGATGCTGGAGTTTTTCTCCGCGCCGGAGCCGCCGCAGGTTTCACAACGGTCCAACTTATTGACGGAAATTTCCTTTTCACAACCGAGGGCGGCTTCTTCGAGGGTGATTTCCAAATCGAACCGCAAATCGTCGCCACGCTGCGGGCCGGACGATGCGCCGCCGCCGCCAAAGAAACTTTCAAAAATGCTGCCTCCGCCCGCGCCGAAGACTTCGCGGAAGATGTCGAAGGGATCATGGAAGCCGCCGCCGGGCGCGCGGGCGCGCTGGCGGGGGTCAAAAGCGGCATGGCCGTATTGGTCGTAGGCGGCGCGCTTTTGCGGGTCGCTCAAGGCTTCGTAGGCCTCGCCAAGCTCCTTGAATTTTTCCTCGGCGTGTTTATCCCCCGGATTTTTGTCCGGATGAAACTTAACGGCCAGCTTGCGGTAGGCTTTTTTGATTTCCTCTTCGTCAGCTTCGCGGCTGACGCCGAGGACTTCATAATAATCGCGTTTGGACATCCAAAAATGTTATGATTTAGGATTGATGATCTGGCATACGGACGAACCGTGTGTTTTTTAGCCGATTCTTATTTAGCGCCGGGTTTTTTGGCCACGATCACGGTCGCGGGGCGGAGCAACCGTTCGCGCAATTTATAACCCTTTCGGACTTGTTGCACGACCTGGCCTTCGGGAACGCCGGCGGTCTCCTGTTGCGAAATTGCCTCATGCACGGCGGCGTCAAAGGCCCTGCCCGTGGCGTCAATTTCCTCAAGTCCGGCTTCCACCAAAATATTCTTGAGCTGGGACTGGACCATGTTGATGCCGGCCTGCAACGAGGCGGTTTTTTCGTCTTTGGCCGATTGGACGGCGGCGAGCGCCATTTCAAAGTTGTCGAGCACGGGTAGCAATTTCTGGATCAGCGCGGCGTTGGCAAATTGGACGGCTTCGGCGCGTTCGCGCGCGGACCGTTTTTTGAAATTGTCAAAATCGGCGGTGGTGCGCAGAAGGCGCTCCCAATTTTCGTCGGCTTTGGCCGCTCGCAGTTTCAATTCCTCAATTTGTTGCGGCGTCAGCGGAACGGCCACGATCGGCTCCGCCTCCGTTGGCGCGACGTCATTTTCGATATGCAAATCTTCTTTATTCATCGTCTCAAAAGATAATTCGAGCGCGTCAAAATATACGATTACCGGGAAACCGGCAACTGGCATTGCGAGCCTTTCGCCCCAACGACCGGTCGCGACTTCGCCAGGCGCTCAAACCATCGGGTCTGCGCCTCTTCTTCACGGCGCGACCGGCGACTGAACCGGCCTACCGTTTCCTCCATTCCGTTTTGGGCGGCTCGGGCAATCCCTGGGCGCGCAAGGCGGTCCGAAAATGCAGCTTGGAAACTTTGGCCAGGGCGTCGGCGCCGAATTTGGCCACAAACTCCTTTGCGGCGGCGTCCACCGCCGCGGAAGCGCCCTTGGGTAATTTCATTTCAAATTGCTTTTCCAATTTCGCCAGCCTCTTCACAAAGTCGTCGCGCGCCAGAATGGACGCCGCCGCCACCGCCAAATCCTCCTCGGCGCGGTGCCGCTGGACTAATTCGATTTCCCGCCCGGCGGCCATGAGCGCCTTTTCAATGACGCTTTTGCTCGCGGCGAACTGATCGCTCATCGCGCGCACCGGTGGCGGCTCCATCCGATGCCTTTGTCCGAGGAGATTTTCAATCACCCGCGCGTGGCCCCAGGCAAGGATGGTATTGACGGATTTCATTTTGGCGTAAAGCCGGTTATACGCTTCGTTGCCAATCGGCACCACGTCCACGACGGCGCCGGGGGTTTTGCGGATGGCCCCGGCGAGTTCGGCGATTTTTTTATCGCTGGAAATGTTTTTTGAATCGCGAACGCCAAGGTCCTTCCAGGCGGCGATGACTTTTTCATTGATATAAACACCGGCGATGCAGAGCGGCCCGAAGAAATCGCCCTTGCCGCTTTCGTCCACGCCGATGCGCGGATCGAGCAACCTGGGATTCAAGACCGTTTCGTAGCCAAGTTTGACTTCCTTGAGGATTTCGGGTTCGAGCAAAAACTCGATGAACTCCTGCGTGCCTTTGCCTTGCACAACGAGCTTGCCGCTTTCGTAAAAGACGACGTTGCATTTATCGGAGTCAAAGGCAAACCGGGCGTAGGGCACCTGGCGCGGTTTCCAATTTCGCGCGCGCAAGGCGGCGTCCAGCGCCGAGGCCTGGCCGTCGGTGAGTTTGCAAGTGTGGGAAGTGAGCGGTTTCACCCGAAAAATGTTAATCACAAAACGACCCCGAAACAAAGATTTTAGGTCGGCAGAAAGCCCGGCGTTCGGCGTCCGCCGTTTCTAGAAAATATCTGCCGGTTGTTCACCAAACGCATCCGGCCTTGCGTTTGGGCGTTTTTTCCCTGTAATGGGATGGCGTGACTGCGCGCCAACGTAAAATCTCCGCCATTGTCAGGAATCTGTTGGAATGGTATCCCAAAAATGCGCGCGATCTGCCCTGGCGGCGGACCCAGGACCCGTATGCCATTTGGGTTTCGGAAATCATGCTGCAACAGACACAGGTGAAGACGGTCGTGCCATTCTGGGAACGATGGATGCGCGAATTGCCGACGATCCAGGCTGCCGCGAAAGCAAGGCCTGAAAAAATCCACAAATTGTGGGAGGGCCTCGGTTATTATTCGCGCGCCCGAAATTCGCAAAAGGCCGCGCAAATCATCGTGAAGGAACATGGCGGGAAATTTCCGAAAGAATTCAAGGCCGCGCTGGCGCTGCCAGGAATCGGGCGTTATACCGCCGGGGCCATTTGCAGCATCGCTTTCCACCAACCGACCCCGATTTTGGACGGCAATGTCATCCGTGTCCTGACGCGGGTTTTTGGAATCGGGGAAAATCCACGCAAGCCGGAAACGAACCGCCTGCTCTGGCAGATTGCCGAACAATCGGTTTGGATGGCGAAGAGCGCGGGGAAAAACTCGTTTTCGCATCTCAACCAAGCGCTCATGGAATTGGGAGCTTTGATCTGCCTGCCGCGAAATCCACAGTGTGGGATTTGCCCGGTACGAAATTTATGTTTCGGCCTCCGAAATAATTGCATCGAGAGATTGCCGAATTTGGGCAAACGCCGGGCGGCAACCGTGAGACGATTTGTGGCTTTTGTCGTGCGGCGAAATGGAAAATATCTCGTGCGGCAACGTCCGGCCGGAGTGGTCAATGCCCATCTCTGGGAATTCCCGAATGTCGAAGTGAATGGTGAGAAAAGAGACGCGACCGCGATTTTCCGGTCGCAATTTGGATTTCTGGCGGAACTTCGACCGTTATGCGCGTTGAGACACTCGATCACGCGGTATCGAATTACGATTGAGGCGTTCCGGGTGGAGGCGGCGAGGCGGCCAGCGATTCCCGGCGGGATTTGGCGCACGAAGAGGCAGTTGCAACGGCTGGCTTTTAATTCGGCGCATAAAAAGATTCTTGGGTGCGTCTCTCCGTAACACCGGGCCTCGCGAATGCGCTCTTGAAGGGGGGACATTTTCCAGTTAGATTGATTGTTCGTTTATGAGTAATGAGGCGCATCCGCTGACACATAATGAAGAGATCAAAACCGCCATTCCGACGGTGGCCGGCACGATTGCCGCGACGCTGGCGGATACGGAGGCGGACCATTTTTCGCAGGACGATTACGAATTTTTGAAGTTTCACGGCTGTTACCAGCAGGACGACCGTGACCTGCGAAAGACGCAAAAGAAATACATCATGATGGTGCGCAGCCGGATTCCCGGCGGGGTGATGACCGCCAACCAGTGGAAGATATTTGACCGGCTGGCTTCCGAGTACGGCAACAACACCCTTCGCGTGACCACGCGGCAGACCATCCAGTTTCACGGCATCCTCAAAAACAATCTGCGCGCGGTCATCAAGGGCATCAACGAGTCGCTGCTCTCGACGCTGGCGGCATGCGGGGACGTGAGCCGGAATGTTCTGGCGCCGCCCACGCCCGCCTATACGAAGGCGCGCGACGAGGTCTATGCCGATTGCAAGGCGATCGCGCTGGCGCTCGCGCCGCGGACGAAAGCTTATCATTCGATCTGGATTGAGGGCGTGCAGTTGGACCTGGACAGCGAAGAGAACAAGAATTTTGTTGATCCGCTCTTCGGCAGGAGTTATCTGCCGCGGAAATTCAAGGTGGCCTTTGCAATTCCACCGGTCAACGACGTGGACGTTTTCACGAACGACGTTGGATTCATTGCCGTGGTCGAAAACGACCAGGTTACGGGTTACAACGTGGCGGTGGGCGGTGGCATGGGGCGCAGCCACGGTAATGAACAGACTTATCCGCGGCTGGCGGATGTCATCGGGTTTTTGCCCCGGGAAAAAATGGCGGAGGTGACAAAAGCGGCGCTGACGATCCATCGTGATTTTGGCGACCGGACCAACCGCAAGCACGCGCGATTCAAATATATCGTGGCCGAGCGCGGCGTGGATTGGACGCGCGCGGAAATCGAACAGCGCGCGGGCCTGAAACTTTCCCCGGCCCGTGAATACAAATTCACCACCACGGCGGATTTGCTGGATTGGCGCCAGGCTACGGATGGCAAATGGTTTTTGACCGTCTTCGTGGAAACCGGCCGTGTCAAGGACGTGGAGGGGCGCAAATTAAAAACCGCTTTGCGGGAGGCCGCTGAACAATTTCCAAACCTCGAGTTTCGCCTGACGACGAACCAAAACGTGATTCTGGCCAACGCCGATCATCGCGAAAAGGGCGCGATAACCGCTTTGCTGGCGGCGCGGGGAGTCAAAACGGAGAACCAGGCGGGCGTGTTGCGCGCGGCGGCGATGGCTTGTCCGGCGTTGCCGACCTGCGGACTGGCGCTGGCGGAGAGCGAACGCCTGTTACCCGGGCTGATTGACCGGATTGAAAAACTTTGCGCGGAAGTGGGGCTGGCGGGCGAGGAAATCATCATCCGCTCGACGGGCTGCCCGAACGGTTGCGCGCGGCCGTATATGGCCGAGATTGCGTTCGTGGGCAAATCACCGGGGCGCTATCAATTGTGGCTGGGCGGAAACGTTCCGGGGACGCGGCTGAATCGCGTTTGGAAGGATGTCGTAAAAGACCCTGAAATCGAAGGCGAATTGCGCCCGGTGCTGACGCGGTTTGTCAAGGAACGGCACCCCGGCGAACGGTTCGGCGATTTTTGCGCGCGGGTGCTGTGGAAGGAACAAGAGGTCGCCGTGGCGAATTAGAGAGCCGACCTTCATTCATGACCGCCGATCAAATTTCCAAGGCCAACGCCGAACTGCGAAACCAGCCGCCGCTGGAAATCGTCAAGTGGGCGATTGCGCGGGCAAAGGGCCGCGCGATCGTCTCGACCAATTTTCGTCCCCACGAAGCGGTGATTTTGCATCTATGCACGCGGGTGCAACGGGACATTCCGGTGCTGTGGGTTGACCACGGTTACAACCGCCCGGCGACCTACCGGCACGCGGAGCAGTTGAAGAAGATGCTCAAGCTGAACCTGAGAGCGTATCTGCCGAAAATTTCAGCCGCGCATCGCGATGCGATTTTCGGGGACGTGCCGTCCACGGATGATGAAAAAGCGTTAAAGGAATTCAGCGCGGTGATGAAGCTGGAGCCGTTTCAGCGCGGAATGAGGGAATTGGCGCCGACGGTGTGGCTGACGGCGCTGCGCAAGTCACAGAACGAAAACCGCGCGCAAATGGACATTGTCGCCCATGACCGGAACTTTGGCGCCTTGAAGGTCAGTCCGGTATTCCATTGGAGCGATGCGGACATGGAAGACTATTTGAAAGAGCACCAATTGCCGAACGAATGGGATTATTTCGACCCGGCCAAAGCCGATGACAAACGGGAGTGCGGCTTGCACGCCACGTGGGGGAGCGACGCGGTTTCGCGCGGGGAGGGGATTTGAAGGGATTCCCCATTACCACATCGAGAAAGCCTTGTTAAATCAGGCGGGGATTTGCTAAAATGGAAGCGCATCGTTTTATGAACCTGTTTCAATCCGTGAACTCCGTGCCGAGATGAGCAGCTATCACCTGGACCATTTGCAGTTTCTCGAAACGGAAGCGATCCACGTCATCCGGGAAGTCGCCGCCGAATTCGAGCGCCCGGCCATTTTGTTTTCCGGCGGCAAGGATTCCATCTGCCTGTTGCGGCTGGCGGAGAAAGCGTTCCGCCCGTCGGATTTTCCGATGCCGCTGCTCAACGTGGATACCGGCCATCATTTTCCAGAGTTGAACGAATTTCGCGACCGGCGGGCGAAGGAGCTTGGCGTCAAGCTCATCATTCGCAAAGTCGAGGACGCGATTGCCAACGGGGTTGCCGTTCCGCGCCCGGGCGAAATCAGCCGGAATCAACTCCAGACTCCGACGCTGCTGGCGGCGGTTGAGGAATTTCATTTTGATTGTCTGATTGGCGGGGCGCGGCGCGACGAGGAAAAGTCGCGGGCCAAGGAGCGTTTCTTCAGCTATCGCGACAGATTCGGCCAATGGGACCCGAAGAATCAGCGGCCGGAAATCTGGAACGTCTTCAATGGCCGGGTCAATTCCGGCGAGCACATGCGGGCGTTTCCGTTGAGCAATTGGACGGAAATGGACGTTTGGGAATACATCAAGCGCGAGAAGCTGGAAGTGCCGGTGATTTATTTCAGCCACAAACGGCAATGCGTCCGGCGCAACGGCCAATGGCTGCCGGTCACGAATTTGTTGCCGCCGGGGGAGCGCGAGCAGGTCAAGGACCTGGTGGTGCGCGTCCGGACCATCGGCGACATCATCAGCACCGGTCTGGTGGAGTCGCCGGCGGATTCGGTGGATGACATCATCGCGGAAATCGCGGCCGCGCGCGTGACCGAGCGCGGTTCACGCGCGGATGACAAGGCCAGCGAGGCGGCGATGGAAGACCGCAAGAAAGCGGGGTATTTTTAACATGCCTGCCACGAAGTCAAAATCGAAAGGCAAAATATTTTTATTCCATTGGGAAAAAGCGGGGGCCACGGCCCGCGCGGCTGAACTTGCCTCCGATGGCTGGCACGTTGAAATGGAATATGAGGAAGGCTCCCGCGGTTGCAAGAACCTGAAGGCATTCGCGCCGGAAATTGTTGTTTTCGATATCGCCGAAAAGGCCGTGCATAGCCGCGAATGCGGGCGCGCCTTGCGCAACGTCAAAAACTTTCGCGAAACGCCATTCATTTTTGTGGACGGAAGTGCCGGGGACGTCTCCAAAGTGACAGAAAAAGTCGCCGCGCCGATTTTCACGACGAGCGCCGGCCTGAAGAAAACATTGTCGAAATACGCTGCCTGATTCATGCCCCACACCCAACATCCGGTTGAAATTTTGCGGTTCAACACCTGCGGCAGCGTTGACGACGGCAAGTCCACGCTGATTGGCCGGCTGTTGTACGATTCGAAGTCGCTGATGGAAGACCAGTTGGAAGCGCTCGAACGCAGCGCGGACATCACCGGCGGCGGCCAGATCAATCTGGCCAATGTGACCGACGGCCTCCGGGCCGAACGCGAGCAGGGCATTACGATTGATGTCGCCTACCGCTATTTCGCCACCCCCAAGCGCAAGTTCATTGTCGCCGACACGCCCGGCCACGTGCAATACACCCGCAACATGGTCACCGGCGCTTCGACGGCGAACCTGTCCGTCGTTCTGGTGGACGCGCGGCAGGGGGTCATCGAGCAGACACGCCGCCACATTTATCTGGCATCGCTGCTCGGCATTCCGCACCTGGTCCTTGCCGTCAACAAGATGGACCTGGTGGATTGGAGCGAGGAGCGGTTCGCGGAAATTCGCGACGAGATTGAAGATTACATTCCCAAACTCGACGTGTTTCGCGACGTGAAATTCATTCCCATCAGCGCGCTCAATGGCGACAACGTCGTGGACATGTCCAGGCAGGCCCCATGGTATCCCGGGCCAACGCTGCTGGCGCATTTGGAGACCGTCCATATCGCCAGCGACTGGAGCCTCTCGGCGCTGCGATTTCCCGTGCAATGGGTCAACCGTCCCAACAATCCACGGGACGCGGCCCTACACGATTTTCGCGGCGTGAGCGGCCAACTGGCCGGCGGCATCGTCCGGCGGGGGCAGGAAGTGATTGTGCTGCCCGCCGGTATGAAGACGACGGTCCGGGACATTTGGACCTATCACGGACCGCTGGCCGAAGCGTTTTGCCCGCAGTCGGTCACGATTTGTCTGGAACACGACATAGACATCAGCCGCGGCGACATGATTGTAGCGCTGGAGGATCTTCCGGGGAACGACACCGATTTGATTGCGCGGATATGCTGGATGCATGCGCGGCCGGTGTCGGCGGGAAAAAAATACTTTCTCAAGCACACGACGCAAACGGTGCAGGCGATCGTCACCTCGCTCGAGAGCCGCATCAACATGAGCACGTTCGAGCCGGAGCCGAATCCGGTCGAACTGGGGATGAACGACATCGGGGTCGTCCGGTTAAAGACCGCGCGGCCGCTGGTTTATGACGGTTATAAAACGAACCGTCTTACCGGCGCGTTTATCCTGATTGAACAGGGCACGAATGCGACGGTGGCGGCCGGGATGTTGAATGCGCCCGCCCAGGCTGCGAAGCCGGAGTATTCTGATTTTGCAATTTGAGTCCGCCGCGACACGGGCAACCTGCCGGCAGCCAGGCCACTTGGAACGCTTCGGTATGAATTCGCCCTGAAGCCTGTCCGGAATGTCGGGATTGGCAAGGATGAGGGTGCGCGGTGGAATCTTCACAATCCGCTATTAAATATGAACCGAAAAGAATGCATCCTCAATGCATGGCCGTTTTAGAACCAGGATTTTCGTAAGACCGTCCGGCGCAACGCTTCTTGGATTCAAAACATATTACGGTTGCAAAAGCGGGAAGCTTTACTGAAGCGTCCCGCCGCTTGCGCGTCTCAAAATCAACCATCAGGGAGAGAATTCCCCGAAAAAAATTCGCGCATTGAACCCATGAACCTCCAATTTTTCGTAAGCCATTGAATGATAACGACGAGCAATTTTTGGTTCATGGGGAGGGTCAGGGGAGGTGAGGGTACCCAGGATTCATGGAGAGGGATTGAGGGTAAGGGGTGAGAGTTGAAACCAGATTTCGCATTTCTCGCTGATTCCCAATCAAAAAAATCGCCTCATGGAAAGCCGCTCACGCCTCCTTTGCGTGAGGCTTTGCTTGAATTCCTCCTTGCGGCGGCGCAGGCTGGTTTCATTGAAATTTGACATCAAATCGTTCTGCCTCAGCTTGGCAGTCGGAGGAATCACGATGTTTGTCGTCTGTGCGGCGTTATTGCTCATTGTGGCCTGGATTATGATTAAGCGCGAACAAGCAACGGCGGCGCCGGCTTTCTGTCCTGCGGTCGGCGATCAAGCGGTGACCCAGGCGCTCAAGCCCATCCGGCAGAAATATAATGTGCCGGCAATGGCCGCCGCCATCGTAACCAGCGACGGCATCAAGTTCATCGGCGCTGTCGGCGTCCGCAAGCGCGGCACGGAAATTCCCGTCCAACTCAATGATCTCTGGCATCTGGGTTCGGATGGCAAGGCAATGACCAGCACGTTGATTGCCCGGCTGGTGGAACGCGGTCAATTGAGATGGGACTCAACCCTTGCCGACGTTTTTCCTGATCTGGCGCCGCAAATGAATCCGGAATTCCAGAAAGTGACCTTGCTCGAACTGCTCTCGCATCAGGCCGGCCTGCCACAGAACGTCAATCTTGCCGACTACCTCGGCGACAACGGACCGGAACTGCGCCTGCGCGTTGTCCGGGATGAACTCGCAAAAAAACCGAACAGCGCGCCAGGAACAAAGTTTGCCTATTCCAACGTCGGTTACATGATCGCGGGGGCTGTCGTGGAAAAAATCACCGGCCAGTCGTGGGAAAACGCCATTTCCAACGAGGTCTTCAAACCATTGCAGATGAATTCAGCCGGTTTCGGCGGCACCGGCACCCCGGGGCAGATTGACCAACCCTGGCCGCATTTTGCCGACGGCACGCCCGCGCCCAATAATGGTCCGGGCATGGACAACCCTCCCGTCATGGGGCCGGCGGGCCGCATTCATTGCTCGATTCAGGACTGGGCCAAATTCATTCAGGACCAATTGCGCGGCGCCCGCGGCGAATCCGGGACCCTGCTCAAACCGCAGTCCTACCAGGTGCTGCAAACCCCGCCCTTCGGAGGCGATTACGGTCTCGGCTGGATTGTGACCCAACGCAGTTGGGCGGGTGGCAAGGCCCTCAGTCACGCCGGCGACAATACCATGAATTGCGCTGACGTCTGGATCGCGCCCCAAAAGGACTTCGCCATCCTCGTCTGCGTCAATCAAAGCGGCGATACGGCGTTCAAGGCGGCCGACGCCGCCGTCGGCGCAATGATTGATTTGTTAAAACAGTCAAACCGCTAACCTGGATATTTCATAGCGGGATTGAACAAAGAAGCGGCGAACACCCCTCCTCCAATTCCGCATTTTTGTCGTAATCCGACTTTTCTCCATGCTTCATTCGTTGACGCGAGTCGCAATGGACAAATACCATCACGTGATCGCCATCATGAAAAATCATCTGCTACCGCTGCTCCGTCTCCTCGCGGTGCTCCTCGCATTGGCAGTTTGGTCCTCCCCGCTTCACGCCCAGGGCCATTACAAAAGTTTCATCGTGTCCACCTATGCCACCGAGGGAACCGTGCGCAGCCTCATGGACGGAGACCTTGACCCCGCCGGGTCCTGGACCAACCTGACGCGCAACCTCAAGGTTGACAAAATCTATCTCGAGGTCATGCGCAACCATACCCTCGTTGATGAGGCCGGCCTCGAAAAACTCAAGAAGTTTTACCAGGCCCAGGGCGTGCAGGTTTGCGGTGGCCTCGCCTTCAGCATCAGCGAAGCCAACGGTTACCAGGGCTTCGACTACTCCAATCCCGATGACCGGGCATTCGCCAGGAAAGCTGTCGAAATGGCCGCGGGCCATTTCGACGAAATCCTCCTCGATGATTACTTCTTTTTCGACCGCAAAACCGACTACGACATCAAGGCCAAAGGCCGGCGGTCCTGGACGCAATATCGCCTCGACACCATGCGCGAGGCGGTGAAGGACCTCATCGTCAAACCGGCCAAAGCGGTCAATCCCCGCTGCAAAGTCATCATCAAGATGGCCAATTGGTATGACCAATATGCGGGAATGGGCAATGACACTGAAAAAGTTCCGCTTCTCGCCGACGGCATGTTCAGCGGCACGGAATCCCGCCTTTGGGTCGGCCAGGAACAGCATCTCCAACCCTATCTCAGCTACGACATCATGCGATTCATGGACAACTTGAAACCAGGCGTCAACAAGGGAGGGTGGGTTGACCAGGGCGGCGCCTTCCCAATTGACCGCTACTCCGAGCAGCTCTTGGACACCGTCTTTGCGCGCTGTCCCGAAATGTGCTGCTTCAACTACGCCGGCATGATCCGCCCGATCCCTCGCTTTGCCCTCACCAATCGCGCTTGGGCGGACCAGCCCACCAGCCTTGATCTGAACGAGGTTCTTAAAACCATTGGCCCCGATGAGGACCCCACCTTCGCCGACATTGCCGCCTATACCCTCGGCCAGGTGGACAAGGTCCTGGTCCAGGTCGGCAGGCCCGTCGGAATAAAAACGTACACGCCCTATCACGCCACCGGCGAAGAGTTTCTCCACGACTACCTGGGAATGATTGGCCTGCCGATGGACATCGTCCCGAATTTCCCCGCGGACGCCGACATGGTCCTTCTCACCGAGCAGGCAAAATTCGATCCCAACATTATCAAGAAAATCAAAGCGCAACTCGAAGCCGGTAAATCGGTCTGCGTCACCTCCGGCTTTCTGCGCGCCATGCAGGGCAAGGGCATTGAAGACATTTGCGAACTTGAGACCACCGGCACCACCGTGCCCGTGGAGCGATTTACCTTCGCCGCCGGCCCCGGCTCTCCGTTCCGCGGGCGCGGCTTCGGCCGGCCCGGTGGCGGCCCCGACCCATACGCTGCGCCGCGCCAAATCCTCATTCCTGAAATCAAGTATTTCAATATTCTCACCCACGACGCCTGGGGTAATG
>DATJSQ010000297.1:0-6525 GCA_035503995.1 Verrucomicrobiia bacterium | reverse complement strand
ACGTCCAATTCAATCGTCCCGTTTTGCTTCTTCCAATGACTCGAGATGATGCCGTAAAGGGATTCAATGTCGGCGTTGGCAAATGTCAAATTCCCCACCATCGCCGGCTTGATGACGAATGATTGATAGCCAAAACAATCGGGGTCCTCGCGAATGCCTCCAAGCCCTTTGATAAACCACGCGGCAATGCCCGTGTAACAGTCATGGATCCGGCTCGCGCGTTGATCGTCCCAGTATTCCGGCCACGTCGTCTCGCCGCGGCTGAGAAAATATCCGTAACTTGGCTCGTTGGTTTTGGAAAGGAGCGTGAAAAGTATGTCGTCGCGTTCAGTGTCCTCGATCAGGAATTTCAAGAGGATCGGTAATCCCGAGCTGCCCATGTCAAGATAAGGCCGCCGCTCCTGAATTTCTCTTTCAAAATTCGCATAAACGGCCGCCTTTACATCATCCGGCGTGATCCCGGCGAACATTGGAAAAGCCAGGTGAATTTGGCGACTGTCCAAATAAGTGTTTTGTTCGCGATTAAAGAATGATTCCTGCACTTTCGCCTTCAAATCCTCAAATCGTTTGCCATAGGCGACGACATCATTGGATTCCCCCAAAATTCCCGCAATTTTGACGAAGGTGGATAGATTCATCGCATAAACGCAATTGTTGAAGAGCAGGGCTTCGCGCGTGGTGCCAAATTCCTTCCCTTTCAACCGGTCCCCGGGCTGGTAAGGTTCGGCCCAGTCACCGAGAAAATTGCCGCCCCCATTGTAGTTTGTTTTGTAAGGTTGCAGAAGTCCCCCGTCCGTGTTTGCCGCCAGAAAGTCGAGCCATTCCTTGTCTGTCGCATACGTTTCAGTCAGAATTTCCTTGTCGCCATAGTTCTTGTAAAATTCCCAGCTTATATTCAGCGGCGCGCTGCTCCACATCGGACCTCCATAATGCAGGTTCACTTGCGGAGCAGTTTGGTTGATCCAACCGTTCGAGTCCTGAACGTCACACCAGTCGCGAAGGACCTTGACGTAAAATGCGCCGGCGTCGTAGTCGGGGATTCCGCAACCCCACGCGGTGGCGAATTGTTGCTCGCCGTAACCCTGTCTCTCCCGGTGCGGACAATCCTGTGTATAACCTTCAACCGTATTGGCCCGAAACGTGCGTAAGTCAGTTTCGTAAATAGTGTTAAACAATTCGCTGGAGCAGGTGAAATGTCCCGTGCGTTCCAAGTCTGTGCCAATCACGTGCCCCACAATATCTGAAAGTTCCGGTTTTTTCCTCAATCCCGTGATCGTCAGATACCGGCCTGCGGCGTAATTGAACCTGTTCTCAAAGGTTTCAGCCGGACTGCCCTTGCAGATATAAACACTTTTTTGCCCAAATGCCTGGACAGTGTCGGGATTGTCCGATACTTGGAATGTCACGACGTCCCCCGCAGCCTGGTTCTTCATGCGCACGGAAATCCACCCGGAAAAATTTGTCCCCAGATCAACTTTATACGGCCCGGTCCCGGATATGGTTTGGGCCGGAATGGTTCCAATAATCCGGCTCGGCGCGACCATTTGCGACGACAGGGTTGCTTGAATCGTTACCGTCGCCGCATGTGCCCACCCGCTGTCATCGTAGCCAACCGTGTTCCAACCCGGTTCGTATTTTTGGGCGTTGACTTGTTCGCCGCCGTGGTCGCGATACTCACAGCCGCCAATGTCCTGACTGTCGCTGACTTCGCACCGCCAGTCAGGGCCGGATGCGAGCGAAACCACCTCCCCGCCAATCAATTTCGCGTTAAGTTGAACCCTTAGCGCCGGTCCCGTTTTGAAAAAACTGTAACGGGACCAGCCCGGCCCCGTCCATACGGCGATGCAGTTGTTGCCAGCATGCAGCGCCTGTGTAATGTCATAGGTGACATAGAGGACCCGCTTGTCGAGGCGCGTAAGCGCCGGCGCCAAAACCCGCGTGTCAACTTTTTGCCCGTTGACATAGAGTTCATGATAACCAACGGAGGCTACATAAATAAGGGCCAAGGATGGTTTCTCCCGAAGGAAAAAATTCTTGCGAAACCAGATATGTTCCACTTGGGCGGCGGTCGGGTGCCTTATCCAGGGGCCTTTCCAATCCGTCGGGTCCAGCAATCCCATTGAAAAGCGGGCGGGAGAACTCCATGCGGATAGCTGTTTGTCCTTGTCGAAGATTCTCACTTTCCAATGGCAATCAAGGCCGGACGTCAGCGTTTTCCCCGCGAACGGAACCAATGCGGATTGCGATGAAGTCACCTCCCCGCTGTTCCAAATATCGCCGATTCCCTTTTCAAGGAGAGCCGGGCTGCTCGCGACCAGCACTTGATAGCCCGTCTGCCGTTGTCCCCGGGTGTTGGCCGTGTCTGTGATCTTCCATATAAAACGCGGGACAATCGTATCAATCCCGAGCGGGTCGGTTAGATAATCGCATTGGAGGTTCGTTACCAACACGGCGGCGTTGGCGGAAAAGGCGCATAAAAGAAATGACACAATGACAAAATGGTTCCAAAAACCTGCGCTAACTTGAAAAACCGACGGCCGCGTCCGCATAATTTTAAAACCCTCCCTGCTTTGTAAGCAACCGCCAGAACTCCTGCGAGGTGGCTGTGCTGTTCGTATAATCATATTGCGCCAAGAATTCGCTGATGTTGTCCAACGTGGCGGCCACGTTCCAATTGACCAGATTGGTGCTCCACTCGATTTGATATCCCCACCCCGGTTGTGAATTCCACGTAAGCGCGACGCTTTCGCCCGATTTGCCGAGCGCAAGTTGAAGCGTGGGGTCGTGATTGAAATAAGCGGCGGCGTTCCATTCCAAAACACCAATGAGCGATGCGTTATTGGCCGGCGCGGCGTAACCCTCGCCGTCACTGGCTTGATAAACGATGTCCATGACATTGTCCCGCTGCCATCGTGCCAGATCAATGACTGGCTCGTAATCTCCAAGATTGTCAGTCGTCAGGCTGATCGTCGTCCAATTCGTGCGCTCCGGATCCATCGCATAGGGCAGCGTGTACGCCACCGTCAAACCATTGCTGCCAGAATTGTCGCGGTAAAGGACGATGATGCGATCCTCTTTGTCACAGACCACCACCGGTCGTCCAAGATCGCGCACGACGGCATCCAATTCCATCGTGCCGGGCGGGTCGTTGGTGCGGTTGGAAATCTGCCGCGTCTGCCAGATTCCTTTCGCGTCGGGGAATACGACCATATACTGACGACGATAGTCATTTGTCCCCGAACCTGGCGCCCACCAGGTTGCCAAAACGGGATTATTGGACGCGTCAAGGCACATGCCGGCCTGGTTGATGAGGCTGTAATTTGGAGGAATGGGCACAATGACCTGGCCGATGGAATTGGGATCGCCGCTTTCTACCCCCTGGGAAATTGGCAGATCATACGGCGTGCCCGAATACGTCTCCCACGTCACGCCTTCATCCAGGGATTTGGCAAAAAGCAAATTGTTGTTGGACTCATAAGCCGGCGTTTCCCTCCAGGTCCAACCCAGATATAAATCCCCATTTGCATCCAGGCACGGCATATTCGGATACGCATTGTAATTGGTGTCCGGCCACAGTCCTTGTATAAACGGCGACGGTGTTCCCTGAATCCGGTTCACGTTCGTCCATGTCTGGGACGAAAGCGACCAGTGATTGAGCCAGGTATTGCCGCCGCCCGACGCGCCCACGCGATACAGAAACAGCAAATCCCCGTTCGGCAGCGTGAGAAATTGTGGATACGTGACGCTGGTTTCGACACCGGTCATGCCTCCCGATCCAAGGTCAGGACCGAACGCAATCGGCTGATTGCCGGTTACCGGAGTTGTGCTCCGGGCATAATGGAGATTCTGATCGTGCATTCCCCATGAGAGGTGCATGTAATTGCTTCCGTCAATTCCAAAGGCAACCACGTCGTGACCGTCGGTGATGTCATCCGGGGTAAATGACGTCTGGAAAACCTGCCAGTCGTTCGATTCAACCGTGCGCCGCGCAATCCAAATCGTCCCATTGTCGGGGTAGGAAGAATTCGTCTGGTTCCAGCCATAATACGCGAAAAACTGTTGATTGCTGACGGTCATCAATCCGGCACAGATGAATGCTGTGCAGTTGATGTCCGAAGAACCCGCGTAGGCGTATCCGCTGGCGGCAACGTCGCCGTCATTGACCTGCGTCAGGGTCACCGGCGGTCCGTCCAACGTGAGCGTGGCCACGACGCTGGTCGCCGACCCCAGATAATTGGACACTATTACAAAATAGCTCCCGGCATTCGTGGCGTTCAAAGGCGTGACGGTCAGGGTGCTATTGGTCCCGCCTGGCAGGGGGTTCCCGTTTTGCCACCATTGATACAGAATCGGCTGGGCGCCAACGGCAGTCACACTAAAAGCGGCGGTGCTCGCATACCCCGCTGCGACATTGACCGGTTGCGAAGTGATGACGACGTTCGTGCCCGCGTAGGTGTTTGTGTTGACGACAAGTTGAATTGCCAGATTGGTAAAAGAGCCGAGGCTCGTTCCCGTCGCCCGAAGATCGGCATAAAAACCGATCGCGCTTCCAATGGTGCTGGTGGATGCGAAGGCAACGGTTTCATCTATAACCGAAACACCGTTACTGACATATCCGAGGGAAAAAACCTGGTTGGAATCCCATTCGATGAAAAGTTGGGTAATGTCAGCAACGTTGGCGACATCAACACTATTGGCAGCGGTGGTCAGCGTGCCGCTCACGGAGGTGTTGACACGAATGGAGGTCTGGCTTGGCCTCACACTGATGCTGACCCAGTCAAAGGAGGCGCGTGAGTTGTAACTATTTCCACCCCCGGCGGCGGTCGGAGTGGCAGTCGCGGAGATTGCGAGTCCGAAATCCTCTTCGGTGCTTGAAGTGGGAACGTTGACGTCAACCGAAAGCATATCTCCCACGGCAAACGTCGTGTTGAAAGAGGACGCGGGCGCCAAAAACAGCGCCTGTTCAGCATCAGAAACGGTTCCTACGAAATCGGCCTGCAGCCCGGAGCTTGAATCCGTAAAGGACACCCCGGAACCGGCACCGTCGGAATCGTCGAGCACCAGCGTATCAGTGTATTCGCTCAAACTGTCCCCATTTAATTTGTCAATCACTGTGACTTGGGCCTGCGCCGTCAGGGCCATTGAACACACAAGGATGATTAACGTGCTGCTTTTCATAATGCGGCGGACAAATTCCCGTCGCCGGACCAAACATGCGCGGTTCATGTCAATCACGGCACGGCGGGATATTGGATGACACTTGTCAGCGGAATCGGGAAGTGCCCCAAATCAGACTGATAAAAATAGAAATAGCGGCCGCCGGCGCCCGTGTAGCTGAAAAAATTATACATTTGCCGCGCATTTATCCATTCCACCGAACCATCGGCAAAAACCTCGTTGCCCCCGGCGGGTAACTTACCCACCTTATGCACCGGCAAATTTGCAAAGCCCGAATTCGGGGCCGCAAGCGGGTCGCCCCAGGCCAACTGACCGCTGGTGGTGTCAAAGTAGAGCACCACGTCCGCGGCCAGCATCCACTGGGGCTTGGACGTTGTCGTTTTAACAGGGCTTGCCCCCGTCTCAGAATGGCCCTCCCAATACCAACTCGTGACCCCGCCATAATACTGATAACCCAACGCCCATGCCGTCGAGCTTTGGGCCGGAAGCGTTGGCCGCTCGGGACAGGACCACGCGGACCGTCCGATCGAACCGGAGGTGCCGCCGTTGACCGTTGTATTCGTATTAAAGCCCAAGCCCACTAAAGCCGCGAGCATATTGGAGCTTATTTCTATGGGATTATCCTGGCCCCACCCGGCGTTGAAACCGTCCGGCGCAAACCAGTCGTTGTTGTCTTCGGCGTACATCAAGCTTACCAGACCTACCTGGCGCAGGTTGCTGGCGCATTGTGTGCGTTTGCCCTTCTCCTCAGCCGCGCTCAAGGCCGGCAGCAGCAGTGCGGCCAGGATGGCGATGATGGCAATGACCACCAGCAACTCAATCAACGTAAACGCCCGCATACGCCCTGACCGCCCACGAAAACCTGAACAGTTCATATCTTCCAATCTGCAAATCATTCGCGCTCTTAACGGCTCTTTATTGCTGCGGATACATCAGCCGGTAGAACACCGTCGGATTCGATGGACTGATGGTTATGTTCGTGCTCGTCTCTGAGGCGCTGTTTGGAACGTTGACCCAATTCGTCCCCAGGCCCACACTCAATGGATTGGTTTGCATCTGCAAAATCCATCCCAGATGGTCCGCCGGCCATGACAGGGTCAGGACATTGCCACTGACGCGGTAGGTAATATTGGTTGAATTGCCGGCGGTTCCCTTGACTACATTCAACACGCCGTTGGTAAAACTGTAAGCTAGGCCGGCGCCCGGTGAACCAACAATGGTGTTGAAATTGCCAGCGGAAGCGCCCGGGGTGAACACTGTAAAAGTATCACCCTGCGCCAGCGTTCCGGCAAGGTTTGTCACCGTGAGCGTGCCGCCGTAATTGACCCCCGTTTGGCCGCTGAACGA
>DATJSQ010000296.1:0-6168 GCA_035503995.1 Verrucomicrobiia bacterium | reverse complement strand
GGCGGCGTCCTTTCCTCCGGCGACCTCACCGTGAAGCTCGCCAAGGAATTCGGCTTCTGTTACGGCGTCGAACGCGCCATTGACCTGGCCTACGCCGCCAAAAAGTATTTCTCCGAGGTTTCGCCGGACACGCCGATTTATCTGCTCGGCGAAATCATCCATAATCCGGAAGTCAACGACCAGATCCGCCGGATGGGCATCAAAATCATTTCACCCAAACCGACCGATGGGGAATTGTCGCAATTGGAAACCGGCGACGCCGTCATCATTCCGGCCTTCGGCACCGAAGTGGGAACGCGGCAAAAGTTGGAGGCAAAAGGCTGTGTGCTTGTGGACACCACCTGCGGCGACGTGATGAGCGTTTGGAAACGGGTGCGCCAATACTCCAAGGAAAATGTCACCAGCATCATCCACGGCAAGGCCAAGCATGAGGAAACCAAAGCCACCACCTCGCAGGCCCGCGCCTACGGCAGCGGACACTATCTCGTGGTTTTCAATCTCGCCGAAACCGATTCTGTCTGTGATTACATTTTAAACGGCGGCAACAAGGAGGAATTTCTCGAGAAATTCAAAGGGGCCTATTCCGCCGGTTTCGATCCCGACACGCATTTGCGCGCGGTCGGCGTGGCCAATCAGACCACGATGCTCCGGGGCGAAACCGAGGAGGTCCAGCGCCGCATCAAAGCCGTGATGATCAAAAAATACGGCGAGCCGGAAATTGAAAATCATTTCCGCTTTTTCGACACCATCTGCGGCGCGACGCAGGACCGGCAGGACGCGCTGGAAAAACTGTTGCGCGAACCGATGAACCTCCTCATCGTCGTGGGCGGTTATAATTCGTCAAACACCTCGCACCTCGCCGAAATGGGCGAAGCCAAATTGCCGACCTACTTCATCAAAAATGCGGCCAAGATGGAATCGGACAAACTCATCCGCCATTTTGATTTGCATCGGCGGCAGGAGATCGAAACCCCGGATTGGCTGCCCTCCGGCAAAATCACCGTGGGCGTCACCGCCGGCGCGAGTTGCCCGAACAACCTCATCGAAGATACCATACGCCGCCTGTTCGAGCTTCGTGGCATCTCCGTCCAGGAATTGTTGTCCAACTGACGCAGCACGCTTCCTTTTGCCTTTCGTGCGGGTGAATTTTGGCTTTTAATTGGCCCATGCCGCGCACGCGACAGGAACTCGAACAAATCGAACGGCAGATTCTCGCGCCGTACGCGCAGTTCAGCGGCGACACCCGCGGGCGCGATTATGACGAGCCGCCGCCGCTTTGGCGCACGCAATATCAGCGCGACCGCGACCGCGTGATTCATTCCCGCGCATTCCGCCGGCTTGAATACAAGACCCAGGTTTTTCTCAACGGCACCGGCGACCACTTGCGCACGCGGTTGACCCATACCATCGAAGTCGCCGCGGTTTCGCGCAACATCGCCAGCGCGCTGAAATTAAACACGGACCTTGCCGAAACCATCGCGCTGGCCCATGACCTCGGCCATTCGCCGTTTGGCCACAAAGGCGAGACTGCCCTGGCCCGGCTGATGAAGGGGCATGGCGGCTTTGAACACAACCAGCACAGCCTGCGTATCACCGAATTGCTGGAGCAGAAATATCCCGATTTCCCCGGCCTCAACCTTACCTGGGAAGTCCGCGAAGGCCTGGCCAAACACCAGACCTCCTATGACCATCCGGAGCGCCGCAAGGGTTTCGACGCCAAATGTTCTTCGTTGGAAGCGCAAATCGCCAATCTTTCCGATGAAATCACTTATTACAGCCATGACCTTGACGACGGCCTCGATTCCGGGCTGCTTTCCGAAAGAAATCTCATCCGCGACGTCCGCATTTTTGCCCAGGCCGCGCGGCTCGTGAGAAAACGGCACGGCATTCTGCCGGACGAATGCCGGCGCTATTTCGTCATCCGCACCGTCATTGACATGCAAATCCATGACGTCGTGGAAAACAGCGAGCGATTGATTCTCGCCGCGGGGGTCAATTCAGCCGACGATGTGCGCCAATATGCGCGGGCCTTGATTCGGCACAGCCCCCACCGCCGCGAACTGAATTTGGAATTGCGCGATTACCTTTACAAGAATCTCTATTTCAATCCTGTCGTTCACCAACCGAATTTGCGCGCGGTGAAGATGCTCGAGGAGCTGTTTGGTTATTTCTTGCAGCACCCGCGGGAAATCGGCGAGGGCGCGCAACGGCGCGTCAAAAAATCCGGTCTGCACCGCGCGGTCTGCGATTACCTTGCCGGAATGACCGACCGTTACGTCCTGCTCGAACACCAGCGGATTTTCGGAAGATCATCCGCGTAGGACACGAAGTTTTTCAAGAACCTCCTCGGAGGAAATCTCCACCAGCAATTGCAAAACCGTTTTGCTCTGCCCCGGCAAAATCAGGTCCGGCGCAATTTCGCTCAAGGGTTGCAGCACAAATTTGCGCAAGTGCGCCCGCGGATGCGGCAAGGTCAATTCCAGCGTATTGCGAATTTCCTGACCGAGCGCGATCAAATCCAAATCCAACGGGCGCGGTTCATTCGCGGTTTTTTTTTGCGCGCGGCCAAATTCGTTCTCCAGGGCGCTTAATTTCTTCAGCAACGATTCCGGGGTTTCTCCTTTTTTGGGAACAAATCCGGCGATGGCATTGATGAATTCAGGCGAGCCGGCCGGGCAATCCACCGGCGATGTTTTCCAGAGTGAAGAGGTCAGAACCGGTCCATCCGACAATTCCCGAAGTGCCGCCATGGCCGCCAGAATAATCTTTCGCGAATCGCCAAGATTCGAGCCGAGCGCGACGATCGCCATCCCGGATTCGACTGGTTTCTTCATTTTTCGCATTTGGTGTGCCAGGGACACAGTCCTGTTTCAAGTTTCTTCCGCTTCTTCCTTGAAACTTTCCGCATCCTCGCCAAGAATAATCCGCGTGTCAAAGTGGGACTTTTGCAAATATTGGGTGCCGGTGCTGGTGTGGATGGCGGTGATTTTTCCCGCATCGGCCGATACCCATTCCTATCAACACTCCTCCCGTATCATCGAACCGTTGCTGCGCTGGCTTTTCCCGACAATGCCGCAGCAAACCATCGAACAGATTCATGAAATTGCCCGGAAATGTTGTCATCTGACCGAATATTCCATTTTTGCAATGCTCCTTTGGCGCGCCTTGAGCCGAAAACCGCGAAGCTGGCGCGACTGGCCGGTCCGGAAGGTAGGCACAGTATTGCTTATTGTTTTCCTCTATGCCAGCAGTGACGAATTCCACCAGCTATTCGTACCCACGCGGTCCGCGCGCTTTACCGACGTGTTGATTGACACTACCGGCGGGGCGCTGGGTCTGCTTGCGCTCTGGCTGGTTCAACGAGCTTGGAGGCCGGCGCCGCAGACCCGTTGATGACACTCAAAGCCGTGGCGGCAGACATCGTTTCTTCGTGCAAGCATTTTCCTTCGCCTTGTCTTTTGGGGGTGAAAACGCAATGGCAACATTGCTTTCAAATTTTCCTGAAAATCAATTTTAAAACCGAAGCGTAAAATCCACCTGGTAAATGTCAAAGGTGTTGATCGGATTGATTTGTGGGATGTCCTGGCCGCTGCCGCCGGTGCCCAAAAGAGGATTGATGCGGCTCGCATGGCCATAACGGAAGGTGCAGATCATGTCGCCAGTCAACGCATAAGCGGCGGCCACATAAATGCCCTGAAGGTTTTCGACCCCGGAGAAAAAGTCCGTGTCCAGGAGATTCGGATCCAGCGAATATTGTTCAACATGCTGCCAATAGGTTCTGACCTCCCAGGCATGCGCCGGGGCGGCGGTCCCATAAACCAGGCCTTGTGTCGGGCCATATACAATATCATCGCTCCCGATGCCCACGCCAACCTGATAGGCCTTCACATCGCCCTTTTGCGCGGGAAAACTGTGAGGTATGGCAGTGGGGGTGAGCGCTTGAACCGCTTGATAAGCAGCCGCAGCGGCTTCAGCCCGTTGTCCGCCATCCAGATTGTAGGCGAAATCGCCAAACAGCCGCGCCGTCAATCCCGGCCGAAAGATTCTATAGGTGAACTCATAGGGAATTTCCAGCACCGTCAGATTATTAAGCCCTACCTGGTTCAACGGGTAATTCACGCTCCCATAACCCTGAAATGTGCTCGGGGTTCCGAATCCACTATAACCCGGGGCGCCAGTACCGCCCTGCAGATAATAGTCGCCTTCGCCAATGTAGGGATCTCCGTAATAGGGAGACAATGAAGCATATGTGTTCACGGTGCTTTGGCGAAGTCCGATGTAGTTGTATAACGTACCGGCCACCTTGGCGGACAGATTGGTGGTGATCTGATAATTGAAGCCGCCTTGCCAGGCAAACATGAAAATATCGTCCGTTTGTTGTCCGACCAGTCCATTAAATCCCAAGCCGCCGGAAGCAAAATTGGGGTTCAGATCGTCGTAAAGAAATTGTCCGAACGTGGCATAAAACTCCGCCGGTCCGACGGGATATTTGAAACGCTCGGCAAAGCCTTCCGGGGCGATGTTCGCGCTCCAGACCATGGTCGAGGTGTAAAGCGGATTGGGCATCTTGCCAATCGTCAGGTCCACCCATTCCTCCGGGTGCCAGCCGAGATAGACCTCACCAACGTTTAGGCCTGCCTGGGATTTGCCGAACGGCCCCGAATAATACGAGCTGCTGGCCGTGGCGGTGCCCATCGTGACAAAGGGAGAACGCGGGTTGGCGCTCGTATCCACGCGCAGACCGTAATAGAAACCATCAAATAAATCGCCCCGCAACCCGACTCGCACCGCATAACGAAGCCGCTGTAAGTCAATTTGATTCCCAGCCGGGTCCTCCGCCGCCCGGTCCTCATACCGCAGCCGGACGTCTCCAAACAACTCGATTCCCTTGATGCCTTGGCTGATTTTCCATTTGGATTGTGCCGGTAAAAGATAAGCGCCGTTGTTCGTCTGCATCGCCTCGGCCTCACTTTTCACCTGGTCGGCTTCCTGCTGGGTGACATAACCTTTTTTGACGAACAAATCAAGCAGGGGGTCGGTCATGTTGGCTGGAGCGTTCGTCATGCCGTCGCACCAGGCCCGTCCAGAAGTCAACATTACGAACACCGTCGTCAGGATTTTTAGCCGCGCCAACTTCTGATTCATTTTTCTAGTTCGCACCGCAGGATGCTGCGAATTTCAAGCAACAAAGATATGTCGCTTCGGTTACGAATCGGTGACAAACGCCGGCCCGGCAAACGTTACGGTACGCGCATTTAAGTAACGTTTTTGCAACAAGGCCGCTCCCTCGCAGGTCGATGGCATTCGAATAATTTATAACACTTTAAACTTAAGCATGTTACGTTTTAATTCAGCGTGTCATATATCAGGCTTACCGCGTCCTTTAACTTGAAGCTTCTTTTTCTTGAATCGGTAAGATTGGAGCACTGCACCACAAGCAGGCGTGGCGAGAAAAGCGTTAAAAAAACAAACAACTTAAAAAGAGTTCTTAGGATCCATATGAAAAAAAACCTATATAAAGCAGCTTTGGTGGCCGCTATCGGGCTGGTAGGAGCCACAGCGGCTCAGGCCCAAATCAATGACAATGACCTCGTTTTGGGGTTTACCAGCCAGTACGCCGGTGTATCGGACGATTACCTCGTTGACCTCGGTCCGCTTCCAGCCAATACTTCGGCTAACTACAATCTGGCGCTTCCCGTCACCGGCTTTAGCTCCGCCACATTCAGCAGTATTTTCAGTTCGGCGCTGGCAAATGACGCCGTTAATGTCGGTATCATTGGCGCGACGCCCAGCGGCGGTTCGGGCGGAGATGTTTTTCTGTCCCAACTCCGGGCCAGCCTTGCGGGTTCGCCGGGGGGTCCAAATTCCGCCACGCCTCCAAGCGATACCGAATCCGCTCTTGCCAATGCGTCCAGTATTCCCACGACCTTGACATTAGGCGAAGTGGCCCAAACTGCAAACGGATCATTTTTTAATAATGTGGCAGAAAGCCCAACCGCTGTGGGCTTGACCGGAACCAGCAGTTTTGCGGGGTACGCTGACAATCCGCTCTCAACCATCGGCGGCAGTGAGACTATTTATTTGGATTTGTATGAAAACCAATTTGCGCCGCGCACTTCCAGTTCCTGGGAGTATGTGGGCGATGTTGCTCTCGACCTCAGCGGCGGC
>DATJSQ010000295.1:0-4919 GCA_035503995.1 Verrucomicrobiia bacterium | reverse complement strand
TGCGCCGGACGCCGACCCGGTAATTCATCTGAGCGTCCCGATCAAGCACGTGGACGGATTGGACAATTTTATCAGTCCGCGTCCGCTGATCAGGCCGGAATCCTCTTCGAACTCGCGCCCGGGCGCCAAACCCGCTCTTGGCTCAGGCCCGAGTGGAGAATATATGGGCAAGGATTTTCACGCCGCCTATGCGCCCGGTGTAACCCTCAACGGCGCCGGACAAACTGTCGGCCTCTTCGAACTGGACGGCTACTACACAAACGACATTGCCTTTTACGAGCAAACAAACGGTCTCCCGCAGCAAAAACTGGTAAATGTTGCGGTAAACGGCGGCGTCAGCACTCCGGGCAGCGGCGTGGACGAAGTTTCTTTGGACGTTGAAATGATCGTTTCCATGGCCACCAACCTGTCAGAAGTCCTTGTCTATGAGGCCCCGAATGGTGGCAACAACAGTGTGCCCGATCTCTTGAGCCAAATTGCCTCCGATGATATTGCCAAGCAAATCAGCTCTTCATGGCTGATTGGGGACAGTCCCACCTACGACACCTATTACCAGAAAATGGCCGCTCAAGGACAGAGCTTCTTTCAGGCATCCGGCGATGACGGCGCATATTACAGCGGCATCGAAGAATGGGCGGACGACACAAACATCACGCTCGTTGGCGGAACGACGCTGTCCACCACCGGCCCAGCCGGCGCGTGGTCATCGGAAACCGTTTGGAACTGGTATAACATTGGAGAAGGCCCCGGCGGCAGCGGCGGCGGAGTCAATTTCAACAACGTGCCTATCCCGCCCTACCAGCAGAAAGTCGGCATGACCAATAACATGGGCTCAACCACTTTACGAAACGTGCCTGATGTGGCTTTGACCGGAGATAACATTTACGTGGTTTACAGCAATGGCAAAACAGAAGACGTCGGCGGCACGAGTTGCGCCGCCCCGCTTTGGGCCGCCTTTACCGCGTTGATCAATCAACAGGCGCTTAATGAAGGGCTGACGACTGTTGGCTTCCTCAATCCGGCTATCTATGCCATCGGCTTGAGCGGCAATTATACGAATTGTTTTCACGATATCATTACGGGAAACAATACCAACACCACGGCCGGTCCAAACATTTACTTCGCCACTAACGGTTACGATCTGTGCACCGGCTGGGGCACGCCCTCTGGCTCGAATTTGATCAGCGCTCTCACGGTTCCACCCGACACGTTGACAATTACTCCAGATACAGGTTTCACCGCGATCGGCGAGGCCGGCGGACCTTTCGTTCCAGGCTCGCAAATATATGGATTGACCAACGCTGGCGGTTCATCCCTCAATTGGGCTCTGAGCAATACGTCCTCCTGGCTTGCCGCTTCCATTACAAACGGCGCGCTCGCGGCCGGACAGGGAACCAATGTGACGATCAGTGTGACGACCAATGCAAATAGCCTGGCGAGCGGCACGTACTTCGCCACCAT
Source organism: Verrucomicrobiia bacterium (assembly GCA_035503995.1). Taxonomy (GTDB): domain Bacteria; phylum Verrucomicrobiota; class Verrucomicrobiia; order Limisphaerales; family UBA11358; genus UBA11358. The sequence goes on along the minus strand of DATJSQ010000295.1, from coordinate 3,458 downwards.
AATTTTCACAAACGTCAGTTCCAATCTGGTCGTGAGTCTCCAATTCACACTGCATGTCACCGATCCACTGATTATCGCGCCCGCTTCCGGTTTTAGCGCCAGTGGCGCCGTAGGCGGCCCTTTCACTCCAGTGTCTGAAACCTTTGGGCTAACCAACATTGGCACCGCAGCCTTGAATTGGCAGGCCACTGCGCCTGTCTGGCTGACTCTCTCGCCCACAAATGGAACGCTCGCCGGCGGCGCGAACACCACCGTGAACGCCACCTTAAACGCCAGCGCCAACCGCCTCAGTGCCGGGATCTACGTCGGACAAGTTGCTTTTACGGACGAACGCTCAGGACTCACCCAGGACATCCCGTTCTCATTGGCCATTGGACAAAATATCGTTTTGAATGGCGGGTTCGAGACAGGCGATTTCACGGATTGGAGCGTCAACGCAGACACTTCGGAGACGTTCGTGGATAGCGGCAGCGAAACCGGAATCCCGCCGCATTCGGGGAATGATTTTGCCGCGCTCGGCCAGGATGGTTCCGTTGGCTATCTTTCCCAAACGTTGCCAACGGCTGCCAACCAATCGTATCTGCTGTCTCTCTGGCTCTACCCTCCGATTTTAGTTAATAGCCACGGGCACCAGGTCGCCAACACGCCAAACCAGTTTATCGTTTCATGGAATGGAAATACGGAATTCAATGAAACAGACGTTCCATCCTTGAGCGAATGGACCAACCTCCAGTTCATCGTGACCGCCACAGGACCCCAAACCGTGCTTCAAATAGGCGGGAGGGATGATCCATCCTGGCTCGGCCTGGACGACGTAAACGTCTGGCCTATCCCCGCGCCCAATATCCAAAGCATTTCGCGCGTGCCAGGCAACCGCTTTTCACTGACATGGTTTACGATGACGAACATCGAATATCAGGTCCAATACACGACCAACCTCGCTTCGCCGGGCTGGATTAATTTGAATACCTATACTGCGACCGGCTCCGTCCTTTCCGTAACCAATTCCTTCGGCGCCAACAAAGCCGTCTTTTATCGCATCCTCGAATTGCAATGAAATATCGACGTTCGGTGTCCACCCTTTAGGGTGTCCCCTTCGATGTTCTGCGGCGAGCTCTCTCCACCGGGTACGAGGCTCTCACTAAACACTTCATGGAGAGCCCGTGTCTTGTTTCGAAGGCTGCATCGGGACCATGAACCGAATTCACCTCTTGTCGTTCGAAACAGTCGGCCGACAATGCTCCCCCTCCAGCGGGAGACGACGGGGGTGGAGTATCGTTTGAACGAGAACGTCATGCGGTTCATAAAGAGCCTTCCACCAATTCATCAATCCAAAAATCCATCACTCCGGAGCCCTCACTCGTGGCAGCGGGCATGCGTCCGCTCTAACCAATTCGCGACCACTTGAACGGCCACACGTCCCGTCCACTTTGCCACAAGGCCAGTCGAGAATTATTTACGCATCACGCACCGGTCGGCGCAATACCGTTTCAACGTTTCAACATTTCAACGTTTCAACGATAAGGCACCGCCCGCCAGCCGATGGGATAACCTTCAGGCGCCATCACCACTTCCGTTCCCTCTGCATTGGGCTGCCAGTTGCCGTCCAAATGGACCTGAGTAATCTCGTCTGGCTTGATGATTACCGGCACCTTTATCCATAAAGCATCTTTCGCCCGCGCCTTGACGACATATTCGCCCGCCGGCAAAGTGATCACGCGTGCCGTCGTGGAATAATATCCAGTCGAGTTCATGACGTGCTTTAGCCGCCGCCATCCATACTGAAGACAAAATAATCACTGTGTTGTCGCCACGTCGGGTTAGTGCCTTCCAGACGCGCCGATAAAGCAGAATAAACCTCCAGTTGTCCATTTCCAGTGGCAGGCGCCACGCTGCCCGGACCCGGTCCGACGGGCGCCACGGATGACACCTGCGTCGTCGCACAACCCGCCACCGCCAGCGCGGCCATGCCCAAAATAATCAGAACCTTTTTCATAACCACTCTCCACTTTCAAGGTCGTCCCCGAAGATTAATTTTCAATGAACACTAAATTAAAACTTGGATTTTGAAGCGAAGCGATTCGGTTGCAATATCACTTTCCGCTTCAACGCGTTAGCACTTCAACATTTCGACCTTTCCGCCCGCATTTTTGTCTTGACTATAGATAAGAACTAGTCATACTCGAATCAGTTCGGCATGAGGCACACCCTGTAAACTCCATTTATGCCTTTGGCTGCCTTTTCCCTTTTCACTTTGCATTCCGTGGCCATAACCACAGCCGCACTGCCGCCCTTTCTCATAACCCGCTGCGCAACCCTATGAAATTCAACGCACTCCGACTGACAGTCCTTTGCCTTTGCCTTTTGTCCTTTCGCGCCGCCGCGACGACCTATTACGTCGACATCAATAACACAAATGCGACGCCGCCCTACACAAACTGGTCAACCGCCGCAACCGACATCCAAAGCGCCGTCAACCAGACCACAAACGGTGATTCGGTTTTGGTCAATCCAGGGGTTTATCAATCTGGAGGCTATACGGCGCCGGACGGGTCGCTAACGGCCGTAGTCGTGACGAATGCAGTGACAATTCAAGGGGTCGATGGGCTGGCGCAAACCTCAATCAATGGCAGCAATACCATGCGTTGCCTCTATTTAGGAAATGGCGCATCGCTAATGGGCTTCACCTTGACCAATGGAGCGGCCGGAAACGGGGGCGGCGTATTTTGCCCGTCAACGACTGCACTGTTGGCCAACTGCCTCCTGATCAGCAATTCGGCAAGCAGCGGTGGCGGCGCTTACTCGGGGACCATCAGCAATTGCACGTTGACCGAAAACATTTGTCCGCCGACAGGTGGAAACGGCGGCGGAGCGGCAAATTCCGTTCTATATAATTGCACAGTATCCGGCAACGTGACCGGGGGAAACACCGGCGCCACATCGGGCGGAGGCGCGAATAACTGTAAGTTGACAGGATGCACCGTCTCTGGGAACGCATCGCATGGAGCCGGTGCGGCAGGCGGCGGCGCGTACACTTCGACATTGAACAATTGTACAGTTTCAGGAAATTCAGCAGACGATCTCGCGGGTGGCACCTATAATTGCAACTGTACGAATTCATCCCTTTTAAATAATACCGCACTTGAGGGCGGCGGCGCATCCGGCGGAACCCTGGTGAATTGTACGATTTCGGGAAATAACGCCTACAGCGATGGCGGGGGGGTATATTATGGCGCGACGATTTATAACAGCACACTTTCTGGAAACGTGGCCCAGGAAGGCGGAGGTGCCGACGATTGCACCTTGATTAATTGCCTTTTAACCGGGAATACGGCCTCAAGCTCTTACGATGCCGGCGCTGGCGCCAACTACGGGACTTTGATCAATTGCACGGTCGTAAACAATACCGCGGTCTATTACGAAATAGTAAACAACCAGATAGTGGGTTACGCCGCTTA
>DATJSQ010000294.1:0-4578 GCA_035503995.1 Verrucomicrobiia bacterium | reverse complement strand
GATGACCTTGTTTTCCTGGACGACATATTCGACGTCCAGTTGATAAAGCGAATACGCCTTGAGCAATTGCGAAATGGAGTGGATTTTTTGAGCCTTGGCCTCGAATTCCTGCTGCACTTTGGTTTTGGCCTCCATCCGCTTCCGCGCGTCCGTTTCCGCGCCGGCATCAATTTCATGAAGGGCCGTCGTCAAATCCGGCAGCACAAAGGCGTCGGGGTCTTTCGGACTGATAAAATTGCGGCCCTTTTCCGTCATATCGGCTTCCTGGCTCTTTTCATCAATTGCAAACAATAATTCCTCCTTCTCGCGGTACAAATCCACCTTTTTCTGGTCCCGATGCAAATCCAGTTCCGCCTGGTTCATCAATTGCGCGTATTCGGGATTTTCCAAAATTTTCAACAACCCCTCTGACTTGGGCTGGCCGGTTTTGACGCGGAACAACAGCAGCCCCAGCTCATGTTCCATCTCGGCGGCATGGGTCACGTTTGAGCCGTCAGTCGGATTTAATTTTTTTATCAGCTCCTCCGCTTCCCTCAGAAAACGCCCGCACAACTGTTGTTGCGCGCGCACCAGGCTCTCCACGGTCGGCTTCCATTGCGCATATTGCTCGTCGAACGTGTGCATCGAGGGGCCGGAAATAATCAGCGGGGTACGCGCCTCGTCAATCAGAATGGAATCCACTTCATCCACGATGGCGAAATAATGGCCGCGCTGCACCTGCTCCTCCTTGCGCATCGCCATGCCGTTGTCGCGCAAATAATCGAAGCCAAATTCGGCGTTGGTGCCGTAGGCGATGTCGCAATTGTATTGCTCGCGCCGGACCCGTGGCGGCTGGTCATGAAGAATGCAGCCGACGGTCAACCCCAGAAATTTGTAAATCGCCCCCATCCATTCCGAGTCGCGCGCGGCCAGATAATCGTTCACCGTAACCACATGCACGCCGCGTCCGCTCAGCGCGTTGAGATAAACGGGCAGGGTGGCCACCAGCGTTTTGCCTTCGCCGGTCGCCATTTCAGCAATTCTGCCCTTGTGCAAGCCGATGCCGCCGATGAATTGGACGTCGAACGGGACCATTTCCCATTTGACCGGCAGGCCGCGCACGGTGATCTCTTGTCCACACAAGCGGCGGCAGGCGTTTTTCACCACCGCAAAGGCCTCGGGTAAAATTTGCTCGAGCCGCAGCGCCAATTCCTCATTGTCGGAAATTTTTGAAAGTTCATCCTTCCAGGCGGCGGTCTTGGCCCGCAACTGTTCGTCGGAAAGACTTTTCAGCCCGGCCTCACTCTCGTTGATTTTGGCGACGAGCGGCCAGAACTTCTTCACTTCGCGGTCGTTCTTCGACCCGAAAATCATTTTAATCAATCCCGTCATGGTGATTTGCGAAAAATAGAAGATACACGCTACGCGATAAAGTCCGCAGCGTCAAAGCCAAACGGGGGTTCCCCGACGAGGTTCGACCGGCGGCCGGGCGCATTTCAAAATTGGAGAAGCGCGCGGGAGTGAAAAATCCTCTCTCATTATTACCCCGTTTCAGCCGGGTGAATATCACTGCTTGATCGCCTGCCGTCCCACGCGCCCGGCCCGAATCTTGCGCATTTATTTTACCGCCGCGCCATTTGCTTCCGGCGCGGATTCCTTTACGCCGTTCACCCGTGGCGGGGTGGCATCGCGCACAATTACCGCCGCCCGCCGCGCCGCCTCGCTGATGAGCCTGAGATGTGCTTCCGAAGTCGGGTCGCCGGCATGCTTGACGAGCAGGCGATCGGAGTAACCCATGATAACCGTCAGAATATTGTTCAGTTCATGCGCAACGACAGATGAAATATGGCGCGCGGGTTGGAACCTGGTATCGTGGCCACGTTCTTCGAGCGATGAAGTCAACTTATTGTAAATTAAATCAAATGACGATGACATTTCATCAGGTCAAGCAATTTGCACGCCAACACCCTTTAATCTCCAGCAATCAGTTTATCTTACGCAAATCGTCTGCTTTTCGCCCGTCTATTCCAGCAGCTCTAATTAAATTAGAATATCTGCTTGGACCAATCGCAGGACAGACTGTTCCAAAGCGAGACACCCCGAATTTCTCAATTCCCAATCACAGCGATTTCGCATGAGTTTTTGAAAACTTACATTTTGGCCGGTGATTTCAAGGCGGTGAGCACTTTCGCATTATGACCTCATTTTCTCTTTGGTTGACAAGCGCGTTGGTTTTGTTAGCCTTACCATATATATGGCACAGATACACGACACCGCCCGCAAGTCCACGCTGGCCTTGCGCCGGCGCAAACGCTGGTTGCTCTCCCAGTCTCAACTCGCTCCGGACGGTCTGCGCGCTTCGCTGGTCGAACGCTTTTCCCGCTGCGGCAAGGCCAACTGCCACTGTCATCGAGAGGGTCCCCAACACGGCCCGTTTTATTTTCTGACGCAATGCCTGGCTGTGGGCAAGATCAACAAATTTCTCCTCAAGACCCCCGCCCAGCGGCAAGCGGCCAAAGAGGGCATCGCCCATTTCCGAAGCCTCCAAGAACTGATGGAAGAGCTTTCGCAGATCAACGCCGAACTCTTGCGCCGGAACGAAAGCCTCACCGATGAATAACGCCGACGCCACGCTCTTGACCCACTTTGTCCGCTATGGACGAAAGCAGTTTGACCTGGGACTCTTGCTCAACGGGTTGGTTTGTGGCCGGGTGCGACCGGAGATCCCCGCCGGGCCGGTGGTCTTGAGCCTGGTCTTGGGCGAAGTGGCGCACATCCCCGGCTTTCTGCAATTGCAGCAGGAAACCCGGTTGCCCCAGTGGCAGCGCTGGGTGGGATACCAAGGGGCCATCAGCGACGACACCTTTGGCTATGTGAGCGAACGCCTGGACCCCGAACAGTTGCGCCGGGCGGCGCGCTATATCCACCGCAAACTCAAACGCGGCAAGGCCTTTGAAGCCAACAAAATCAACGGCCTGCTGTGCGTGAGCCTGGACGCCAACGAACAGTTTTGCAGCGACCACCGCTGTTGCGAGCGGTGCCTGAGGCGCGAGGTCGCCGGCAAGGACGCCTGCGGGCGGGAGATCCACAGGACGCAGTATTATCACAAGCAGGTCTATGCCCAGTTAAGCGGTTCGGAGTTGAGCGTGATCCTGGACTTCGAGCCGATGCGTCCGGGCGAAGAGGAATGCGCCGCGGCCCTGCGGCTGTTGCGCCGGCTGCGGGCCAGCCACGGCCCCCGTTTCTTCGACGTGGTGGTGGTCGATTCCTGGTACGCCAAAGGGCCGTTTTTGAAAACGGTCGTGGAGGAGTTGGGCTGGCCGGTCATTGCGGTCCTCAAGCAGGAACGTTTCGAGGTGCATCAAGAGGCGTTGGCGTTGAGCCGGAAAAAGCCCGACCGAGTGGTCGAGCGCGACGGGCGCCGCATCGAGCTTTGGGACATTCGTTCCTTGCGCTTTAGCGAGAGTTATGAAACGCCGGTGCGCGTGGTCCGGGTCCGGGAAACCTGGACCCAGCCAGAGCAACGAGGCCCGGAATGGGTCCAGTCCCGGAAGGAACAAAACTGGTTGTGGGTGGTGGCGGGGAACTTGGAGGGCTATGAGGGCGCGGTGATCCGGGACATCGGCCATTCCCGCTGGAAAATCGAGAACCACGCCTTCGGCCAACTAACCCAACACTGGCATTTGACGCACTGCTCCCATCACCATCCGGTCGCGGTCCTGGCCCTGCTGTGGATCAAGATACTGGCCTTCACCCTCTTTCACGCCTTTGCCATTTTGCATGGCAAACTTTACCGGATGGGCAAAGTCACCTTCCAGGAGTTGCGCAAGCGGATTTATCGCTCGCTCTTTTGCGGCTGCCCGCTCCGGCTTTTCAGCGGATAACCAAAAGACCAGACAAACGCTGATCAAAAAAATCGGGATGCTGATGGCGCGCCAACAGACTCACCAACGTGGGGCGGCAAGCGCAGCTTTGTCCCGACGCCAAGGACCCGGTTAGTCACCGGCAGGACGACCGCCCGGTCAAAAACAAAACGCCCTGCCCAATAAGCCACTGCAAAACATGTTCCGAAATCGCTGTGTTGCGCAAATTTAACTTGCGTTTTCCTCGGAAAAAGCCTATCTAACAACCGTAATTTGGATTGCCCAACGGCAATTCTTTGATGCTAAAAATTATCGCCATGCCACAACCAACGAGGGTGTCTTGAGCCGCCCTTTCCCTCCACGCCATTCGCAGTCCTCTTCCTTTGTCCGGGTCAACGGCAAAATCCGCGCCCGCGAAGTCCGGGTCATCAGGGACGACAAACAACTTGGCGTCTTTCCGCTGAACGAAGCCCTCACGATGGCGCGGCAGCACGGAGTGGATCTCGTCGAGATTTCGCCGAACGCCAGTCCGCCCGTATGCCGGCTCGTGGATTTCGGGAAATTCCGCTACGAACAGGCCAAACGCGAAAAGGAATCCCGAAAGCATCAGCACGCCACCACCGTCAAGGAAGTCCAGTTAAGCCCGCGCATTGACCCTCATGACCTCGGCATCAAAATCAGCCACGCCATTCAATTCCTCTGCGAGGACATGAAGGTGAAAGTCGCGCTGAAATTC
>DATJSQ010000293.1:0-6472 GCA_035503995.1 Verrucomicrobiia bacterium | reverse complement strand
GCGCCGTCGGACGCGAGTTGTCTGGCGATGGCGGCGCCGATGCCTTTGGATGCGCCGGTGACCACTGCGACCTTGCCGGCGAGTTTCTGTGTTTTGTTGCTCATAACTTGCTTTCTCCTTGGTTGTCTTTGCGTTGTTACTGTTACTCGAAAAGTAACAGTTAAAATTAACAAGTCAAATTTTTTATTTTTTCCTCATCTCGGAAACAATCTTCGCCAGGCTTGTTTCGGCCAGGCTTTTCTCCATCGCTTTCTGTGTCTTCTCCAATGCCTTTTCCAGCGCCGCCTTGATATGGCAGCTCACCGGGCACGACTTTTGTTCGTCATAGCAATGGATGGAAAAAGCCCTGGGCGCGTCCACCGCCTTGTAAATATCCAGCAACGAGATGTCCTTTGCCCTTTTGGCGAGCCAGCACGCCCCGGCCTTGCCGGTCGCCGTTTCGGCCAGCCCCGCCTTCGACAATTTCGCCAAAACCCGACGCACGAAACTGGGACTGGTATTCACGCTTTCCGCCAGGCGTCCGGATGTGACCCCGCCCTTGTCACATCCGCAGGCCAGCCCGGCCAGAATATGCACCGCAATCGAAAACTGGATGTTGACCGCCATAATCTGTTACTATAATAATCACAAAATAAAATTGCGCAAGTGATATTTTTAAACCAGCCGGACAGGGAGTGCTGACGATCCCGTGGGAATGGCAATCACTCTGCCCGGGGTTGGCGCGATGCGGCTGCCCCGGGTCACCCTCATGCGATTCCCATCAACCTTGAAACGGTTCCATCCATCTCACACCTTCCGTCGGTCGAACGCATTTTGTGCCGGCGCAACAATTCTTGGAATTCGGATTCCACCCGACAATGCCCTCGCGTTGGTTGTCACGGCGATAAGTCAGCCCAAGCCTTAGCCCCAATAGGGCCGGTTTCCAGCCCACCGTAAAGAATGCGCGCACAAAACGACCGAGAATCCGGTCAAGACGGTAGAATTGCCGGTACAACCAGTCGGCCCCGCCCTGCAATTCCGCAGCCGTCATCCGCGCCGGCCGAAACACGACATGGCGATAATCGTAATGGCTCCAATCGCCATCCGTCATCCGCCCCGCGCTTTCCATGTCAGCGAACAAAGGCGTGCCGGGCAGCGGCGTCAGGATGTTGAGTTGCAGGGCGTCAATTTTTGTTTGCTCAAGAAAACGCAACGTGCGCTCGAACACCTGCGGGCCATCACCGTCCATGCCCACGATCATTCCGGCGACAATGCCGATGCCCAGGCGCCGGATGGCGGCCAGCCGTTGCGGGTATCGTCCGCTTTGGTTGAACTGCTTGTCCATCACCGCAAGATTCTCCGCATTGGTCGTTTCGATGCCGATGAACATCCCGCAACAACCCGCCGCGCGGGCGCGCCGCAACAGTTCCGCGTCGTCGGCGATATCAATAGAACACTGGCTGACCCACCGCTTGCGCAGCGGAATCATGGCGGCGAACAACTCGCGCGCATACGCCCGGTCCGCGATGATGTTGTCGTCCACGAAAATGAAATCGCGCGGAATCCGGCGGAGTTCCTCCAACACGGCGGCGAGCGGCCGGTGCTGGTGCTTGTGGTGGTGAAAGACCGTCACCGAGCAATAACGGCATGCGTGCGGACAACCGCGTCCGGTTTGCACGGCGTTGACGGTCACATAATGTCTGGCCGTGGAGGCGAGCAATTCGCGCCGGGGAATCGGGGCCGTCAATACCGGCGCGCTGTTTCGGCTGCGATAAATCATTCCCGGAACAGCGGCTTGTTGACTCGCGCCATCGCCGCCACAATGCAACCTCCCTGACCCGGCGTCCGCCAATACCTGCTTCCAGGCGCCTTCGGCGCCGCCGGCAACAATCGCGTCGAAGTGTTGCGCCGCATCATTGGGGCACAGGGTCGCATGATAGCCGCCGCCAACCACCACCTTGTCGCGCATCCTGAACTCCCTGGCAATCTCGTAAGCCCGCGGCGCCAGCGCGGTCATAAAAGTGATTCCCACCAGATCGCAATCCGCGTCAAAATCGAGCGGCTCGACATTTTCGTCCACGATCCGAACTTCATGTTCGCGCGGTGTCAACGCCGCGACCGTCGTCAATGGCAGCACGCTGAAACGCAGCATGACCCGCCTGGGCACGGTCGGATTCGCCCGCGTCACGCGGACCCGGACACCGGCGGGAAGGACGAGCAGAATTTTCATGGTTTTCCGTTCGCACATAAAATTATCAAATCTTGATACGGAGGGGTGAATTGATAAAACTTGCCTGAACATTGACCGCCTCGATGAACGTCCATCACTTGGAACTTTTTTATTACGTCGCCAGACACGGCGGCATCATGCCGGCGGTGCGAAACATTCCGTATGGCATCCAGCAGCCCGCAGTCAGTTCCCAAGTCGCGCAGCTGGAGGAATTTCTCGGCACGACCCTGTTCCAGCGGCGCCCATTCAAGCTGACGGAGACGGGGGAAAGGCTCTTTCAATTCATCCAGCCGTTCTTTTCAAACCTCGACAAGGTGGCCGATGAACTTCAAGGCGGCCAGGCGCGCCAGATCCGTGTCGGCGCTTCGACCATCATCCTGCGCGAGCATTTGCCGGATTTGTTTCAAGCGGTGAAAAAGAAATTCCCCAGGCTGAAAATGTCCCTGCGCGAGGGGTATCCGGCGCAACTCGAAGAATTATTGCTGAAAGATGAGATTGACCTTGCCGTGACCTTGCTGGAAAGGAAGCCCTCTGCGGGAATTCATTCGCTGGCCTTGCTGGAATTGCCGTTGGTTTTGCTCGTCGAAAAAGGCAATCCGCTTAAATCGGCCAAGGAGCTTTGGCAGCAGGACAAAATTGATGAGGCATTGATTTGCCTGCCGCAAAGCGAGACCATTTGCCGCGATTTTCAGAAGAAACTCGGCGAACTCGGCGTGGACTGGTTCCCGAGTATCGAAGCCAGCTCCTGGGATTTGATCGAGGCTTATGTCTCGGCCGGCCTCGGCATCGGGATGTCCCTTGCCGTTCCCGGCTATCCGCTTCCGGCAAATGTAAAAGCATTGCCATTGAACGGCTTCCCAAAATTCGTCATCGGCGCGTTGTGGCACGGGCGCAAAACGCCTCTCATTGAATTATTCCTGGCGGAGGGACAAAAGCGGGCGGAACGATTCGTGTGACTATGAATCCTTCTTTCCACTTTCGATGTGGAATTTGTGCAGGGCGCGATGGGCCAGTGGCGCGATCATAATGCCCACGGCGGAAATGAAGACCAGCCCGCTGAAGAGCGCGTAACAACCCGCGAAAATCTTTCCGGGATCGGTATTCAATTGCCCGACCGGTCCCATGCCGGAAAGAATCATCGCCGCATTCACGAAGGCATCCACCCAGTTCATGTTTTCAAAACAATGATAGCCCGCCATGCCGATTCCCAGCGCAACCGCCAGTAAACCGGCACTGACGAGAAAAAAATTCCGGACGCGCCGGTAAAACAGCTTGCGCGGCAACAGCGGGCTGGTGCGGTGCTCGAACACAATGACAGGGTCGCCATCAGCCTCAATTTTTTCAAGCTTCCAATGGCTGTTCTTGCGATTGCTTTTTTTCGCGCAACTTGTGATAATTCACTCATAGAAAAAAAGACAATTCAGATTATGGAAACCCCTCCGGTCCTTTCCAAACCGCGGCCCAAAAAGCGGAACAAACTTATCATTCTCGCCATCGTCCTCCTGGCGGCGGTGTTCATCGTCCTGGTGGTGATCTTCCGCCATCAAACGCCACCGATTATCGTGCAGACGGAACGGGTTGCGCGGAGAAACATCACGGAGACGGTTGTTGCCAACGGGAAGATTTATCCGGTCGTCGAGGTCCATATCAGTCCCGAGGTGTCCGGGGAAATCATTGAGTTGCCGGTCAAGGAGGGACAGCACGTCAAAAAGGGCGATTTGCTGTTGAAAATCAACCCGGACGTTTATGTGGCCGCGCTTAACCAGGCGCAAGCCAGTTACGAATCGCAGCTCGCCGCCGAAGCCCAGGCGGTGGCCAACCTGGAAAAGGCCGACGAGGATTACACGCGCAACCTGGCATTATTTACCAATAAACTGCTCTCGGAATCGGATTTCATCGGTTTCAAAGCGGCGCGCGACGTGGCGGACGCGCAACTCCAAAGCGCGACCAACCAGGTGGACATGGCCAAAGCCGCCGTGGACAGCGCGCAGGATACACTGAACAGAACCACCATCGTTTCGCCGCTGGACGGCACGGTGACCACCTTGAACTCGCAACTCGGCGAGCGCGTCCTCGGCACGGTTGAAAATACCGGGACGGAGATCATGACCATTTCCGATTTGAGCGAGATGGAAGCGCGGGTGGACGTGGGCGAAATGGATGTCGTGCTCATCCAGCCCGGGCAAAAGGCGACCCTGGACGTGGATTCGTTCCAGGACAAAAAATTTTCCGGCATTGTCACCGACGTCGGCAGTTCCGCGGAAGGACTGGACACCGGCGCGGCTACCGGCGCCGAGTCGTCCTCGTCCTCGTCCTCCGGTTCGCAAACCGCCACGCAATTTCAAGTGTGCATCCACGTCAACGAGAGGGAGCAGTTTCGTCCGGGAATGTCGGTGACGGCGGAGATTCAAACGCGCTCGCGCACCAACGCGCTGGCGGTGCCCATCGCCAGCGTCACCACGCGGGTGCTGAAGGCAAAAGCAAAGGCCGTTACGGCCCGCGCCGGGACCCGTTCCATTTCGACCAACGCCCTCGCTTCCGCCGACGGCCCAACGAATTCCGCCGACACCAAAACCAATTCACCCAACGCGAAGAAAATGGCCGACGTTCAAAAACCGGTGGACGTGGTGTTCGTCGTCGAGGGTAACCACGTAAAAGCCGTGCCGGTGAAGATTGGCATCAGCGACGATGATTATTGGGAAATCACCGACGGCTTGAAGGAGGGCGATGAAATTGTCGTGGGCGGTTATCATGCGATCAGTCGCGACCTTGATGACGGTAAAAAAATCGTCAAAGGCCCCGCGGCGCCAACCCCGGATGCGTCACCGTGAGTCTGATCCGCCTCGACAAAATTTCGCGCCGCTACCAGATGGGAACGGAAACCGTCCATGCGTTGCGCGAAGTTTCGCTCGAAATCCAGCGCGGCGAATATGTCGCCATCATGGGGCCGAGCGGTTCCGGCAAATCCACGATGATGAACCTCGTCGGCTGCCTGGACACGCCCACCTCCGGGAGTTACCAGCTCAACGGCAATCACGTCAGCGAGATGAACGACAATCAACTGGCGGAAATCCGCAACCGGGAAATTGGCTTTGTTTTCCAGACGTTCAATTTGTTGCCCCGCTCCGACGCGCTGCGCAACGTGGAACTGCCGTTGATTTATGCGGGGGTTCCCTTTGAGGAACGGCGGAGAACCGCGTTGGATGCGTTGAAAAATGTCGGACTGGCCGACCGCATTCATCACAAGCCGAACGAATTGTCGGGCGGCCAGCGCCAGCGCGTGGCGGTGGCCCGCGCTCTCGTCAACAAACCGTCCCTCATTCTGGCGGACGAACCCACCGGCAACCTGGATTCAAAGACCGGCGCGGAGATTCTGGCGCTGTTCGCGCAACTTTCCGCCCAAGGCAATACCATTATCGTGGTCACCCATGAAGAAGACGTCGCGCGCCACGCACAAAGAATCATCCGCCTGCGCGACGGCTTGATCGCCGCGGATGAAAGGATGGACGGATCCAACGCATTGCCATCCCTCCAACAATTCAAATAATCCATAAATTCATCCGATGAATTTTCTGACCGAACTGCGCGAAGGCCTGGCGATTTCATGGAGCGCCATCTGCGCCAATAAATTGCGTTCGGTGCTGACGACGCTCGGCATAATCATCGGCATTGTCACCGTCACGCTCATGGGCACGGCCATCGAGGGAATCAACCAATCCTTCCTCAGGAACATTTCCTCCATCGGCGCCGACGTGCTTTACGTGCAGCGTTACAGCTGGTTCATTCAATCGCGCCAGGAATGGTACGATGCCATGAAGCGCCCGAGCCTTTCGCTCGACGACGTGGACGCCCTGCAACGGGCAATGACCCTCGCCGAATCCATCGCCCCGGTCGCCCAGGGAGAGGAAGCGGTGAAACACAACCGGCGCCGTTCGACCAGCGCCCCAATTATCGGCACGACGGAACAATTTCAAATCACCGGCGGGCTCATCGTGTCCGACGGGCGTTTTTTGACCGCGGCGGAGTGCGAGGGCGGGCGCCCGGTTTGCGTGATCGGCTCGGTGCTGGCGACCAATCTCTTCCAGCGCGAACAGCCGATCGGCGAGAAAATTGTCATTGCCGGCCATCCCTTCGAAGTCGTTGGCGTCCTTGAAAAAATCGGCGGCTTTTCCGGCGGCACAGATGATAGCGTCATTCTGCCCGTCGCCCAATTCACTTCCGTCTTTGACGAAGATCCCGACTACCAAATCCAGGTGAAGGTAA
>DATJSQ010000292.1:0-6037 GCA_035503995.1 Verrucomicrobiia bacterium | reverse complement strand
GGGAAACACTTTCTTGTAGCACGCGCGAATCGCCGCGCGCCATCCGGCCAGCGCCTCCCGAAATTTTTCCGGCGAATCGAATCCGCAGCGCACCGACACGCGATAATATGCCGGTGCATCGTCGGGCAAAACCGTTTCACCCTCGTAACTCCACCGGCGCAAAATCCCTTCCACCCGCCGCAATTGCCGGTAATTTTCAATCAACCCTTCCGCATCCGGCAGGAGTTTCGTTTCGCGCGCGCGTTCAAGCGCGCGAAGCGTGTTGGGCTCGTGCCAGCCGTGTTCCAGGCACAGCGCTTGCGCGATAAACTCGGCATCCATCAAACCGCCGCGGCCTGTTTTAATCGCCAACCCGTCCTGTCCCGGCGGCGTGCGCTCCTTTTCAATCCGCAGCCGCATTTCATGGATTTCTCTCTTCCAGCTTCGATTTTTAATCGTGGAAAAATCCGCCAGCGTCGAGACTAGTTTTTCAAAACCTGCGCCGGTTTTGGAGTCGCCTGCGACAAATCGCGCCCGGCTGAGCGCTTGAATTTCCCAAAGTTGCGCCCGCTGGCGATAATAACGTTCACATCCGTCCAGCGACTGGACCAGCAACCCTTTTTCCCCGTCAGGACGCAGACGGGCGTCGGTTTGAAACGCAATTCCCTGTTCCGTCCGCCGCGAAAGCAACGCCATGATCTCCGCGGCGATCTTTTGCAGCGTCGCCAACTGTCCGGTTTTGGACCGGGTCACAAAAATCAGATCAAGATCCGAACCGTAGGTGATCTCCTCCCCGCCGAGTTTGCCCAGTCCGATGATCGCAAATGGCGGCGTTTTGATCTTATTCTTCCGCAGGACGGCCTCCAACGCGTATTGCAGGCAGCCGTCGGCGAGCGCGGAAAGCTCCGCCAGATTCTGCTCAAAACTGGCCAGCCCGATGATGTCACGCAACCCGATCCGCATCCGCTCAACCTCATGGTAACGGCGCACCCAAAGGAATTGGTCCGCATCGGAAATGCCAAATCGCAATTCCCGTAAAATTTCCCCCGCCGATTTCCGTTGGCGAAACCGTCCGGTCAAAACCAGATTATCAATCAAATCCGGCGAGCGGATGCTCATTTCCGCAAGAAATTCCGAGCGGTCGAACAGCAGCAGCAGCAATTCATACAACTTCGGATTGTTGTTCCATAATTCCAATAAAGCGGAGCGCGAGCCGTACGCGCTGATGTAACTATCCAGCCGTGCCAGCACGCGATCCGGGTCCGAAAGGATGGCCGGCAAATCGCCCGTTTGTAGTCCGAAATTGGATTTCCCCGAAACATTCGCCTCTGGAACCCCTGGACCCACCGCCAATGGCGGGACTTTCAGGCGACCCTTGGCGTCCGCCTGCTGCTCATCGGGAGGGACCGGGGGTGGGGGGTGAGAGCTTGAATCAGACTCCGCATTTCTCGCCGGTTCGCGCTTGAAAGCCGGTTCATGGTGGGCCTCCGTTTGAGCCGCCACCGGGCATCGCGCCAGGAATTGCGGAATCAACTGCCGCGCTAATTCCGTTGTCCGGGCCGAAACATGGACGTAGCCCGGTCCCTCGGCGAATTCTTTAAAAAGAAAAAATGCCTTGTCCGGTTCGCGGAAGGAGTGGGCCGCCAGCAACTGCCGCCATTCCGTTTCCGCTCCCTCGAAGGTTGCCGGAAGGCCCGACGGCGCCGACGGCCCCTCTCTCTTGAGCAATCTGTCATAAACCGACCGTACATTGGCCGTATGCATTTGCAACGCCGCTTCAAATTGATCCGCCGAGAGGAAACCCATCAATCGCGCGAGCCGCAGGAGCGCCGCGCGCTCCACAGGAAGCGTGTGCGTCTGGAGATTGTTTTCCATTTGCAGCCGGTGCTCCACGTCGCGCAGAAAGCGGTTGGCGGCGCCGATTTGGTCCGCTTCGTCCCGCGACAGCAAGTGGTATTGCGCCAGTTTTTCAAGACACGGCAGTGTCTGCGACAATTGCAGAAACGGCGTATTGCCGGCATGAAGCACTTGCAACGACTGGACGATAAATTCAATCTCCCGGATGCCCCCGCGCCCCAGTTTGACGTTCCGATCCAGCTCGCCGCCGCCAACCACCTCATTTTCAATGCGGTCCTTTATCCCCGCGATTTCCGCCAAAATATTCCGGCTGATCGAGTGCGGATAACGGAACGGCTGGACCATTTCGAGAAATTCCGACGCCAGGCTTTCGTCACCGGCGACGTGGCGCGCCTTGATCAGCATCATCCGTTCCCAGGTTTGCCCCCATTCCGCGTAAAAATTTTCGTAGCTTTCCAACGAGCGCGCCACCGGACCCCCTTCGCCTTCCGGGCGCAGCCGCAAGTCCACCCGGAAAAGAAAGCCATCGCCCGTCGCGCGCGATACTTCCGCCGTGAACGCTTCCGCCAGCTTGCAAAAAAACTGGTGGTTGGACATCCCCGGCCGCCGCGCCTTCTTTCCATCCGGCGGCCCAAAAGAGACCTCGCCTTCATCCCCATAGACAAAAATCAAGTCCACGTCCGAGCTGTAATTTAACTCCCCGCCGCCGAGTTTGCCGAGGCCCATTACGCAAAACGGCGTCGGTTGCCAGCGGCCATCGGCGTCCTGATGGAACGGCTGGCCGTATTTCTGCCGCATTTGATGCTCAAGGATCTTCAATACCACCGAGAGGCACACGTCGGCCAGGGCGGAGAGTTCGCGCGTGATTTCCACCACGTCGCCCAGTCGCCCCAGGTCGCGCGCGGCAATTCGGAGCATTTCACGCTGTTTGTACCGGCGCAATTCCGCCAGGGCGCCCGCGTCATCACCCGCCTTTGATTTCGCCGCTAGATGGCTCTCGATTTCGCGCAGAAATCCCTCCGCGCGCCGCGGATACTTTAATCTCCCCGGATCGAAAATCGAAAGCGACCCGGGATTCGCAACCAGCCACTCGCCCAGGAATTGTGAGCCGCTTGATAGCGCCAGTAACACCCGGCCGGATTCAGCGGAAAGTTTGTCAAGTTGCGCCGCGGCGGACGTCTCCAGCGAATCGAGGATTTGTTTTGCACGAGACGGATCGGCCGAGGCTTTGAGCAATTTTTGCCAGTCCGTCTTTTTCATTTGTCCCCGCGCGTGATTTTCTCCGTGAAGTCAATCGCCTTGCGGCAGAGCGGACGCCAGTCCAATTCCGCCTGCACCCGCGCGGAAGAGGAGCCGGCGCGCAACTGCCACGCTTTCGGCGGCTCCTCGAGCCAGGCGACAATGTTGCGCCCGAAATCGTCGCCGTCAAATGTCGAAAATTTCACCATCGGATCCCCTTTGAAATAACGGCGGATGCTTTCCAGGGGAGTGGAAACCGACGGCACTCCGCTGGCAACATATTCGACGATCTTGGCGACAAAGGCGCAGTGCGTGCCCGCGGATTCTTCATAAGGCACAATCCCCGCGCTCGCGTCGGCCAAATGTTTCGCCACTTCCGTATAAGGCACAAATCCGGTCGCTTCACATTTGAAACCGGGAATTTCCCGATGCGCCCGCCGCAAAAATTTTTCCAGCGACTCGGTCTGCTTGCCCACAAACCGGAAGACCGTTCCGGGCTTTTCCCGGCTCACCAGCCGGATCGCGGCAAAGGCGATTTCGCCGAGGTGATGGGCGTCAAATGAACCGTGCATGACGACGACCGCCGGATTTTTCAACGCCCGCTCCGTGCGAAAGGGGAATTTGTCCGCATCATAGCCATAATAAATCGGCAGAATCTTTTCGCGCGGAAATCCGCGTTGGACGAAATAGTCCGCCAGCGCATCCGACACCGTCAGCACGCCATCCACCTCGTAACGCGAGGGCAGGGAAATCTCGTAACGTTTGAGGGCCTCGACCAGCGGGCGCGGCGCCAGATGGCCCGGCCACGTCTCCATGAACCCCGTCAGCAGATCGGGAAAATTCATGATCGCGGGGATTCCCAGCCGTTTTTTTAACTTTCCAGCGGTGACGGCGGCGATGGCGTGGATTGAAAAAATCAGATCAAATTTGGTCTCCCGCGCGGCCTCCGCGACCAGCCGCTCGAGGAACATCGGATAAAACACGTATTTGAGATTTCGCAGCCGCGCGTACCGCCCCATTTTCCATATCGTGAACGGATGCAGTCGAACGCGAAACTTCGTCTCGACGTTTTCGGCGTCGGAAATTTTAGGGCAAAAGACATGCACCTGGTGTCCTCGGCGGACCATTTCCTCGACCATGTAAATCGCTTCCGCCGAACCGCCTCCGGACGGGGGATAAAAAGGTTCGTGTGTCAGGAACGCGATGCAAAGAGATGGCACGGAAAGACGCTAAAAATTTTTCGGGGGCGATTCAATTTATTTCGACGCATGAAATCCGGTGTGAAAGGCTTTGACATTTGCGCGCGGGAATTTATTTTGGGGGCTGCATTTGGCTGGGGTCGTAGCTCAGTTGGTAGAGCACCACAATGGCATTGTGGGGGTCAGGGGTTCGAATCCCCTCGGCTCCACCAGTCTTCGTTCCGAGCAAAGCGAGGAACGAAGACTGCCGCGCCGTAATTCGCGTCAGCGAATGAAGGCGGGCCAATGGGGAGCGCTGGGAACTACGCCCCGGCACGCCAGCCATGAATTTTTTCTACGTATATTCCCTCCAAAGCGAAACGGATAAAAGCCGTTTCTACAGCGGTTTCACGGAGGATTTAAAGGCCAGACTGCAAAAACACAACGAAGGTGGCGTACCGCATACGGCGAAATTCCGTCCTTGGCGCATCAAAACTGCCATCGCATTTAGCCAACGCGAGCGCGCCTTGGAATTTGAACGGTATCTGAAATCGGCGTCAGGCCGTGCCTTTGCCAAAAAACATTTCTAACAGTCTTCGTTCCGAGCGAAGCGAGGAACGAAGACTGCCGCGCCATAATTCGCGTCAGCGAATGAAGGCGGGCCAATGCGGACACGATGGGAACTACGCCCCGGCACGCCAGCCGATGAGAATGAGAATTGGTTTCGAGCAAAGCGAGGAACGAAGACTGCCGGGCCGTAATTCGCGTCAGCGAATGAAGGCGGGCCAGACAGCTTTCGTGCTCGGAACTACGCCCCGGCACGCCAGGGGATGAGAAAAAGATTTGGTTCCGAGCAAAGCGAGGAACGAAGACTGCCGCGCCGCAAAAGGCGATGATCAGGCGCTCGTCAGTTCCAACTTCGCCAGCGGATGCACGTCCCGTTCGATTCGCTTCTCGCATTGCCGGCGGGCGGTTTCCAAATCATAGTCCGCCTGAATCCCGATCCACAATTCCGGCGAGACGTTGAACAGGCGGCCCAGTTTCAACGCCATTTCCGCGCTGACGCTCCGCTTGCCACGGCAAATCTGTGAAATCGCAATCGGCGTCGCGCCGATGGCTTTGGCCACCGCGTAGGCGCTCAAATTCATCGGCTTCATAAAATCCTCGCGTAGCACGTCGCCCGGATGAACCGGATTCAGTCTGTCATTTCGTTTGCTCATAACGTTTCAGTGACAGTCCACAATTTCAACCTGTTTGGCGTTGCCGTCGCGCCACTCGAAACAGATGCGCCACTTATCATTGATGCGGACGCTGTGCTGTCCCTTGCGGTTGCCATACAACGCCTCCAACCGGTTTCCCGGTGGCATCCGCAAATCGTCCAATCGCCGCGCCCGGTGCAGGTATTCGAGTTTGCGACGCGCCGCGTTTTGAATGTCCGGCGCGTTGGTTTAATTCCTGGCACGGGCAACGGGGGCCAACAATTCACCACGCGAATGTCCACAAAACCGGCGGCAAGCTTTGGAATACTTGAATAAATCAGGCTGGAACCAATTCGCGGACGTGATTTAGGTCCTGGCGGCTCACCGGACGCAATTGTGATGCCTCCACGGTGGCCACGGCGACAGTCCTGCCGGTCAGGGTGATAAATTCCACTTCGTAGGCCATGCCGCCCTTGTGGATGTGAACAATTGTGCCCACGTCACCGGCCAGCAAGCCATCTTCAGGAAGGTTCGCTTTCAAAACCGCGCAATCATGTTCCTTGAACTTCATAATTCTTCCAAAGG
>DATJSQ010000291.1:0-7371 GCA_035503995.1 Verrucomicrobiia bacterium | reverse complement strand
TCGGTGAGCGGACTTTATTTTGCGCACCCGGAATCGAAGTATTTCGCCGTGGGTAAACTCGGTCGCGACCAACTGCTGGATTATCATCTCCGCAAAGGACTGACATTGCAGGAAGTCGAACGCTGGCTGGGACCGTATTTGAATTATGAGCCGGCCAAAGTGGAGCGGGTCGCCTGCGCCTGCGGCCTTGCTCATTAGTAAGTTCGGTTCCCTCTTCCTTCAACGGGGAGATTTCCCCGAAAAAATTCGCGCATTGAACCCCTGAACCCGCCGCCGATGGCTGGACATCCATGCGACAGTTGGCGTCCGCTTGCTGCGTGTCGCGCCGAAGCGCAACGAAGGCGGATCCCCTCTCCGCTCCCATCGGATGGGAGGGGAGAGGGGATCAGGGTGAGGTGAGGGTCCCCAGGGTTCGTGGGGAGGTGTGGGTTCCCTGGTCCATGGGAAGAGCCACCCTCTCGAATTCCGATTGGGGTGGGGCGAGGGTGCGGGGTGAGACCTGAAACCGGGTTCCGCATTTCTCACTCCGTACCCTGAAATTGGTTTGGCATATTTTGCGGTTATGATTTTCGGTGTTTGAATCCCATCCGCATTCATCAGCGTCATCCGCGGTAAAAATCCCTGCCATCCTGGTTCTCTGCGGTTCCCCGCCTGAAATTACCACACCTCCACCGGCCCCCGGGGCACCGGGATCTTCTCGCGTTGCGTCACGGCGGGTTCTCGCATGAAAGAGGCCACCATCGGAGGCGATTGGAAACGCGGAAGCAGTTCTCCATTGTTGTCCAAGAATTGCCGGCGCCAGCGAACGTAATTTTCCAGCACCTCTTCGAATTGTTGGCGCGAAGAAATATGCACGACCTTCTTGTTGAATTCGTGGCAGGGGCCGAAGCGTTTGGAATACCAAGGGGCGACTTTGCGGAACATCCGGCACCCATGTTCCTCGCCAAAAACTTCAATCATCAAATCCAGGTGCCGGCGCATGACGCGGACGCGTTCCTCGAACGAAGGTTCTGGAGGCGGGTAGTGGCAGGCGTCCTCGCCTGCCGTAGAGGGCGGCATCCTGCCGCCCGGAACGGTGTGCGATACTCCAAAGTCTTCGGAAACAGCCCCTCCACCGTGCTGGAAGCCCGGCTCCACGGCAGGCTGGGAAGCCTGCCGCCACGTATTCAGATATTCCAGCGTCCGCTGAAAAATCCACGGGTCATAAAATGCGCCACGGCCAATGCTGACTCCGGCGCAGCCTGTTTCGTCCACCATTTTTTTGGCGGCTTGCGGCGTAATGATGTCACCGTTGCCGATCACGGGAATGGTTTTTACCGCCTCAACCACTTTCCGGATACCGGCAAGATTCACCGTGCCGCCGAAACCCTGTTCGCGTGTGCGGCCATGAACAAAGACCGCCGCCACGCCGGCGTCCTCGAGCGCGCGCGCCAAATCCGGCGCCGTCAAATTGTCATCGTCCCACCCCAGCCGCATTTTGGCGGTGACGGGGATTTTAACGGCGGCAATCATGCCGCGGACCAGGGCGGTGGTTTTAGCAAGTTCCGTCATCATGGCCGAGCCGCCGCCGATCTTGCAGACTTTTCGAACGGGACAACCCATGTTGATGTCTATGGAATGAACGCCAAGCGATTCCAGGACGCGCGCGGCATCGCGCATTTCTTCCGGGACGCTTCCGAAAAGTTGGACCGCCAGCGGAGAGTCGGCGGGCCGCGTTTCAATGAGTTTGAAGGCCTTCGGATTTTTTTCCAGAAGCGAGCGGGCATTGACCAAATCGGTCGTGCATAACCCGACGCCCCCGATTTCGCGCACCGCGAGCCGGAAGGGCAGGTTGGTATAGCCCGCCAGCGGCGAGAGAAACAGATTGGATTCTAATTTGAGCGAACCGATTCGCATGGTGTATATTGTAATCGAAATAGGTCATTGCGAAAGCCGCAAGGGCGTGATAATTTGGCGTGCCTTAAACAGGCGCCCCAGAAAATAAAAATTTGAGATGTTTGACGACGACGACAACCGAAAGGACAACCGGGGTCCGAAAAGACCGCCGGCAGGTTTCAATTTCCCCGCCTTTACGTGGGTGGCATGGATAATCATCATTGGCGGCATCGTGGCGTTCATGATGCTTCGGAGCCATTATCCCACGCCGGGCGCCGAGTTGTCGCAGGCGCAATTCTTCCAGAAATATAATTCCCACCAGATTGCGCAGGCCACGATCAATTATAATTTGCAGTCAGGCGACCTCGCGGAAATCACGGGAAGCTATTATGAAACTGATGCGAATGGAGCCATCAAGAAGGACCCGGCCACGGGCAAGCCGCTAACGGTCCCGTTTGTCACGCGGGCTTTGCTCACGGACCAAATGAAGAATGAGTTGCTGCCGCCCAACGGCACACTTGAGGCAAATGAGAGCAATCCCATGCTTTCGGAGATAGGTTATCAACTGTTATTTTTTGTCGGCTTGGGAGTCCTTTTTTGGTTTTTCTTCATCAGGCAGATAAAAATCGCCGGCAAAGGCGCGTTGAGCTTTGGCAAAAGCAAGGCCCGGCTCCTCGCCAAGGACCGGAATAAAATCACCTTTAAAGAAGTCGCCGGCGTGGATGAAGCCATCGAGGAGGTTTCCGAGTTGGTCGAATTTTTGAAAGATCCGAAGAAATTCCAGAAACTGGGTGGACGCATTCCCAAAGGCGTATTGATGGTGGGACCGCCCGGCACGGGCAAAACCCTGTTGGCCAAGGCCATCGCCGGGGAAGCCGATGCGAGTTTCTTCAGCATCAGCGGTTCGGACTTTGTCGAGATGTTTGTCGGCGTCGGCGCAAGTCGCGTGCGCGATATGTTTGAGCAGGCGCGCCGGAACACGCCGTGCTTGATATTCATTGACGAAATTGACGCCGTTGGACGCTCGCGCGGTCACGGCCTGGGTGGCGGCAATGATGAGCGCGAGCAAACATTGAATGCGTTGCTCGTGGAAATGGACGGCTTCGACACCCAGGAAGGCATCATTATCATCGCGGCGACGAACCGGCCGGACGTGCTCGATCCGGCGTTGTTGCGACCGGGACGCTTTGACCGGCAGGTGGTTGTGAATTTGCCGGATGTGCGCGGACGCGAAGCGATTTTGAAAGTTCACGCCAAGAACGTGAAGTTGGAGCCGAATGTGGATTTGTCCATCATCGCCCGCGGCACGCCGGGCTATTCCGGCGCGGAACTCGCCAATTTATTGAACGAAGCGGCGTTGCTTGCAGCCCGCCTGGGCCATAAGGCCGTAGGCATGAAAGAATTGGAAGAAGCGCGCGATAAGGTCCGCTGGGGCCGTGAACGCCGCAGCATGGCCATGAGCGATGAGGAGAAACGCGCGACGGCCTGGCACGAGGCCGGGCACGCTCTCGTGAATGTGCTGCTCACCCACACGCATCCATTGCACAAGGTCACCATCATCCCTCGCGGCCGGGCGCTGGGCGTCACCATGTCCCTGCCCAAGGAGGACATGTTGAACATGCGTCGCAAGCAGGCGATTGACACCATCATCATGACGATGGCCGGGCGCATCGCGGAAGAATTTGTCACGGACGATATTTCGAGCGGCGCGGCGATGGACATCCAGCAGGCGACGCAACTGGCCAAGGCGATGGTCATGCATTGGGGCATGAGCGAGAAGCTGGGCAATGTGCTCTATGGCGACAACCCGGAGTACGTGTTCCTGGGACGCGACATGATGACCCGCGCGAAGGATTACAGTGAGCAAACGGCGCAGGAGATTGACGCCGAGGTCAAACGCATCATTGATGAAGCGAACAACACGGCAAAAGAGCTGATCAATACCCATCGTGACAAACTCGAAATGATCGCCA
Organism: Verrucomicrobiia bacterium; assembly: GCA_035503995.1. GTDB lineage: Bacteria > Verrucomicrobiota > Verrucomicrobiia > Limisphaerales > UBA11358 > UBA11358. The sequence continues at coordinate 3,523 of DATJSQ010000291.1, read as the reverse complement.
ATGCCTTGTTGGAATACGAGACTCTGGACGGCGCGCAAGTCGAGGATATTGTCCACACTGGAAAATTCACGGCGCCGCCGAAGCCACCGTCCGAACTGGGTCCGATGCTCGGCGCGCCGGCGGGGACGCATTTGCCCGAAACGCCGCCAAAACCCACGCCGCCGAAATTGCCAGGATTGAGCGCGCCTTCACCCGCGCCGGCCTAACTCTTCGCCGTCCGGTTTTGCAGGCTCTTTAAATCTTCCGCCAGAAACTGCGCCACGTCTTTGAAGCGCGCGACGTTTTCCGGATTGGCCGCCATCAGGGCCTGATGCGCCTCAATGCAATTGCGGGTGATTTCCTCCCGCGTGTGATGGCCCGTTTCCGGCTCGCACGGGGTGGCATCTGGCGGACATGGCGCCGTTCCAGTGGTGATCTTAAACAACTGCAGGACGCCGAGATTTTCCAGCAGTTCCGAGACGCGCGCGCTCGGGTTAAGCAGCTCAATGTCGCAGTGTTCCGCCGCGCCGGGGTTGGTCATCAGCCCGAAACCCGCGAGGGTCCCCAAAAATGTGCTGTCCATCAGCAAACATTGGGACAAGTCCACCACGAAATGGGTGTACCCCTTCCGGTTCAAGCCGACCAGCAGGGTTTTGAAGTCCGGGCTGAACGTGAAGTTCGCGCGGCCCGCGATTTTGACGCAGGCAATATCCTTGCCGACCAACACCGACAAACTAGCCGAGGATGTCATGGTTCAAACAAAATTCAAGCGTCAGGCTGCGACTGCCTGCGTCGCGACGATTTGCACCAACGTCTGTTGCAAGACCAGGGCTTCGTCCAATCCACTTCCCACCAGCCGCTGGTTGCAACGCAAGAGCAAATCCATGGCGCTTACCAATTCGCTCCGTGAGTATTTTTTAACCTGTGGCAACGCTTTGTAAAGCACATAAGGATTCATTGCCAGGGGATTGAATCTCCGATCGGCGGGCAAATTTTCCTTCGGGACGCGCTCCAATTGCGCCTTAAACCGGTTGTAATCGCTTTCGGGCCTGACCCAGCCTTCACGGATCATCTCCTTGAGCAGCAGCATCGTCCGGATCTTCGAGATTAGACCGTAAAGCAGTCCGATTTCCGATTTGTCCTTGTCAAATTGTACGTCCCACAATTCCTCGTCCAATCGTTTCAACAACCGCTGCAGGTCCCGGTCGCCTAGGGCGTCGCCCAAGGCAAAGGCCCGGGCCGTTTTGTTTTGTGAGCAAACCGCCGTTACGTCGGCGAATTCAATCCGCTTCCGGTCGCCGGCAAACACGGACAATTTCTCAATCTCGTTCTCCAATTGCCGCGCGTTCGGGCCGATGCGGGCGACAAGCTCGGACAAGGCTTCTTCCTCAATTTCCTTGTTGCGCTGGCGAATCGCCGAGCGCGCCGCCATTTCCGAGCGCTCCGCCCAGTCCCTGTCGTCCGCCGTCAACGCGTCGAAGTTTTCAACCACTCCGATTTTTTCCAGGGTTTTGAAAAAGGTTTTGCGCCTGTCCACCTTGCCGGCGCTGATGAGCAGCCGGACATTGTCCCATTTAAAGGCCTTCAACTCGCCGGCCAGATCACCGAGGGTTTCGGAAACGGCTTGCGCGCTCGCCGTGCGCTCTTCGCCCAAAAAATTGCAATCGCGCAGCCAGACCGCCTTTCCGGAGCCGAAAAAAGGCAGTGTTTGCAGCGCCTCGCGGAGCCGGGAGATGCGGTTCAAGGCCTCCCCGCTGTTGGAGGCCCCGGCCTCGATGATTTCGTGGTCCATGCCGCCCAGTTCGGCGCACCAATTCTGGTAGATTTCCCGGGCGCGATTTTTGACGGCGAATTCATCATCGCCGCAAATGAGCGCGAGCGTTGGGGCTTTTGCGGCGGGCATTCTATTCGGCGGTTTCGCTGCCGGCCTCATTGATTTTGTTGAGCACTTCGCTCATGTCCTCGACTTGCTCGAAGAGGGGAGCGGAGACGAAAATCGGTTTTTTCTGCGCGGCGGCGATGGCCAGGCAATCGCTCGGGCGCGCGTCCACCTCGACAATTTTTCGCGCCGTGTGCAGTTCATTTTGTTGCTGGAGAATCAGCCGCGCAAAATAGGTGGAGTTTTTCAAATCGGTGATGACCACCCTTTCAACGCTGATGCCAAAGCCTTGGAAAATCCGGTTGATCAAATCGTGGGTGAGCGGGCGCTCTTTGGGGGTCTGCCGCAAAAACATGCCGATGACCGCGCCCATCTGAGGGTCAACGTGGATGACGAAGACTTTCTCGTCATTTCCGACGAACAGGGCGCAGCCGCCGCTGTTCGCTGGGAGGATTCCGCGGATTTGTACGGAAACAACGTCGTTCTTCATGGGGTGAATTTAAACCGTAACGGGCGAAAAACAAGTGGATTACGCGCGCAACGGTTGGGCCGTCGCCGCCGCGTGTTTCTGGTGTCTTTCACGGATCGCCGCAAAATCCCCCTCTTCACAACCGGCCACAAATCCTTCGGTGACGGATTTCAGCTCCTCCCATCGTTCCCGGATTTGCCGGGTTTCCACCGCGGTGATTTTTTCATCGGCGGTGGCGGTGGCGATAACGTGCAGCAAATCGGCAAACTCTTGAACAATTTGGTTCGTCACCGGAATCAGGGAATGCGGATGGGGTGTGTTCCTGGGATTCAGGATGAAAAAGCCGCCTGCCCGCTGGCAAATCCATTGAACCAGCCGGTGGTCGCCGGTGCTTTTGAGCAAGGCCTCAATGCGGTCGAGCGGATTGCCAATGCCGCTGCCGGCGGTATTCGGCTCGGCCCATTTATAAATCATCGAGGCCGAAAGTCCCAGTTCGGCGGCAATTTCCTTGGGTTTGCGTTTGTCAAACACTTCGCGAAGCAACTCGTAGGATTGCATGCCGCGAAAATGGGAGAGGCCGGCGAAAATGGCAAGCCGAATGAGCAGGGGCCAATTACAAATTTCCTTTAAAATTGTAAATGCATGTGACGGCGACATGGTGTTAAATAGCACCGTGCCGACAGATTACTCAGAAATGCGCCAGATTTTCCCGCTTGCGTTGCGGGGATGCGAAGGTTTTAATTTCCTCAAACTCAAATCAGTGAGGCAATTATGAATTTTGATTTTTTAGTCTATGCCATTTGCTTCGGTGTTGGACTCGTTTTCACAATCTTCAGCGCTTTGCTGGGCCATCTCTTTGGCGGTCACGAGGCGCCGCACGCGGACATCGGCACCAGTGGCCACGCCGAGGCCGGTTTTGAGGAGACCGGCATGCCAGGCATTGCGCCGTTCAGCCCCACCACCATCTCCTGTTTCGTTACCGCGATGGGCGGGTTGGGTATGCTTTTTTCGAGCATCGAGGCCACGAAAAGCTTTTGGATCAGCGCGCCTTTGTCCATTTTTGGCGGTCTGATCATAGCCGCGGGGGTTTTCTGGCTGTTCGACACCGTTTTCAGCAAATTACAAAGTTCCAGCGAATCCCGCGTCGGAGCCTTGCTCGGGCAACCGGCGACCATTATCACGCCGATCCCGGTGAA
>DATJSQ010000290.1:0-4934 GCA_035503995.1 Verrucomicrobiia bacterium | reverse complement strand
AAGCCTGCAATCGAGCCAAAAGTGATTTGATCCAATAGATCAGGGAAGCCGTGTTCGCCACACAGTTGGACGCAACTTCTCGAGGCGAGCGCAACCAACGCACCACTTGGATTTTACGGACAGATGCAAATGGGGCAGTGATAAAAGCGAGACTCCATACGCGCGCGGATGGCGCGAATTTCCCCCGGCACATAGCACATGGCGGTCACGATTTGACAAAAAATTTAGGGAGTCCTCATTTGCCTGACACTCGCCACAATGCCCGCCTCGCGTCGTGTGGCTTCGCTGGACGCGCTTTGATTGTCCGCGCCGGTTTCCAATTGGTGGTCCGGGATGGAACTTTGCCTTACGGCATTGATTGATTTATGATTGACTTTCGAGCATCGTTTTGGACGGGAACGCAAGAGACGGTGAAAGCAGAAAAGGGCGCAAGCTCAAAAGGGGAAATTGGCATAAAATCCCCGAAAACATTGTATGAAATTACTGTTTTCCCAATGGATTTAAATGGTGCCGACGGAGGGGGTCGAACCCACACACTCTCGCGAGTACTAGATTTTGAGTCTAGCGCGTCTGCCAGTTCCGCCACGTCGGCTGCCAATCAATACGTTACCAGCGGGAACTATTTTGGGAAAGTCAAAATCAAGGGGAAGTGATCCGCCAAAGCTTGGAAGCCACAGTCTTGTCAATCGCTCACTTGAAACTCAATGATTTTCTCAAAGAGGTTCTCAAAAGATCACGGAACTTTTTGCCAAAACGAAGAAGGCGGTGTCGAGCGCGGTGGTCTATGGCGGAACGGAAAAGCAGAAGCGCAATGGCGTCACCTATCTGCCGTGGAACGCCATCCAGGATTATTCTTGGGTCGAATGACCGGGTTTTTCGATTGTACCCCTTTTGTCTTTCCTTCCCGGCGCCAGGTAAACCCGATTTTGCGAAAAAGCCAGGCGGGGCGTATATTAAAAAAGGGAGGGCGATCACGCACACATCCGCAAAAGGTGGCTGGGGCCGCTGTCACTTATAGTCTGTTGCGCAGATTGTTATTCTCTCTCGAATTGTGAGTAATGTTGTGCGAGAGAATGAGTTAAAAAAGCTGTTTGGCATGTCCATTCGGACGTGGCGGAAACGCCTGGGCATGTCGCAAGAGGAATTGGCCGAACGCGCCACGTTGCATCGGACGTATATTTCCGATGTGGAACGCGGGGCGCGCAATGTTTCGCTGCAAAGCATCGAGCGTCTGGCCCGCGCCCTCGACACCTCGTTGCCAGCCTTGTTTGCCTATGATGCCAATGCCACTCCCTCGGTCGCCAATGCCGGGGTGGTGGATATCCTTTACGCCGAGACTGAGCCTGGCGAAGTTTTGGCGACCAAGTGGGCGTTCAAGCAGGCCAAAATCATCAACCGGATTTTTGTCGTCCATGACGGGGCCAGCGCCCTGGATTTTCTTTTCGCCACGGGGCAGTTTGCCGGCCGCGCGCCGGGTGGACACTCCCAACTGGTTTTGCTCGATTGGGAATTGCCCCGCGTCAGCGGCTCGGAGGTGCTCCGGCGTATCCGCAAAGACCCCCGCACGCGTCCCATTCCTGTCGTCGCCTTGTGCGATGAGGGGGACGAGCGCGCCATCGCCATGAGCATTAGAAAGGGAGCAAACGCATGTCTGACCAAACCGCTGGATCTTCAACGTTTCAGCAGCGTGCTCCAGCGGATAAATCTCCAATGGGCGTTGTACAAGACGCCCTCGAACGGCTCGGTGGAATAAATCCGGATTTATTTCTTCGCAAACACCAGCTTGTCATCATCCGCGGTGACCTTGATTTTGTCGCCCGGCTTGAATTCGCCGTCGAGCAGTCGCATGGAAAGCGGATTGAGCAATTGCTCCTGCACCGTTCGCTTGAGCGGACGCGCGCCAAATTGCGGGTCATAGCCTTCGCGGGCCAGCAGCTTTTTCGCGCCGGCATCCAGCGTGAGCGTGAGATTTTGCTGCGCCAGCCGTTTTTCCAGCCGCGCAATTTGAATTTCCACAATCTTTGCGAGTTCGTCTTCGTCAAGGCTTTGGAAAACAATGACGTCATCCACGCGATTGAGGAATTCAGGGCGAAAATGCCGTTTCACTTCAGCCATCACCTTGTCTTCCAGGGTGGCCCGCGCGCTCGCGGAATTTTTCCCTTCCATGAAATATTCCTGGATGATGGAGGAACCAATGTTGCTGGTCATGATGACAATCGTATTTTTGAAATCCACCGTGCGCCCCTGCCCGTCGGTGAGCCGCCCATCATCCAGTACCTGGAGAAGCACGTTGAAAACGTCGGGATGCGCCTTCTCAATCTCGTCAAAGAGCACGACGGAGTAAGGCCGCCGGCGGACGGCTTCGCTTAACTGGCCGCCTTCTTCATAACCGACGTACCCGGGCGGAGCGCCAATCAGCCGCTGCACCGAGAATTTTTCCATGTATTCGCTCATGTCAAGGCGCACCATCGCGTTTTCATCGTCGAACAGAAATTCCGCCAACGCGCGGGCGGTTTCTGTTTTGCCCACCCCCGTCGGGCCCAGGAAAATGAACGAGCCGATGGGGCGGTTCGGATCTTGTAATCCACTCCGGGCGCGGCGAACGGCATCGGACACGGCCCTGATGGCTTCCGCCTGCCCGATGACGCGCTGCCCCAGCCGCTCTTCCATCTTCACCAGCTTCTGCCGTTCGCCTTCAAGCATGCGCGAAACGGGAATGTGCGTCCACGAGGCCACGACCCGCGCGATGTCCTCGTCGGTCACTTCCTGCCGCAACAAGGACGCGCGGGTGGTTTGCGCCGATTGCTTTTCAATCGCCGCCAGTTTTTTCTCCAAATCGGGAATTTTTCCGTATTGGATTTGCGCAGCCATGTTCAGATCTCCCCTCCGCTGTGCCTGCTCCAACTCAATTTTCGCCTGCTCCAATTGCGATTGCACCACGCTGACGGCATTGACGGCGCTTTTTTCGTTCTGCCACTGCGCGGTGAGCGCCTTGGACTTTTCTTTGAGATCGGCCAGTTCCCTGTCCAGCCGTTTCAGCCGCTCCCGGCTCGCCGCGTCTTTTTCCTTCGCCAACGATGTCCGTTCGATCTCCAATTGCAAAATCTGCCGGTCCAATTGGTCCAGTTCCGTCGGTTTGGAATCCAATTCCATTTTGATGCGCGAGGCCGCCTCATCCACCAGGTCAATGGCCTTGTCCGGCAGAAATCGGTCGGTAATGTAGCGATGCGAGAGTGTGGCCGCCGCCACGAGCGCCGAATCCTGGATGCGCACGCCGTGATGGACTTCGTAGCGCTCCTTAAGCCCGCGCAAAATGGCAATCGTCGCCTCAACGGACGGCTCGGCGACCAGGACCGGCTGAAAACGCCGCTCCAACGCCGGGTCCTTTTCGATGTGCTTGCGGTATTCATCGAGCGTGGTGGCCCCCACGCACCGTAATTCGCCGCGCGCCAGTTGCGGCTTCATGATGTTGGCCGCGTCGGTGGCGCCTTCCGCCGCGCCCGCCCCGACCAGCGTGTGCAATTCGTCAATGAACAAAATGATTTTGCCTTCGGCCGCCACGATTTCCTTCAGAAACGCCTTGAGCCGGTCCTCGAATTCCCCGCGATATTTTGCGCCGGCAATCATCGCGCCAAGGTCCATCGCCACCAACTGCTTGTTCTTGAGGGATTCAGGCACGTCCCCGCTGACAATGCGCCGGGCCAGGCCCTCGGCGATTGCCGTCTTGCCAACGCCCGGCTCGCCAATGAGCACCGGGTTGTTCTTCGTGCGGCGAGTGAGCACCTGCATCACCCGGCGGATTTCTTCGTCGCGGCCAATCACCGGGTCAATTTTCCCCTGCCGCGCCAGGGCGGTGAGGTCGCGCCCATATTTCTCCAACGCCTGAAATTTCGCCTCCGGACTTTCATCCGTGACGCGTTGGTTGCCGCGCAAATCGGCCAGCGCTTTGAGGACGGCCTCGCGCTTGAGACCGTGTTTGGAAAAAATCTTTTTCAACGAGGGGCCGCCGCTGTCCAGCAAGCCGAGCAACAAGTGTTCGGTGCTCACGTAATCATCTTTAAGCCTCGCCGCCTCGGATTGGGCGGCTTCCAGCGATTTCCGCATATCGCTCCCGGCATAGGCATCCCCGGCGCCCTCCACTTTGTGCCGACGCGACAGCTCGGCCTCCAAATCCGGTTTTAGCCGCGCCACCGGCACACCGATGCGTTCGAGCAAATCCGGGATGAGACTGTCGGTTTGGCCGATGAGTGCGAGTGCCAGATGCTCACCGTCAATCTCCTGGTGGGAATAGTCGCGGGCCAGGCGCTGGGCAGCCTGGAGCGCCTCTTGCGATTTCAAGGTCAATTTTTCCGGTTGCATCACGGAAATCTAGCGCAAAGCGCAAAAGGCGCAAAGCAGGGAAAATCCAACGTCGAAAAGGCCGGACGGAAAGGAAATGAAAGCACACGTCAGTCTCGTTGGGCAAATGGCAGAAAGGGTTGCCCCGAACGGTGCTCTGACTGTTTCTGTGTTTTACTAAACAGATTTTCGTCCCTACCGCCCCCTACGGGCGAATGATGCTTGATTAGCATACATTACTTTGTAGGCAATGACATGCCCGGGCGCCGCTATTCGGGTGACGCATCAACGGACACGATTAATATTGTAAAAAATTCTGTTTTAGGAGAGAATGCCTCATCAGTTGATCCCTAAAGGCTATGGACGTATTATTGCGGCCAACTTTAATTTCTCCGAGTTCCGGCGCCCCCCATGACCGGTTCGCTGAAGACCCCGTTTGGAAGGCTGGCAGGGGGTTTTTGGCCGGTTTATTGCATTTTCCAACCGAATTGCTGGCCAACGCCTTCAAGGCGCATCACCAACCAGGACTGACTGGCTGGAAGCATAAGTTGAAATTTATTGCCCGGGGCGCCACCTCGCCTCGGTTGACACTGGAC
>DATJSQ010000289.1:0-6059 GCA_035503995.1 Verrucomicrobiia bacterium | reverse complement strand
TTTCCGACGCCGGACGAAGGCATTTATGTCGTCACGGCCAATGATCCTGCCGGCAAATGGTCGGAGCCGCACCTGCTCCAAAGGGGCAAGGGGCTTATTGATCCATGCCCGCTTTGGGATGACGACGGCCGGGCGTATCTGGTCCATGCCTATTCGTATTCACGCGCGCGGATAAAACACATCCTGCGCGTGCGACCAATGGCGCCGGACGGCTCAAAACTATTCGGGAAGGGCCAAATCGTCTTTCACGAGCCGGAAAAGCATCCCATCCTCGAAGGCCCCAAGTTTTTAAAAAAGGATGGGTGGTATTACATTCTGGCGCCCGCGGGCGGTGTGCCGACCGGCTGGCAGGTTGCGTTGCGTTCACGCCATATCTATGGCCCTTATGAGGACAGGATTGTCCTTGGCCAGGGCAGCACTCCCGTCAACGGGCCGCATCAGGGTGCGTTGCTGGACACGCCGAATGGCGACTGGTGGTTTATTCATTTCCAGGACGCCGGTGTTTACGGCCGGATTTGTCACTTGCAGCCGGTTGTATGGCGGGACCAATGGCCGCTTATGGGCGCGCAAAATGGGAATGGGATTGGCGAGCCGGTCCTGCATTGCGAAAAGCCGGTTGAGAACGGGCCGATGCTCATTCCGCAAACGTCGGATGAATTCAATTCGTCCAAATTGGGGCTGCAATGGCAGTGGCACGCCAATCACAAAAAATCGTGGTATTCACTGGCCCGGCGGAAAGGATGGCTCCGGTTATATCCTCAATTTGTTTCGTCCGGTGTCCCGGCGCCAGTGGCGCCGCCACCATCAGCCGGTCCGTCAGACTTCAAAGCAGCCCACTTCCGGGACAAACTGTCGGCGCTGCCTAATTTGCTTTTACAAAAATTTCCCGCGCGAAGTTTCACCGTCGAGACGTTCTTCAATTTCGTCCCCAAACAATCCGGCGAGGAAGCCGGGTTAATCGTCGCGGGCAAATCGTCCGCCACTTTTTGCGTCGAGAAATCCGGCTCGGGCAACCGTCTCGTCCTGCGCGTCAATGGTGTGGAAAAATTTGTTCAGGAAAATGTGCCGTCCGGTATCAAGTTGCGGGCAAGTGTGGAAAACGGCGGATTGACCTCTTTCAGCTTCGGCGCTTTCGATGAACCGCATCTGGAGCGTGGCAAAACTTTCGGGAGTGCTGCGGCTGGTGCCCCTCCACCCCGCACACAGCCGCGCTCCGTTCTCCAGGCGGTTCATGGGTTCAATGCGCGAACAGTTTTGGAGAATTCCCCCAAAGGTTTCGTGCGTGTTCCCGAACGTTTTCAGGCGGAACAAGGCGTTTGGATTGGCGCAAAAATCGGGCTGTACAGCATCACTCGAAAAAGAACCGGACATAAAGGATTTGTAGATGTGGATTATTTCCGGTTCAGCACGCTTCAATGTTAAAACAAATCGGTATTGCGTTGCTTCGGTTTGGTGTCCCGGCCTTAGCCGGCGCGGCTCTATTTCATTCCGCGAGGGCATTGGCCACGCCGGACCTGCCGGTTATCCCTCGCGCCAGCTTCAACGTTATGAGTTATGGCGCCGACGGCGACGGCGCTGGCACGAACACCGCCGCCATTCAAGCCGCCATTGACGCCGCTGAGGCAGCCGGGGGCGGCACAGTTGAATTCCCGCCTGGAAATTTCCTGTGCGGGCCGATTCATCTTGCGAGCAGCATCAATTTGCGCCTGGACGACGGCGCGACTCTGGTCATGCTGCCGCTCGATAAATACCCCGGCAAGACAGTCGACCCGGAGAGTTTTATCAGCGGCTCAGACCTGCATGATGTCGCCATTAGCGGTTCGGGAATGATCAACGGCCAGGGGATTCCGTGGTGGCCATATGCGCGACAGCGCGGCGCACGCCGGCCAATCATGATTCACCTTCTCGGATGCAACCGCGTCCTGATTGAAAATGTGACCCTGACCAACTCGCCGATGTTTCACATTGCCATCAGTGGCAGGTCGACCGACGTAACCGTACGGGGCGTGACCATTCGCGCCAATCCCTCCACCGACCCTGTCAATCCCGGGCACAATACAGACGCCTGCGACGTGTCCGGGAAGAATGTCTTGATCGAAAATTGTAATGTAAGCGTCGGGGACGACAATTTCACCTGCGGCGGACACACTTCGGACGTCCTCATTACCAATTGCACTTATGGATACGGCCATGGAGTTTCGATCGGGAGTTTCACTTACGGCGGTGTCTCCAATATCACCGTCATCAACTGCACGTTCAATAACACCGAACAGGGAATTCGCATTAAGTCTGACCGGGACCGTGGCGGCTATGTGCACAACCTGAAGTATTTGAACCTGCGCATGACGAATGTCCTGATTCCTATTCTGGTTTACGCCACGTACACGGCGAGGAACCCGGAATATAGGCATCTGTATGATCTGACGCCGGCCGTCGCAGCCAGTTATCCGTCCAGTCCGGTCACTGAGCGCACGCCAATTTACAGTGATATCCTTTTCAGCAATATCACCGCTACTGTGCAGGATGGCGGCACGGCGGGCCTGATTTGGGGACTGCCGGAAATGCCCGTCAGCAACGTGGTCCTGCGAAACGTTTCCATAACGGCTGACAAACCGTTTTGCATTTATGATGCCCGGAATGTCAGGCTCATCGGCTCAAAAATCATCACACCGGCGGGTATCGCCTCCCTATCTGTGACCAATGCACAAATCCAAACCGTCACAGAATGAAAGCAATCTCTTTTTGGTGTCCCGCCTTCAGGCGGCCCGGAGAAGTCGAGAACCGACACAGAAGTCGAAACCATCACTGAATGAAAGTGATTTAATTCAATTAACTGATCTCTTGAACAGGCTTCCAGCCTGTCCGGTTTTTTGGCAGAATGCGCGAGTCTTGAAACCCGTCGCCAAATATATCGGGGCCATTCCCAACCGTCTGCAACTGGCCGGCGGTTGGATTGATCAGCCGTTTGTTTCGCGTCACAACCCCAAACCTCCCGGCTCGATGGTCGTCGTACAAATCGAACCGGACTTCCGGCCGATGGAACGTTCGGGCTTCGCCGGCGGCACACGCGCTGTCGCCATGAAACTTTGGAAGGGCAAGGTACCCTGCCGGCCGAGAGAGGAATTAGTCCGCGAGTTATACGCGGCGGAAAATAAGGGCAAGGCCGATCCAAGCGGCTCACAGGACATGATTGGATTGATTTATCCCGGCATCAACCGTTTGGATTACGACTTCAACCATGAGGGAGGAGTCTTCCCAATCCATATTGAATCGTGCAACCGGCCGGCAGGGGCACGGTGGCTGGAGAAGACGCTTCACTTGATTCCGGTCGAGCCGAGACCGGAAGGGTATAGTCCGCTGGGCGAAAAAAATCTCGATCCTGAATGGGCCGCCAAACTCGGCCAGTCTGGAAAGGACTGCTTCGCTGCCATTGTGCGAAGGGATGCCCGCGCACTGGGCGCCTCGTTAAACCTGAATATGCAATGCTGGGAAAAGCTGTTGCCTCATGTCGTCCGGCACCCGCTCATCCGGGTGGATCTGACGGCACTGCTCAAGGCGTATCAGAGGCAATATTTTGGAGCGATGTATTCCGGTTGCGGCGGAGGCTATTTGATTGTGGTTTCCGAGAAGCCCGTGCCCGGTGCTTTGAAAGTCAACATTCGCACTGCCGCAAAATGAGTTCCGCGCAGAACATTATTATCTCCGGCGGCTTTGACGACATCCGCTCAAAGGACCTGCGTTTTTTAGACCAGGCGTCCCGCCTCGGTGCATTGACGGTTCTTCTGTGGAATGATCAAGCGATTGAAAAATTCACCGGCAAGCCGCCCCAGTTTCCGCTTGCCGAGCGGAACTATGTTTTAAATGCCATCCGATACGTTGCCCGCGTCGTTCCGATCGACAATGGTAATGCCACGCCGGATTTGGACTCGCTGCCCGAAATTCCAGGACTGCGCCCCGACGTATGGGTTGACATCGAGGCCTCCGCGAATGCGAAGCGGAAAAAATTCTGCCGGAACAAAGACGTGCTCTACCGCGTGTTCAAAGACGAAGACGTGGCTGGTTTCCCTGAACCGTCTAGCGGCGCAGGCATCTTGCCTGCGAGTTCCAAGTCGGGCGAACACGGTAGCGCCGACCTGCCGGCCGGCCAGGTCGTGCAGCCGAATGTTCCAACCCATAAAAAAGTCGTTGCCACCGGCTGCTTCGACTGGATTCACTCCGGCCACGTGCGGTTCTTCGAGGAGGTATCCGCTTATGGCGAGTTATATATCATCGTCGGCCATGACCAGAATATCCGATTGCTCAAAGGCAAGGGTCATCCATTTTTTCCCCAGGAAGAGCGGCGTTATGCGGTGAGCTCGATTAAATACGTAAAGCAGGCGCTGATTTCCACCGGCGACGGCTGGCTCGATGCCGACCCGGAAATCCGGCGATTAAAACCGGATATTTACGTCGTGAACGAAGACGGCGACAAGGGTGGCAAGCGCGAGTATTGCCGGAAATTGGGCATTGAATATCTTGTCCTTAAACGCGCGCCTGCCCGCGGCCTGCCAAAACGTTCCAGCACCGACCTGCGGGGATTTTGAACCTGGTAGAATTGACAATGATTCCTCCGCTGATGCAATCAACTGCGCCGGCACCTTGAGCGCAGGAATTTTCGAACAAACGCATAAGCTTCCGGATTCGGCAATGCCGTTGCATGCACGGAATATTCCTTGCTTCGAAGTATGACCCGAAGGGCTTTGTGCCTCTGTTTGCCGATTTCGGTTTCCTGACATTCAAGTATTTGGCCGTAGGGAATGTGAATGATCCTGGTCTTACGCAAACCAGTTGGCAAAAGAAGCGCATCCGCTTGAAGTACGAGGACCCCTGGCCATAGAAAACTGCTAACAAACGCCACCCCGCAAAAAAGCGCCAGGAATGCCATGACAATGGCAAACCCCCAGTAGAACCTTGTTGCCCCAACTGGCCCGAGAGTGATTGCGCCATTTATGATGACGCCGGCATGATTCGTTATCGCCGAGTATGCAGAACCACCCGCGCAACCGACAAAGAGAATCGTAAAAACCAGAGCGATTCGCCAATTTGCGTTGTAGGGAAATTCAATTGGGAACTTTTGATCGATTTCAATTGTTTTGGCCGCTGGACGGATGGGCGCGAGTGCTGGTGCCGGGGTCGTCGGGGGAGTTGGAGGGGCTGGCTCAAGCGTGCGCGCGCAAACGGGACAATAATTTTCAATCCAGTCCACTCCACATTTCGAACATTTAGGCATAGGATTTTGATTTGATCTGAGATTTTCAACGCTTCAACGTTTTCAATTAACCACGTTAATCGCCTTGCCGGAGAGGAAAGCCGCCACGTTCTGCGCCGTCACGCGCATCAGCCGGCGCCGCGCCTCGACTGTGGCCCATGCGATGTGCGGCGTAAGAGTTAGATTCGGCGCGGCCAGAAGCGGATTGCCGGCGGGAATCGGTTCTGCTGAAACCACGTCCAAAGCCGCCCCGGCAATCGTGCGTTGGCGCAACGCTTCGGCGAGGTCGGCTTCATTGACGAGGGCGCCGCGCGCGGTATTGATGAAATAGGCAGTCTTCTTCATCCGGCCAAGCAACGATTTGTTGACCATGCCGGTATTTTCCGATGTGAGAGGACAATGCAATGTGACCACGTCGGATTCGGCGAATAATTCCGGAAGGTCCCGCCATTCGACAGGGCAGGGGAGTAATTGACGGCGTGAAAGGCTGTTGGCAAGGACGCGCATTTTAAAGGCGGCTGCCAGTTCGCCCACACGCCGTCCGATGCGGCCAAAGCCGACAATGCCAATTGTGCGTCCGGCCAATTCCGTTAGCGGCGTTCGCCAAAAACACCAATCCACGCTCCTCGACCATTCTCCCTGCGCGACCAGTTCGCTGTGCAATTGCGGCTGGCGATAAAAATTGAGCAGCAATGCCATCACATACTCGGCAACCGTATCGGTGCCGTAAACGGGCACGTTTGATACCGGAATACCGCGCGCGCGGGCGGCGTTTATATCTACGATATTGTAGCCGGTTGCCGTGACGCTA
>DATJSQ010000288.1:0-7443 GCA_035503995.1 Verrucomicrobiia bacterium | reverse complement strand
CAATGACCGCACCGGGAAGCTGACGCGAATTTCCAGCGGCTCCGCGCAGTCGCTTGCGTTTTGGACTGCGGCAGTCCTCCCGCGGCACGCCAGAGCGCGCCAGCGCGACGGCGGCTACCGCTTTGCGTTCGCAGGCAAACAGGCTCAGGAAATCACTTATCGTTCCTTTCCGGAAAACGTCCCTATCAAAGCGCCAGAGGACTGGCGCACTCCAAAACCTCGCGGACATTTCTCGCTGCCAAACGGCTGCAGTTTTTCTTCAAACGCCAGCCGAAAACAATCAATTGTAGTGTTGCAACCCGTCTCAATCTGGCGTGAAATGAATCGTGCTTTATCCGATAATATTTCATCCGATCTTTAAAGAGCGCGTCTGGGGCGGACGCGAAATGGAAAAACTCTTCGGCAAAAAATTGCCGCCGGGAAAACCCATCGGAGAATCCTGGGAAATTTCCGACCGTCCCGGCGATGAAAGCATCGTCCAAAACGGTGGGTTTGCCGGGAAAAGCCTGCGCTGGCTCATGGAAAATTTCCCGCGCGAACTGATCGGCGACGCCAAAACCGCCGCGGGAAAACGTTTTCCGCTACTCTGCAAGATTCTCGATGCCCGCGAGAAACTGTCGCTCCAAGTCCATCCGCCCGCGGCGAAGGCCTCTGGGATGGGCGGCGAACCCAAGACGGAAATGTGGTTTATAGCCCAAGCCGCGCCCGGAGCGGAATTGTATGCCGGGTTGAAACAGGGAGTGACGGCCGCCGAATTCGAGCGGAAGATTTCCGATGGTACTGTGGCCGATTGTTTCCACCGGATTCCCGTCCGCGCGGGCGACGCGATGTATCTGCCGAGTGGGCGCGTTCACGCGATCGGCGCCGGCTTGGTGATTTTTGAAATCCAGCAAAATTCGGACACCACCTACCGCGTATTCGATTGGAACCGCGTCGGGCTGGATGGCCGTCCGCGCGAGTTGCACATCGAACAATCGCTCGCCAGTATTGATTTTAATGACTTCGAGCCGTCACTGGCGGCGGGAAAACCATTTGACAACGGCCGGGTAAAATCGCGGCCTTTGGTTCAAAACCCCCTGTTCAACGTGGAGTATTTGGAAATGAAAGCCGGCGCAAGCGGCCAGTTGAAACCGCGAAAATTGCAAATTGTCGCCGTGGTGGGAGGACAAATCAAAATCCAGCAGTCTTCCGGGACTTTGGAATTGCGCGCCGGGCAATTTTGCCTGGTCCCGGCGATTTTGGAGCGGATGGAAATCGTCGCGCATTCGGAAGCTTCCTGGCTGCATGTTGAGGCCAACTAAATCATTAACTTATGCTCAAAGGTATCGCTCCCTGTATCAGTCCTGAATTGTTAAAAGTGCTCGCCGAGATGGGCCACGGCGATGAGATCGTCCTGGCCGACGCGCATTTTCCCGGCCACTCCGTGAACGGCCGGGTGGTGCGAGCGGATGGGGTCCGCATTGTGGAACTGTTGAACGGCGTTTTGCCCTTGTTTGAACTGGACTCCTATGACACGCCGCTGGTGATGATGGCGGCGGTGGAAGGCGATCAGTTGGATCCTGCCGTGGAAGATTCCTACCTGGAGGTCATCCGCCGTCACGCCCCCGGGGCGAAGCCGCCGAAACGTATTGATCGCTTCGCTTTTTATGACCGTGCCCGCGCGGCCGCCGCCGTGGTGATGACCGGTGAAACCGCCAAATACGGAAATATTTTACTTAAAAAAGGTGTGACGCCAGTTGCTCGATAGGAACGTCAGGGCAATGTCGGGTTGGCGGACGGCAAGCGGGTTTGGAAGCCCGCGATACGGCAGACTTGGAAGTCTGCGCTACGTTTTCGGCCTATGCTTCAGCTTTCGAATTCGCAAAGCGTATGGAATGCGCGCGGTTCTCAAGCGTCGCGGTCCAGCCCCTCCGCAACTGCGGAGCGGCTCTCAGTTTGCCTCCTCGAAGACTTCATAGCTGTGCGGTTGCAGGTGGACGCTGAAGGAAACGCGGTCTTCATCGTCTGGATTTTGTCGCCGTTGCCAGGGCGGCACGGATTGCACTTGCCCGTCAAGCACCTCGCTGGTGACGAGATTTTTCAGATGGAGAAAATTTCCCGTGACTGAAACATTCACATCCGTCGCCGTCGGCAAATAGGATTCAACGATGAAGGTGTGATTATCGTAGGCGAACAACGCGACTTGGGCCGGCCCGTCCAGGCGCACGGGAAATCCGCGCATGACGTAATTTTTAATCGCGGTGGTGACCGCCGGGGGCAGCGAATAGAGGTCGTTAAAATTGTCCGGAATCGTCCAAACGTAAAGCACGCCCCTGGAATAGCGGTCCATCAGCAAGACCGGGAAGGAATTGCCGTTGGCCTGGGCGCGGACGAGCGACCAGGCATCGTTCGTCAGAAAAACAATTTGCGGAAACAAAATTCCCGGCTGGTTGTCATCGTCCAGGGTCGAAAAGTTACCGGCGCCATAGCCGCCGGAAAATTGGTGCGCGAGGACATCGCGGTCGGTGGCTTGCGCTTCGACGATGTCCTGGAGGCCGCGAGTTTGCAGCGCGCGCAACAGGCCCGAAGTAATCACCACCGATTTGCCGGCCCGCAGTTGATTTTTGATTTTGGCCACGATGTCCGGATCGAATTTCGCAGATTCGGTCAGGAGGACCAAATTTGCTTTGGTCGGAAATTCCGGGCGCAAGTCAATGGGAATGCCGATCATGCCGAGATAATTGTGCAGGAAATCCTCGCCGGTGGATTGATAGGGCTTGTAGCAGGCAATGCCGATGGGATTGCCGAGTTGTCCGAGAAACGAATCCACCTGCTCCAGCGAACAGGCCGCCACAGCAGCCATGGTCGGGTCGGCATTGGATTGCAGCACCTCGCGGTAATTGAAACTGGTCGGCAAATTTTCCCAGGCGCCGCGGTCGCCGGGTTGAATGGGACGGCCCATCGCCGACCATTCGAAGAGCATGATTTGCGGCGCTTTGGCGAACATGGTGTCCCAAAGCTGCTCCGCGTAACGGTCCAGGTAGCGGATGCTGTAGGTGTCCACCCAGCCGCCGCCATTGCGGCCAGGCGCGACGTTCTCAAAATAGCGGAAAATTTCGTAGCTTTCGTATTGCTGCAAATGCTGGTCGGTGATGACCGGGTCGCGCGTCTCGGTGCCGGTGTAAATGCCGTCGAAAAGTTTCGGTTCGCGGTCGAGGTCATAACCCAGCCCCTGGAAATGCTCGTACCAATTTGGGAATTTAATCACCAGTTTGACCCGGGGATTGACGGCCCGCGCGGGCTTGATGATTAGATTTTCCGCGGCATCGTCCATGAGGGCCAGCCGGAACTGGGTCCAGGTTCGGTTGCCTTTGGCCGCGATGTCCGAATCGTCTTTCGTCATGTCGAAAAAGAAATCGTCCTGGATGATTTCGTCGAAGTGCCGGGCGGCCAATTCGGTGGCGCTTTTGATGAAGGCGCGGTCGCGGGGATCGGTATAGCAAAACGATTTGAATTGGCCGCCGATGCTGCCGTCAGACAGCGCCATGCCGCCGGCCACGCTCACGCCACGGTCGAGGAAGAACTGTTTGACGCTTTCGAGCAGAGCGTCGCTGTTGGTCTGCCGGTCGCGCTGCACTTCGATATAAACCTTGTCCACCTTCAATTGCCGGCTGATGGTATTCCATTGGTTGCTCAACACCTCCGGATGCTCGAAGCTGTGGACGACGTTGACCGGAATGTAAATTGCCACGTCAAAATTGGTGTAATTACCCGCGAGACAATTGGCGGACGCCGCGAGCACCAGGCTTAAGAGGATTCGCTTCATAAATTATTTGGCCGGGTCGCCGTAAATCACGCCGCGGCCGCTGGTTGCCAGATAAACCCGCCCGAAAATACGCGGGTCGCCGGTCAAACGCGTAATCGCACCAAATTGATGCGCGTCGTCGTTGATCCGCATCCAACTTGCTCCCGCATCGGTTGATCGGAAAGTTCCGGCAACGCCGCCGACTTTTCCGGAGAGATACAGCGCTGGAAAATCTGTTCCATCGGCGGCCCGGCCAAAGCCGATGGCGTCAGCAATTTCCACGTTTCGCAATTTTGTGAAATTCACGCCGCCATCGGCCGAATGGAACAGGCCGCCGTCGCGCATTGCCAGCCAGAGGTCGCCCTCGCGGCCGGGCGTGGCGGCCAGGCCGCCGGTTCCAAAGCCATAACCAGGCGGATCATTTTCGAGGGCAACGGCGGCGCCGGTTTCCGAAAAGCTTTCCGCGCCGTTCGTGCTCGCAAAAATTTTATCGTCCCGTGAATTGAAACCGTAAAAGCGGAGCGGATTCATCGGGTCGGCCACCACGCGAAGGCCGGGTGAAAGCCCCGCGCAGGCCGACCAGTTTGCCCCGCCATCGTCCGAATATTGCGGCGCGTCGCCCCGGAGCGTCCAGACGATGGTTTTGCCGTCCGCGGAAACGGCAATCGTTCCGCCTCCCCGACTGTCCGGTGGCTCGCCGGGGAACGCGCTCCAATGGGTTCCGCCGTCGCGGGAAATCGCCCCGTGCGCCGAACCGTTTCCACCCAGTCCGGTCCGGACAATGATGGCGGGGTTCTGCGCGGCGAACGCCAAATCTTCCGTGTTGCCAAAATGCGGCCCGGCAAACGTGCCGCCGGCGGGCGACGCGTCCAAGTCGTCGTGGCGAAAGCCGTCTATGTCGCCCAAGCCGCTCAACAGATGCGCCCCCGCGGGTGGACTGATGAGCGCCAGCGGCACGGTTTCCTCCAAACCGTTGTCGCAGAAATCCCAATGGGTCGGTTTTCCCGCGTCGGCGTCGGTCAGGTCTTTCGACTCCCAGACACCGTAGCCGGTGGTGAACCATACATGGTTGGAATCGAAGGGATCAATTTGCACGCTGCCCATCCAGTGCGGTGTGCGATTTCGTGTGTAAGGCGCGAACGAATAATCCCACACCGCATTTTGCAGCAGCGGCATCCAACTTGCGCCTCCGTTGGTACTGCGGAAAATGTCATCATGCGGATGCCACCGCGCGAAGGTGGTGACGACAATTGCCGGGGGATTTTCCGCGTCCACGGAAATGGCTCCGTAGCCGAAGGGCTGGTCGCCGTCCGGCGATTTAAGCGGCGTGATGTCCGTCCACAAATTATTTTGCGGATTGAACTTCCACACCTTGCCGTCCGTCATCGTATTTGGCCCTGCTTGCTTTCCGTAAGTCAAATAAATCGTTCCGTCGGGCGAGAGCACGGCATGGTTTGGCCGCAAGCCAAGGGGTTGGCCCGGCACCGGCGACCAATGAAGGCCGCCGTCGTCGCTGCGAAACAGATTTGTGCTGGTGGTGGAAACGCCCGCATAAATGGTCAACGTTGGTATGCCGTCCCGGCCGTCGCGCGGGGCAAATTGAACGAAGACAATTCCCACCTCCTGTGGCGGGAAATTAAAGCGTCCGCGCCAGCCATCGGCGTCCGCGTCAGACGATGGCGCTTTGGCGGTGGGTTGCGGAAAAGCATCCACCCGGAACCAGGTCGCCCCGTAATCGGCGCTTTTCCACAAACCGTCGTGGCGCGAGCCAAAGAAAAGAATTTTCCCGTCTTCCGGGTCCACCGCCAGCCGTTCGCCATTGAAGCGGCCCAGTTCATTGCCGCCCATTTTGAACGGGACTTGAGTCACCTGCCACGTCTGCCCGCGGTCAGTGGAGCGCAATATCGCGGCGCGCGTCTGGCGGTAAATCCCGGCGGCGAGATAAATTCGATTCGTGTCGGACGGATCCACGGCAAAACTTTCGATGCCGGTAAAATCAATTCCCCGGACCCAATCCGTAAGCGGGACCCACTTCCGGCTTGCCGCGTCCCAGCGATACGCGCCGCCGACATCCGTGCGGGCGTAAAGGAGGCCTCTGGCGCCCGGATGGGCCAGCAGGCCAGTGACGAACCCGCCGCCGCCGATGACGACATTGCGCCAAAGATACGGTTGCGCCGGGGCGGCGATGAACACCAGCACCGAGAGCGCGCCTATGGCAAAAGCGGTTTTCATTTCGAATTCATCCTCATGATGCCGCGGCATCCGGCGGTTGTCGTGTCGGTAAAACTAGCGTCATGAGGACCGCGGCTCAGGGCGCCGGGCCGGCGGTGATTGTCCATGAAACCTTTCCAGTCAGGGGATCGTTGGCCATCTCAAACCCGTTTCCGTTCTGGTTCAACGAAATTTCATGCAGCACGTTGTCCGATGGAAGGCAGACCAGGCCGTTCGCCGTCTTGGAATTTTTTGCAAACACCACCAGGGCCAATTCCGACCAGTCCATTCGCATCGTGGATTGCGCGAGGTGGATTTCGGGAATCGCCGTGCCGTCGCGCACGAGAATGATGGCGGGAATTTCGCCGGCCTCGATTTCATTCCAACCGCCGGAATAACTTTTTCCGGTTTGGAAATCCATCCAGTCGCCCGGTGGCAGATAGACATCTCGTCCCGTCTCGTCCTCATGCATCAGCGGCGCGACCAACATGTCCGAGCCGAACATATATTCATCGTCAACCAGCCACGAGCCGGGGTCATCGGGGTATTCGATGAAGAGGGCGCGCAACATCGGCAGGCCGCGGTCGGAACAATCCTTCGCCTGGGCATACACGTAGGGCATCAGGCGGTATTTCAAGTCGTCCACGCGCCGGAATTCGTTCATGAAATTCTCCCCGTAATTCCACGGCTCCTTGGGCGCCTCGCCGTGGCAGCGGCTGTGCGAGGTCAACATGCCGAACGCCAGCCAGCGCAGGTAAAGATTCTTGTCCATGGTTTCGACGGAATTGGCCGTGAAGCCGCCGATGTCATGACTCCAAAAGGAGAAGCCGCACACCCCCAACGAAAGCCCGCCGCGCAACTCCGCCGACATGCCCTGGTCGGTGCTCTCGGCGTCGCCGCCCCAATGGATCGGGTAGCGCTGGCTGCCGGCCCAGGCGCTGCGCGCCCAGATAATATTATCGCCGGTGACCTGTCTGGTGATGTCGGCCACGGCTTTGTTGTAGCGCAACGGATACAGATTGTGCTCATAAAAGCCGGAGCGCCCGTCCGCATAAATGCCGTCCAGCGGCGCGGCTTCGCCGAAATCGGCTTTGATGGCTCCCACCCCCATCTTGAGCAAGGTGGCCAGATGGCCCTGGTACCATTGGACGGTCCGCGGATTGGAGAAATCGAGCACGGCATCTTCCTGCGGCAGATTCCCCTTGCCGTCGCGCACCACCAAATCATTCGTGACCAATTCGTTGAACAGGGAATTTTTCGGGACAAAATAAGGCAATTGCCAGCAGGAAATATGGAAGCCTTCATCCTTCAAATCCGAAATCATCGCCTCCGGTGTGGGAAAGCGGTTGGTGGAGAACAGGTAATCACAGCGCCAATCCGTTTCAAACCAGCCGGTGTCCAGATGAATCACGTCGCAAGGAATGTTGTTCTCGCGCAATTTGGCGGCC